>DSDF01000010.1 GCA_011048835.1 Methanoculleus sp. | reverse complement strand
TACGGTGAACTCCAATCAATCAACCCGTACCTTGAGTCCGTTGAAATCTACGACATGCTGGGGGACAAAATCGAACACCGTGACCAGACCGATGACGCGGTGCGAACCCTGATCACCGGCACCATCTTCCCGTCCCGCACCGACTACGAGGTTGTGGATGCGGCCAACCACACCATCACCCGCTATCTCTTCGTCGATCTCAGGGATCCGGACTACCCCTCGGATATGAGCCTGGTGGTTGAACTGGTCTACAATACAGCGGCGATCGATGAAACAATCGCTGCGGTGATGTTCAAGCATATCTTGGTCGCCCTCGCTGCCATCCTTCTCGGCTGCGGGATGGCGTACGGCGTCGCCCGTTACATGACCCGACCTATCGCCGGGATCGTCGACGATGTCGATAAAATCGCATCGGGCAACCTCGACCACGCCATCCGCACCACCGCGGTGCAGGAGCTGGTGCGGCTCGAACATGCCATCACTACCATGGTCGGATCCCTGCGTTCCACCATCGAGAAACTCCGTTCCTCGGAAGAAGAGGTCAGGCAGTACAGTGAGAATCTCGAAAAGAAAGTCGCCGTGCGCACCGCGAAACTCGACGCGTCGAACCGGCAGACCAACCTCTACCTGGATATCATGACCCACGACATCAAAAACGCCAATACCATCGCCCTCGGCTATTCGCAGCTGCTTGGCGAGGAGGTGGAAGGCGCGGCGGCAGAGTACGCGAAGAAATTGATGGGGGCTGTACGGACCGGTAGCACGATCCTCGACAACGTGGCCACCATGCGGGCCATCCAGGAGCACGAGCCCGTCCTCACGCCGGTTGATCTCGACCAGGTGATCCGGCGCCAGATCCGCAGCTTCCCCGACCTGCATATCACCTACGAGGGCACCAAGGTGTACGTCTATGCCGACGAACTCCTCTCCCGCATCTTCTCCAACCTTATCGACAACAGCAGAAAATATGCCGGGGAACAGTCCCGCATCGCCGTCCGTGTCGAGGAGGCAGGGGCGGATCGTGTGCGGGTTTCCGTGGAAGATGACGGGCCCGGCATCCCGCCCGCCATGAAAAGGCGTATATTCGAGCGCTACGTGCAGGAGGACAGCCGTCGCGGCCAGGGCCTCGGCCTCTATATCGTCAGGATGCTTGTTGATCGCTATGGCGGGGCAGTCTGGGCAGATGACCGGGTGCCGGGGATGCAGGAGGAGGGGGCGGCGTTCCACGTTGTGCTGAAGAAAGCGCCCTCATTCTGAAAAGAGCGGTCGCCACCCGGCGCCGGACAGCCGATATACCACATCCTTTATGGGGAGAACAACGAATAGAGCAGTATGGGAGAGCGGTTCATTTTCACCAAGCACCGCGTGAAATGTTACCATTGCGGCGTCGAGGCAGATCAGGTGATTAAAGCGGTCTCCTCACAGGCCCAGGTGGTCTGTTCCAACTGCGGTGCAACCCGCATCTTTGTACCGAGGGTTGAGGAGGAGGCGGATATCGGGGTCTACACCCCGATCGGCTGTTACGATGTCTGGGAACTGCAACCCGAAGCCCCTTGTAAAAACTGCGGGGTGGAAGGGCCGCACGATCTCATTGTCGGCTGCAACCATTTCACCACCCGATGCCACAACTGCGGGTATACCCATTTCTACAAATTCGACCTCGAGTACATCGGCCAGTGCCCGATAGAAGAGGAAGAAACCGGCTGACCGCAGTGTGCGGCACGGATAAGACGAGGGGAGCGGGGGAAGCGATCTAGTCCTCTTCCCTGACCATCTCAATCGCTTTTTTGGGGCACTCGTTCGCGCAGATGCCGCAGCCCTTGCAAAATTCAAGGTCGATGTTTTGATCGTCATCGATGCAGCCGTCCGGGCAGTACATCGCACACAGGCCGCATGCATTGCACTGCTCCCTGTCGACCACGGGACGGAACGTGCGCCACGTTCCGGTCTTGCCGCATGCCGCCTTCACCGGTTTGCTGATTGCCAGTCGCTCGCTCATCGTTCCAGCTCCTCGTATGCCAGTTGTGCCGCTTCCACGTTGCGGTCGTCCGAAAATGTCTCTTCAATAGCGCCTTTCACCGAATCGAAGGTGACGTATCCCATCTTCGCGAGCGCACCCATGAGCGGGGTGTTCAGGATGGGGCTCCCGGCGATCACCAGGTTCAGGGAGAGGGCGATACCGGTGAGATCCACGTGGTAGGTCGGATGGCCCTGCATGTCCACGGGGTGCGGGCTGTTGATGAGCACGCGCCCGTCCTCCCGTATCCCCTGCAGGACATCCACCGTCTCCATGACCGACATATCGAGCACGATCACCAGGTCGGGCTGCCGGATCTGGCTGTAGACCTTGATGGGGGCATCGTCGATCCGGATGTAGGAGACCACCGGAGCGCCCCGTCGTTCCGCCCCGTAGAACGGGCACGCCGTGGCGAATTTGCCCTCCCGGATCGCCGCAAGGGCGAGCATTTTTGCCGCGGTCACCCCGCCCTGCCCTCCCCTCGAATGGAGTCGTATCTCGTACATCAGGCATCCACCCCGAACCAGTACTCGTCACCGGGTCTGCGGTCCCGCACGAACCCTGCGATATCGTCATAGGTCACTTCCTGGCCGCCAAGCCCGGCGATCACGCTGAAGATCGGGACATCGTACTTCGAGGCGATGGCATGGGCAACGATACCGCCGAATCCGAATGAGTAATCGCGGTCGATGACCACGACCTCCTTTCCGGCAAGATCGAGGTCCGGAAACGGCCTGAACCAGCGCAGGCGCATGGAACCTGCCTTCACTCCCTGGCCGCGTAAGATGTCCACGGCGATCTCCACCTCCTTGCCGAGCGTTCCCATGGCCACCACGACCACCTCGGCATCCGCGCAGCGGTATTCCTCCGTCATACCGTATGTACGCCCAAAACGCTTTCCGAACTCGTCCTGCGTCTCCTCGATGACCGACACCGCGTTCCGCATCGAGCGCTCGATATCCCACCTGAACCGGTAGTAGTCACCCGGCGCGGTGAGCGTGCCGTAGCCCGCGGGCCGCCCGGTGTCGATGGCGTGGGGGAGGTGCATCGGCGGGATGAAATCTCCCGGGTCGACCGTTTCCAGAGACTGGGTGATGTGGGTGAGGGCGAACCCGTCGAGGTTGACCATGACCGGCAGGAGCACGTCGTTATGCTCGGCGATGCGGAACGCCATCAGGGTGGCGTCATATGCTTCCTGTACCGACCCGACATAGACCTGGAGCCACCCCGTATCCCGCATGGAGAGCGAATCGGTGTGCTCCGCCCAGATGTTCCATCCGGGGCCGAGCGCCCGGTTGGCGTTGGCCATGACGATGGGGAGCCGTGCGCCGACCGCCCAGTGGAGCATCTCGCACATGTAGACGAGCCCGTGCGAACTCGTGGCCGTGAACGCCCTCGCCCCGGTGGCGCTCGCCCCGATGCAGGCCGCCATGGCGGAGTGCTCGCTCTCCACCGGGATGTATTTCGAGGCGAGCTGACCGCTCGCCACGTAATTTGCAATCTGTTCCACTATCTCGGTCTGGGGGGTGATGGGATAGGCGGCGACGATCGCCGGCACCGCATCCTTCACCGCGTCGGCGACCGCCTTGTTTCCTGTGGCAATGGTCAGCATATGCCTTCTGCCTCCCGTGCGATCCGCGCCATGTGGCGCTCCACCTGCTGCTGCAGGACGGTGATCGAGCGCTGGTCGATATTCTTGAAGCGGCCCTGTTTTTCGAGATATTCCTCGATGGGAAGCGGTTTCCGCATTGCGTTCTTCGACGGGCCGCTGATGGAAAGCTGCCCGTGCTCCCGCTCATAGAGGATCCACATTCCCGTCCGGACCGCGAGCTTGCCCATCTCCACGGTTTTATCCGCAGGATAGCGCCACCCCGGAGGACAGGGGGCAAGGATGTGGATGAACGTCGGGCCTTCGATGGAGAGCGCCTTTTCTACTTTCTTGTAGAGATCGATCGGGTAGGCGCTGCACGCCGTGGCCATGTAAGGGGGGTCGTGGGCCTCGACGATGAGGTCAAGATCCTTTTTGCCCTCCGTTTTCCCTCCCGGCGTGGTGGTTGTCGCCGCACCGAGGGGCGTTCCGCCCGAGCGCTGCATCCCGGTGTTGCTGTAGGCCTCGTTGTCGTAGCAGATGTAGAGGAAATCAGTACCCCGCTCGAGTGCCCCGGACAGCGCCTGGATACCGATATCGACCGTGCCGCCGTCTCCCGCATAACAGATGACGTTTGTCTTCCGGCCGGCTGCGCGCAACGCCGTGCTCATCCCCGACGCCACGGCGGCAGCCGCCGCAAAGGCAACATTGTACACGGGGATATTGAAGGCCGTGTTCGGATAAATCCCCTGAATAACGCTCGTGCAGCATGCAGGGACCACCAGAACGCTATCGGGGCCCGCTGCCTTCAGGATATGCCGCAGACACAGGGAGGAGCTGCATCCCGCACATGCTGATGTGGTTTTGAAAATATACTCCTCTTGTGGGATATTGGCCATTGGAAACCTCACTCACAATATTTGTCTATGAATGATAATGAGAGTTTGGGAATCTGCCATCAAAAGGAAAGATATAAAGATTATCACTAGAGATAATCACTGCAATATCATTAAATATGAACATATCGATGTTCTGTATATGAGGAGATGCCATGACCAGTGACGCCAATAACCCGGAAAAACGGGATAATCCTGAAAAAGCTGACGTTGAGGAGACTGATGCGCCCGTACCCCCCCCGAAGGAACCGGAGCCGCAGCCGGAACCGGACGGGATCATCGAGCCGGTGGAGGAACCGCGGCGTGAAGCTGATGCGGATGATTGGACCGGGAAGAAGGCCGATGCAGGGCATGCAGCCCGGCGCGAGGCTGCCCCGGAAGAGGAGCCTGATTTCGAATGGGTCCGTCAGGCCATCACCATGGACAAGATCGTGGGAAAAGAGGACCCCCCCCAGCCCAAAAAGAAGGGCAAGAGCAAGGTCATCCTTGCGGTCGTCTTGGTTTTCGTCGCCATTCTCGCCGGAGGGCTGTTGACACTCGGCGTGACGGTGACCGAACCCCGGGAAGGCATGGCATACCCCTACACCACCACCTACGTGGTGCTCTTCCCCGACGGCGAGCGGGTGACCGTGGGCAACACCCCGATGATGGCGCTCACCTATGAAAACGAGATGATCATCGATGTGAACGGACGGCGTGACAAAATCGTGGTGGGCGAGGAGAAGCTGGTCTCCGAGCGCCGGGCGATTATCAGCGTGTTCGGCAAGCAGGTGCTCGCCACCAACTTCCAGATCTTCATGAAGTACCTTGGCATGGAAGGCACCAAGGCAAAGTTCTACCTCACCGTAAAACGTTCGAACGATATCCCCCAGTTCCTCATCAACCGGCTGCTGCCCTCAGAGATCGAGGCCAGGCCCGCATAGTTCACCCACAATTTTTTTGCGGAGCACCCACCCGCGCACCTGATCCTCCAGGTGCACTTTTCTTCTCGGGCCGAGTGCCATTGGTCTGAAGGTGATGCCGCAGTCGACGTCCCAGAGCACCAGCCCCTCGGGGGGGGCGGCGGGCATGCGGTCGCCCCGCCGGTAGTCGAGCAGGGAGGCGATATCGGCGGGCGTCATATCCCCTTTCCCGCACGCGATGAGTGCCCACGCCATGCAGCGCACCATATTCCAGAGAAAACTCTCTCCCCTCACCTCGAAAACCCGAAATCCGCCTTCCCGGAAGCACCGCGCGGAGCGGATGGTGCGGATCGGGTTTCTGTCCCCGGCACGGGCAAAGCGGGAGAAATCGTGGGTGCCGACAAATGCCGCCGCAGCCTCGTCGAGCGCGGGTTCATCGAGGGATCCGTCCTGCAGGTAATAGCGGTAGGTGCGCTCGCGGGCATCGTAGCGGGGATGGAAAGTGGCGGGGACCTCCGCCCACCCGGAACACCAGCAGTCGGGCGGCAGTTGCACGTTGAGCACGTCGACGGCACGTTCCGGGTGATCGGTACAAAACGCGCAGACCTGCCCGCGGGCGGAAACGCCCCGGTCGGTCCTCCCCGAACACGAAAACCGGGCAGATCGCCAGTCATCGAACAGGTCGAGGCGTGTACATGCGGCGATGAATACACCTTCCACCGTCCGGACGCCGGGCTGCATCTGCGAGCCGAAAAAATAGTCCCCGATGTACGCCACCCGGAACGCGAGCCTCATCGCTGTCATCGTTTCCTGATCTTGCGCACCGTTCCCTTCAGGCTCTGCGTGGTGTAGGTGCGCAGCGGTGTCATCCGCCCGCCCGCTTTGGTTTTGCCCTCCCGGATCGCCTGCAGGATGGACGCGGGGTCGCGGTCGGCATCGACAAAGGTGAGTCCGAATCCGACATAGCGGGCATGATGCGCATCGCTCCCTCCCACACCCGGTTTGCCGTGTTTTTGAGCCTCACGGGCCGCTTTCCGGTTCGCGCCCCCCGTAATGTACCGGCTGTTGAAGGTCTCGACGGCATCCACCTCATCGATGGCGGACCGGAGCCGCAGCCCTGCACCATGGCGCCACTTGTGGTAGGGGTGAGGGAGGACCAGCACCGCCCCGCGCTCCCTCGCCAGCGCCACCGTCTCGGAAAAATCAAGGCCCGCCGGGATCACCTCGCTCACCCCGAGCGCGATGAGGTGGCCCTGCCGCGTGGAGATTTCGATACCGGGCAGCACGATGATATCGGTCTCGAGGGTCTGCGCATACCGCACCCCGTCCACGGTATCGTGATCGGTGATGGCAATGGCATCGAGTCCCGCGTTTTTCGCCATCCGGAGCACCTCTTCCACGCTGCTCTCCCCGTCACGGGAAAAGCAGGTGTGGACGTGCAGATCACACCTCAACATTCGATCATAAGCATTTTTCACCTCTCCGATATTAATGGGAGCGTATGCGCATTCTCCTTCCCACGGGGAAAAAGACTGCATCCATCGTGCAACGGGCCGCCGGGGTGTACGACGCGGATGTGGTGGTCACCGGGGAGATCGCCTCGTTTCTCACTCCTTCACAGCTCGCGTCCCTGCTGAAGCGAGGAGAGTACGACCTCGCTATCACCTCCGGGATGTGCACCGCCGACTTCCGGGAGGTGGAAGCGGCGAGCGGCGTGCCCGTTTACCGGGGGCCCCGGCATGCGGCCGACCTCCCCCTGATGCTGCGCCTTCTTTCGGCCATGGAATTCTCGCGCACCGTCCCCGCCGACGAATTTCTCGCCCTCCGGCGCCGGCAAAAGGCCGCCGGGCAGCTGCGGCGGCAGGAGGAGGGAGCGGCGTGCGCATACCGGATCCGGGGGCTGAAGATCGGGGGATCGTCGCGGATCAAGGTGCTCGCAGAGATCATGGACGCACACCGGCAGGAACACCTCGCCCGCGAGGTGGAGCGCTATTTCTCGATGGGCGCGGATATCGTCGACCTGGGGTTCGGGTTCGACGCCACGGCAGAGGACGTGCGCCGCTGCATGGAAGCGCTTTCGGCGGTGGAGGGGCCACTCGCCATCGACACGCAGGACCCCGACCTCATCCGGGCGGGACTTGGCCGTGCCGACCTCGTGCTCTCGCTGCACGACGGCAACCTCCCGCTCGTCGGCGACGCAGTGGCGGCGGCGGACACCGCGGCGGTGATCGTCCCCCGGCAACGATCGCTCGCGGAAACTATCGAAGCCGCGCGAACGCTGGGGATACGGCGCATCCTCGCCGACCCGCTCCTGCAACCGGTCGGCTCGGGGCTGGCAGCGTCGCTGGCAGGGTTTTCCGGGATCGATGAGCCGGCCTTCTTTGGCGCCGGCAACGTGACCGAACTCATCGATGCCGACTCGCCCGGCGTGAATGCCCTCCTCGCCGGGATGGCGCACGAGTGCGGCGCCGCGGTGATCTTTACCAGCGAACACAGCGACAAGACACGAGGGTCTGTGGCGGAGATGCGGCGCGCCGTGGAGATGATGGCCCTGATGGGCGACCGCCCGTACCCGAAGGACCTCGGGCTGGATTTGCTGGTCATCAAGGAGAAGCGGAAGCGGAGGCCCCCTCCCCTCGACTACGATGCGAAAACCGACGCAGAGCCCGCGCGCGGCGAGATGGAGTACGACCCGAAGGGCAATGTGCGCATCGGGATAGAAGACGGCATGATCGTGGCGGTGCACGACGCCGTCGCCATCCGGGGGGCATGCTGGGAAGACGTGTTTTCCACGCTGCTCCGGGAAGGGCGCCTCTCGCTGCTCGACCACGCCGCGTACCTGGGAAAAGAGCTCTACAAGGCCGAGCTGTCGCTCCGGTTCGGGCGGAGTTATGACCAGGACGGGGTATTCTAAAACGTCGAGCACTCGATGGTACCGGTGAAACTGTTATGTAGGTCGCAACGGCAACATAGTGTGGCAGACAATGCAAATACGGGGCATCAGGGAGGAATTGCTGAACATGCTGCTTGAACTGGGGAAGTCCCAGCACCCCTGCGAATTTCTGGCGATTCTTAAGGAGGAGAATGGCGTGGTGAGCGATCTCGATCTGGTACCGGGCACGATAAGTCGGCTCGAGAGCGCCAGCTTTTCGCCATACATGCTCCCCCTCGACACCCACGTCGCAGGAAGTGCGCACAGCCACCCGAACGGCGTTCTCTCCCCCTCATCTGCTGATTTGCGGTTTTTCCCTTCCATCGGCAGGTATCACCTGATCGTCGGCTACCCCTACGGTCGCCATTCGTGGCGCTGTTTCACCGCAAACGGCACTCCCCATCCCATGGAGGTGATCGCATGAGGCGCGTCGTTGCCACGGGGACCTTCGATATCCTGCACCCCGGGCACGTCTACTACCTGGAGGCATCCCGGGCGCTCGGCGACGAACTGCACGTTATCGTCGCCCGCGACGCCAACGTGAAGCATAAGCCCGCACCGGTCATTCACGAATCCCAGCGGCTCAGGATGGTGCAGGCCCTCAGGGTGGTCGATCACGCCCATCTGGGTGACGAGCACGATATGTTCGTCCCCATCGAGGCGATCGGGCCAGACGTGATTACCATCGGGTTCAACCAGCATTTCGACGTGGAAAAACTCGAGTCAATGCTTCGAACACGGGGGATCGACGCTGAGGTCACACGGATCGGCGCCTTTCAGGGAGAGGGGTTCTGCAGCTCCCGCACCATCATGGAGACCATCATCAAAAAACGCTGTTTTGAAGGCAGATCGCAGGAATAAATCCTTTCTGCATCCCCTGACGAATCCCGGCGATGTCCTGCGGGAAAAGAATGTTACTTGACGAATGCAGTGCAACGTGAAAAGAAGAGGATTTGTTCATGACCGAGGAAGAAACGATATACGAGGAGGCAGTGTGCTGCCACTGCGAGGGGCTCGGTTGCAGGTACTGTGACGGGAAGGGAAAGGTGCTGGTGGCGCGTCCTGCGAAAAAGTGCCGCCACTGCCACGGCGAGTGCTGCATCTACTGCGGGTATACGGGATGGGAGGGCGTGAAGGGAAAGTACGAATGAGCGTTCCCTGACCGCATCCATGCGCTTTTATGCTTTTTTCGCCCTCCTGAAGGCATGGTGGGCAATGAGGGCGATTCCTCCCGCGATGAAGACCAGCAGGACGGCCGAGGCCCCGCCGATATGGTGGCGTGCGAGCAGGGCGAGCACGTAATCGGCGCCGAGGGCGATGGAAAAACAGCTGATGAAGGCGCCGATGGTGACGAACGCGAGCACCTCGTACTTCCGCATCCCCATCAGCCGGCCGAGAATGGATGCGCTGATCCCGCCCGATCCCTCGAACGGCACCATCACGAATAGCATGAGCCCGGCGAAATAGAGGCGCTCGAGCCACGGGCGTGCATCGAAATACTCGCGACCTTCCAGCATCATACGTTCGATCCACGGGCCTATCACCGGAATTTTCAGGGCAAGGGTGAAATTCCATGCCATGAAGAGCCCGCCGGCGAAATCGAGGAACGTCATGGTGAGAGCGACCAGCCACCACGGCAGCCCCACGGCGATGCCGAGGGGGATGACCGTCTCCTTGCCGGCGGGAGGCACCATATAGGCGATGATCAGGGCGATCATCGTGAGAAAATCCTGCCGGGCGAGGGAGAGGGACAGCAGAAGAAGATAGCACAGCACCAGGAGGAAGGGGACCGCCACGCACAGGGCGGCGCAGGTGCGCTCGTTGTTGCATCGGTGCAGGCCGGTCACGCGCATCAATCCCAATTAACCTCGTCATCCACCCGGTAATAAGTCCGCCTCCCCGGACCCGGTGATCAGAGGTCGCGTACTGCGGACCATACGGCGTTGCGTTCGATGCGCACCCAGTAGCGCTTCAGGTCTTCCTCGGCCCGTCGTGCATCAGGGACAAAACCCTCGAGGAATCGCCAGTATTTTCCCGAATGGTTTGGGATCTTTCGATGGGCGAGCTCGTGGATCACCACGTAGTCCCGGAGTTCGGCGGGCAGGGCCATCAGGCGCAGGTTGAAGTTTAAGTTACCCTGCGCAGAGCAGCTCCCCCATCTCGTCCGCTGCATGCGGATCGTCACCCTGCCGCAGGTCACGCCGAGGCGGGGGGCGTGGCGCTCGAGGCGTTCGGCGAGATCAGCGCGCAGCCATTTCCTGAGCGCACGGTTCAGGGCGGCGAGGGTGGTATACTCCACCTGCTGCGACGGTGCGTCGTATACGCAACAGTTCCCGGCAACAAGCGTGCACGGGCGGCCATCGAAGAGCAGGCAGTGCTCCTCCGCTTCGTGCCCTGCATAGAGGTCATCGAGGCGGGCGCGCTTTTCTGCAATCCATGCAGCGTGCCGGGAGAGCACAGGGCCGATAGCCATTCCCGGCGGTGCGGTGACCAGCACGGTGCCGTCGGCGAGCACGCGCAGCGCCACGCGCTTCACCTGCCGCCGCCGGACCATGACCTTCTCCACCTCGCACCCCCCCTGCTGTATGACAGGTTGTGCGGCGACGCAAAAAAAACGCAACCATTTTCCTGCAGGCGGGGGAGTGCCCGCACAGAAAACCAGCCCTTTTAACTACATTCCGACACATCTGGATATTGCACAGACCAGGGGTCCATCGGAAAGGCGTGGCTTGTACCGCTCGCTGTTTTTCGCACGGAACGTGGTGGGATATCTGCATGCACGAGAAACGCCTGAGAATCAGGGATATCGCTGAGGAGACGGGAATCTCCGAGCAGACCGTCCGCTCGTATGTACAGCAATTCGGCGACATCCTTCCTTCGCACGCGGTCGGGAGGGTCAACCTCTATGGTGAACCCGCAGTACGCCTTATCCGGAAAATCGACGCACTCGCCTCGGAGGGGAGCAGTCCTGAGGAAATTGCCCGCACCCTGAAACGGGGAGGGACATCGCGGTCCCGTGCCGGCGCACAGGCCCGCACGCCAGGTACGCCGCCCCCCCAGCAGGGAGCCGCGCATCCTCCCGTTCCCTCCGCACCGTCACCCCCGCCACCGCCTGGCGAGTATCTCCGTTCGTTGCGGGATACCATCGCGCTTCAGGAACAGCAGATAAAGGCAATCCACCGGCGTTTAAACGAAATTGAAAGGGACGGCGAACAGTGCGGCAGGGAGGTCGAGGCACTCCGCACGCACCTTGACGGGGTGCAGACCACCCATGCCCGGCAGGTCGAGATCATCGAGCGATGGATGGCCTACTACGAACAAAGGCTCGACGGTTACGAAGCATCGGTAAAGGCCGGCATGGAGAAGATGCGCCAGTGGATCGATTACCTTGAAGAGGGGCTCGAAAGAGCGAATGAGCCACTCACAACAAAAATCCTTCGACGACTGCGGTGAATAGAGCCCGGGGCGATATTATATATAAAGTGATATATTATAAGAAATCTATAAATATTCCCGCGCCAGATAGGCATCTGCCGAATTCTATCGTGTGCGGGGAGCTATCAGCAGAACAGATATTCTTCTGAAAATCCTCCTTCCACTCCGCAGAGGTGCCCCCCATCTTCTGTGCCTTTCGGCGGACAATCCCCCACCGTGCCCCCGGAATTCGGCACCCCCCCCCCGTTTGCTCTCCACACATCCGTCCGTCTCGCGCACGTGCGCGGGGGTACTGCATATGCACGACGTGCCACAAAAAAGGGAGATCAGATGGCCATCTCCGACTCGTTCACAGGGGTCTCGTTTTCAGGAGGGGCCAGTTCTGTCTCGTTTTCAGGGGGAAGAAGCACCGCGTCGATGACGTGGATCTCGCCGTTTATTGCATGGATGTCAGCGACGGTAACATTGGCCCCGTTTACCGTCAGATTGCCGTCAGTGGAGTTGAAGGTCAGGTTCGCTCCCTGCACCGTCTGCAGGGTGGTAACGTTCTCGAAGTTGGCGGCGAGATACCATCCCGCCACCACGTGGTAGAGCAGGACATTCCCCAGCGCAGGGGTGTCGTTCACCAGCTCGTCCAGCGCCCCTTCCGGCAGGGCCGCGAACGCGTCATCGGTCGGTGCGAACACGGTAAACGGGCCCGGTTCGTTGAGCGTGGCGTTCAGCCCCGTCAGGTTCAGGGCGGTGGACAACGTGGTAAAGTTGCCCTCTGTGGCGGCGATCTCCGTGATCGTCATGGTGGGAACAACCGAGGGCGTGAGCACACCATCAATGACGTGGATGATACCGTTACTGCACTCGATGTCCGCGGCCGTGACATTCGCATGGTTCACGGTCACGTTGCCGTCGGTGACGTTGATGACCAGGGTTTCGTTCTGCAGGGTGGTAAGGTTGCTGACCCCTCCGAGGTCCGCGGCCGTATAGGTGCCGTTCACCACGTGATAGAGGAGCACCTGCTCGAGAAGGCCCCGTGCAGCCGTGTTGTTCACGAGGAGATCAACCACGGGTCCGGGGAGCATCGCAAACGCATCGTCAGTCGGTGCGAACACGGTGACATTCAGATCCGGATCGGAAAGTGTCTCGTTCAGGCCGGTCAGTTCGAGCAGGGTCACCAGGGTGGTGAAGTTCCCTTCAGCTGCCGCGCAGTCCACCACATTGGGCTCCTCCTCGACGGGCATCTCTTCTTCTACGGGCGGTGCGACAACCGGCTCTTCCGTCACTTCCTCAACGGGCTCCTCGGTTACTTCCTCGGTCACTTCCTCAACGGGCTCCTCGGTTACTTCCTCGGTTACTTCCTCAACGGGCTCCTCGGTTACTTCCTCGGTCACTTCCTCAACGGGCTCCTCGGTTACTTCCTCGGTTACTTCCTCAACGGGCTCCTCGGTTACTTCCTCAACGGGCTCTTCCGTCACCTCTTCCGTCACTTCCTCAACGGGCTCTTCTGTCGCTTCGCCGGCGGCGGGGAGTCCCACGCCCTCCGGGACCATCACCGCGTCGATCACGTGAATCACGCCATTGCTCGCCATGATGTCCGCAGCGATCACCTGTGCCCCGTCCACGTTCACCGTGTCTCCTTCAACCGTGATGGTGAGCGGAACGCCGGCAAGGGTATCGATTGATGCGAGGGCGGCCAGATCTTCTGCGAGGTACTCACCCGCCACCACGTGGTAGGTGAGGATCGTGGTCAGGTCTCCCTCCGGGTCGGCAAGAAGAGCATCGAGCGTTTCAGAGGGGATGGCCGCAAATGCATCATCGGTCGGGGCGAAGACCGTGTACGGCCCTCCACTGTCCAATTCACCGGCCAGTCCTGCAGCGTCCAGCGCCGCAAGCAGCGTGCCGAACTGTCCGGCAGATTCTGCTGTTTCAATAATCGTTCCCATATCACCGGCACCATCGCCGGCGGCATTGTCCGTTGGGTTCCCGCCGCTCGTCGCGGCAGCACACGTGACGAGCACTGCCAGAACCACGAGAATAGCCACCCAATGGCGTCTGGGTTGTAAGGTTTTCATCGCATACCACTTCCATGTTCTCCAGATGCGGGGGCGCACCCCGTTCGCATACCCCATGCGAGAGGCAGCCAGCGAAACCGTCCGCCGTTGCCGCATGCGACACAGCATTACCGGTCTTTGGCCACCCGATTGCCCACATCGATGAAGCGATTGCCGGATAGAGGGATGAACGGAGTCCTGGTGCACTGCAGGTGGGGGCGGGGCGGGGTGTGGTCAACAGTCATGCTGGTTTTCCATGCTGGCAATGGGCGCAATCGTTTCAACGTATACCCATATCGCGCCTGATTTTTATAATTATCGTTCTATAAAAAGTTCCCACCGTTCATATCCCCCATCCATACTGATGCCAGACTCTATCCTGGAGATACAGCATGCGGTTCCCGCAACCATTCATCGACTCTGTGCCGTCATTGCGCACGCACACACGAAGGGCGGGAGCCCACGGTGCCACAGGGGATGACTGCCATGCACCAAAAAATGCGGATAGGCGGGTGGATGCCAGGGATGGGG
>DSDF01000055.1 GCA_011048835.1 Methanoculleus sp. | reverse complement strand
CCCTACGCAGCGATGCAGATGGCAACCAACGTGGCGCAGAACGCGATGGACAAGGGTATCGTCGGCGTGCACGTGAAGGTTCGCGCACCCGGACGCGGGAAGCAGCGCAGCCCGGGCCCGGGCGCCCAGGCCGCCATTCGCGCACTGGCCCGCGCCGGGATGCGCATCGGCCGCATTGAGGATGTGACGCCGGTGCCCCATGACGGAATCCGTACCAAAGGCGGGAAACGGGGCAGGAGAGTCTAATGAATATTGCATTCAGCAGGCTGGATGACACAATAGCACGATTTACCCTGGGTGACTCGTCACCCGCATTTGCCAACGCATTCCGCAGGACCATGATCGGCGAAGTGCCCACGCTTGCCATCGAGGATGTGCGCATCTATGACAACAATAGCGCGCTCTTCGATGAGATGCTGGCGCACCGCCTCGGCCTGATACCCTTAACGACCGATCTTCGAACCTATGTGCGCATGGAAGAATGCACGTGCGGCGGCGAGGGATGCCCGGGCTGCTGCGCGACCTACACGCTGAGCGTGGAAGGTCCCAGAACAGTCTGTTCAAGCGATCTTATCCCGCAGGACCCCGCGACCGCCCCGGTGCACGACAACATTCCCATCGTCAAGCTGGTCGAAGACCAGAAGGTTGTGCTCGAGGCGCGCGCAGTCCTTAATACCGGCAAAGAGCACGCAAAGTGGCAGCCCACGCTCGCCTGCGGCTACAAGAGTTATCCGGTTATCACCATCGACGACCGCTGCGATGCATGCGGCATGTGCGTCGATGAATGCCCCCGCGGCGTCCTTGCGCTGGGAAGCCGGTCGGTCGAGATCGTCGAGGCAAAACTCGAGGACTGTTCCCTCTGCAAACTCTGCGAAAAGGCCTGTCTCGCCGGCGGTATCGGCGAAAACCCGGCGATCCACATCAATCAGGATGACACGCGCTACCTCTTTGTGGTGGAAAGCGACGGATCGCTTCCGGTCAGGGAGATCATGGAATACGCCCTGCTGCGTATCAAGAAAAAGTCAGAAGACCTGGTGGATATCCTGAATGACATATCTGGTGGGACGGTACATGAAGCGAGCAGCTAACAAAACGAATCCGCGCATTCAGTATCTCGTTGCAATGTTAAAAGAGACATCGCGCAGCAATGAGGCGAATGTATGGCGAGAGATTGCACGGAGGCTCGAAGCACCGAACAGGAATTATGCTGAAGTCAATATCGGCAAAATCAACCGTTACGCACATGACGGCGAGACAATTATCGTGCCCGGGAAGGTACTCGGGAGTGGTGCGCTCGACCGCGCGGTTGTGGTTGCGGCACTGAACTTCAGCGAATCGGCGACCAGCAAGATCGAAAAAGCCAAAGGGACGTGCATGTCGATCGAGGATCTGGTCAGGAACAACCCGACAGGAAGCCGTGTGAGGATTCTGAGGTGAGTGGAATGGTAACAGTTATCGATGCAGACGGGCTTCTCCTGGGGAGACTGGCAAGCGTGGTGGCGAAACGCACCCTTAACGGCGAGGAGATTGCCATCGTGAATGCGGAGAACGCCATTGTCTCGGGATCACGGGCCTATGTGTATGCCAGCTACGACAAAAAGCGCAAGCGCGGTTCACGTGAAGGCGGCCCCCATTTCCCGCGGCGTCCCGACCATATTATGAAACGGAGCATTCGCGGGATGCTGCCCTACAAGCGGCAGCGCGGCGCCGATGCATTCAAGCTCGTCCGGGTCTATGTGGGTGTTCCCGTCGCATTTACCGATGCCGAAACGGAAACGGTGGCAGAAGCGCAGGTGGATCGCCTCAGCAGTCCCCGGTATGTCACACTGGGTTCGATTAGTACGAAACTTGGAGCCAGGTACTAGGGTGGTGGAATGGCGAAAACAATCAATACAAGTGGAAAACGAAAAACAGCGGTTGCAAGGGCAACCCTGAAGGAAGGCAAGGGCCGGGTCCGGATAAATTCCGTCCCCCTTGAGATCTACGGGACCGAGCTGATCAGGATGAAAATCTCAGAGCCGCTTCTGCTCTACCCCGACGGCGTGGCAGGCGTCGATGTCGCCATCGATGTGCGTGGCGGCGGTGTGATGGGCCAGGCCGAGGCTGCGCGCACCGCACTTGCGCGCGGGATCCTGAAATGGTTCAATGACCCGCAGATCAAGGATCTCTATCTGGGATACGACCGTACCTTACTGGTCAATGACTCCAGGCAGAAAGAAACGAAGAAGCCGCACGGTCGCGGTGCACGAAAGAAGTTCCAAAAGTCTTATCGTTGAGATGGGTTACTTATAGAGAGAGATCGTCCTATGATTCCAGTCCGATGTTTTACATGCGGAAAAGTAATCTCCACTGCATGGGTGGAATTCAAGCAGCGGCGAGATGCAGGCGAGGATCCCAAAACGATCCTCTCCGATCTCGGCATTGAACGCTACTGCTGCAGGCGCATGCTACTGACGCATAAAGAGATTATAGATGATCTCATACCGTATCAATGAGGGGTCGTGGGGTAGCCTGGAATCCTACGGCGTTCGGGATGCCGTAACCTGAGTTCAAATCTCAGCGACCCCATTTATTATTGATCACATATTTTGAGGAGACATGATGGATTCGTATACTCGGTATGAAAGAGCACGGATAATCGGAGCTCGCGCTCTTCAGATATCGATGGGTGCTCCTCTCCTGGTCAGGACTTCATTTATTGATCCGCTTGAGATTGCAATCGAAGAGTTTGATAAAGACGTAATTCCTATCACGGTAAAACGAACGAAGTGATTGGATGACATCGATTACCCGTATTATTTTACGATCGATCCTCGACAGTCGCGGCAATCCGACGGTTGAAGCGGACATTTTCACGGAAAATGGGTTCGGGAGAGCAGCTGCCCCGAGCGGGGCGAGCACAGGCATGTACGAGGCGAAGGTCCTCCCCCCGAAGGAGGCAATTGAAAATGCTGAGAAACTGGTGATCCCGGAGCTCCTCGGGAGGAATGCCGCCGATCAGGCCGGCTTTGATATACTTCTCCGGGAAATCGACGGGACGCCTAATTCCAGTGCTATCGGGGCCAACGTGTCGGTCGCCCTTTCCCTTGCGAATGCAAAAGCCGCTGCCTGTTCGTTCGATCAGGATCTCTTCCGCTACCTGGGAGGAGCCTTTGCCGCCGATACCCCCCTGCCGCTCGGCAACGTGATCGGGGGCGGCGCGCATGCAGCAAATGCCACCGATATCCAGGAGTTTCTCATCGTGCCCACGGGTGCCGTCGATGCCGAAGAAGCGGTATTCGTCAACGCGCTCGTGCACAAGCAGATCAAGCAACTCCTGATCGAGCGGGGCAAAGGGTGCGGGAAAGGCGACGAAGGAGCGTGGGCGCCACAGATTGGCGACATCGAGGCGTTCGAACTGATCCAGGAGGCGATCTCTGCGGTATCCGATGAGAACATGGTGGAGATCGATATGGGTATCGACGTGGCCGCGAGCGAACTGTGGAAAGACGATGTTTACGTCTATAAAGATGCCCACAGGTCACGCGAGGATCAGATCGCCTATATCGCTGAACTCGTCGACCGGTTTGCTCTGGTCTACGTGGAAGACCCCCTGCAGGAGGAGGACTTCGAAGGATTCGCCGACCTGACCGAACAGGTGAAAGACCGCTGTCTGATCTGCGGCGATGACTTGTTCGTGACAAATGCCGACCGCATTGAGGAAGGAATCGAGAAGGAATCGGCAAATGCGGTGCTCATTAAACCCAACCAGATCGGCACACTCACCGACACGTATGAGGCAATCCGCCTTGCACAGGCAAACGGCATGGAGACGGTGATGAGCCACCGCTCGGGTGAGACCACCGATATGACGATCGCCCACCTTGCAACCGCATTCGGGTGCATTTATCTCAAGACCGGCGTGGTTGGTGGAGAGCGTATCGCCAAATTAAATGAATTGATTCGAATTGAGGAGCTGATTTAGTGAATTCCAATGAAATTGAGATAGAACTGAACGAACCGCTTGTTCCGGTTGAAGAATATCTCGCCGCAGGGGTACATATCGGAACGCAGCAGAAGAGCAAAGATATGATGAAATTCATCTATCGGGTCCGCGGCGACGGCCTGTATATCCTTGATATCAAGGAGACGGATGAGCGCATCAAGAAGGCCGCCGCATTCCTCGCGCGCGTCGACCCGTCCCGGATCCTCGTCGTCACCTCACGGCAGTACGGCCAGTACCCCGCAAGGAAGTTTGCGGAGACCATCGGGGGCGTCGCGGTGGTCGGGCGGTTCATCCCCGGGATGCTTACCAACCAGAAGCTCGACCGCTACCTGGAACCCGAGGTGCTCGTGGTGACCGATCCGATCGGCGACTCGCAGGCGGTCAAAGAGGCGATCCAGATGGGCATTCCCACCATCGCGTTCTGCGATACCAACAATATGACGAGTTTTGTCGATCTCGTCATCCCCACCAACAACAAAGGAAGAAAAGCCCTGAGCATGGTGTATTACCTCCTGACCCGCGAGGTCCTGCGGCACCGGGGCATTGCAACCTCACTCACCATCGAGGACTTCGAAACAGAATTGTAGACGTAAGGCCCAATGGGGGTTGATGATGAAGCGCAGACCCAGAGTCGCCGGCATGTTTTATCCGGCAGATCCTGCCTCCCTGAGAGAGATGGTGGCAGGATTTTTTGCCCGGGTTGACAGGGGCGGCGACACTGCTCTGGGGGTCGTATCCCCCCATGCCGGATACGTCTATTCCGGCCAGATAGCCGCATACGCCTATTCTTCTTTTGGAAGCGATTTTGACGGCACATTTGTTATTATTGGCCCAAGCCATTCAGGGTTTTCGACCTGCGCCTCCGCGATTCCCTGGGAGACACCGCTCGGCATTGCGCCCGTCGACGATGAATTCATCCGGTACCTCGATCTCACCGTGGACGAATTCTCTCACCGGGACGAGCATTCCATTGAAGTTCAGATACCGTTCATCCAGCATCGCTTCCCCGAGGCAAAAATCGCACCCATCATGATGGGTGAACAGAGCCTTGCAAGTGCGCTCCACCTTGCTGAAAAAATCACGGTAGCTGCGGAGAAAACAGGTAATCCAATTCGCATCGTCGCGTCAAGCGATTTCTCTCACTACATCCCCGACGAGACGGCAAAACGGCAGGATCTGTATGCTATCGAGGCGCTGGAAACCCTTGATGTGGAGGAATTCTTCCGGAGAATCTGGGAAGAGGGGGTATCTGCCTGCGGGTACGGTCCCATCGCCTCGATGGTGACCGCATGCAGGGCGGCGGGTGCACGAAGCGGGCGCCTCGTACGCTACGGAACAAGTGCGGAAGTATCGGGAGATTATTCGCAGGTTGTGGGATATGCAGCAATTGCGGTGATATAGGGTGGCGATGTGGAGTGCCCCCGGCAAGGTGTTCCTGTTCGGTGAACACGCCGTGGTATACGGAAAGCCCGGGCTTGCGATGGCAATCAAACCGAGGGTCTTTGTAACGGTACGCAAAGGGCGCCACCCCCCGAAGGTGAGATCCCCCTACATTGACCAATGTTTCCGGGAGCTGGGGGTAAACGGGAGCGTGTATGTCCACTCGCAACTGCCAAGCTCTTCCGGGCTCGGGTCGTCAGCGGCGGTGGTGGTGAGCACGCTTGCCGCGATCAACGAGGAATTCGATATCAATCTCAACCGGGCCGAGATCGCCGACATCGCATTCGGTATTGAGAAAAAAGTGCAGGAAGGCAGAGCAAGCCCGACCGACACCTATGTCTCGTCATTCGGCGGGATCGTACTCATCAAGGGGGGATCGAAACGCCGGCTTCCGCCCCAGACGATGCACCTCGTGATAGGCAACAGCCTCGTTTCCCACAGCACCTCGAAGATGGTCGAACAGGTCAGTGCGTTTCGAACAAAGGAGCCCCAGATCGTCGACCCGATTCTCGATTCCATCGAGGCGACATGCACCAGAGCACTTCACTGCCTCGCCGATCCAAAAATCCTCGGCCGGTACATGGATATCAACCATGCTCTTCTCGATGCCCTCGGCGTGGGTCATCCCTCGCTCTCGCGCCTTGTGCTTGCCTCGAGGGCCGCGGGGGCCTACGGGGCCAAAATTACCGGAGCCGGAGGCGGGGGGTGCATGATCGCCCTTTGCCCGAAGCGCCATAAGAGCCGGATTGCAGGAGCAATTGAGTCCTGCGATGCACGCGCCATCATCACATCAATCGACACAGAAGGGGTTCGAAGAGAGAATGAAAGAAAAGGTCCTCGTAAAACTGGGCGGCAGCATCATCACTGACAAGTCCGGCGACTGCGCGATCAATCACGGGCGCCTCTCGGCTATTGCCCGGGACATTTGCGCACAAAACGGAAATAGTTTGATTCTCGTCCATGGCGCGGGCTCGTGCGGCCATCCAGAGGCGAAACGTCATCACCTTGATATAGGTCTAGACCAACATAATAGACAAGGGATATATGTCACCCATCATGCAGTGCGTGCTTTGAATGATGCGGTGGTCAGTGCACTTCGCGCCCATGGCGCGGAGGCAATCGGGATACACCCGCTTGATGCGTGTGTAGCAAACAACGGACGAATCATATCGTTCGAATGTGGTGCTGTTGAACTTCTGGTTCAGCACGGGATAATACCGGTTCTTCACGGCGACGTGGGAATGGATAGGTCGCGCGGGGCATGCATTATTTCGGGCGACCAGCTGGTGAGGTACCTGCCGCAGGTAATGCTGATTCACAGGATAGGACTGGCAACCGATGTTCCGGGTGTTCTTGACGGAGATAATTCGGTTGTCCAACGGATAGACCGTGATTCCGCCCGTGATCTGACTATCGGCACGTCAGGGAATACCGATGTCACGGGAGGCATGAGAGGCAAGATTGAAGAACTGCTTGCGCTCGCCGACAGCGGAATCACGTCGCATATCTTTCATGTATCCCGCCTTGCCGATTTCCTCGCCGGGCGCGATCATGGCGGCACCCAGGTATGCCCGACCGGCCAGGACTGACCCTGAATCGGATCTCCAATAAAGGGACACCGGGAATGAATAACAAGCCCGGTACCCCCCGAACAGTGAGGGGGAATCACCATAACAGGCAGAAAACATACATCGTCACGAAAAAAGGATCATCTTCTCATCTGCTGCGAACGCACAGTGGAATACGGTACGAGCGGGTTCGATGACATACGGCTCGTTCACAATGCGCTTCCTGAATGCAATCTCGATACGATCGATACCTCGGTGCGGTTTCTCGGGTGCACACTCCAGTCACCGCTCTTCATTGCGGCGATGACCGGCGGTCACCCCGACACCGCCGAGATCAACGGACGCCTTGCCCTTGCCGCTGAGCGGTTCGGCCTTGGCATCGGTGTCGGATCCCAGCGCGCCGCGCTCGAGAATCCCGACCTTGAGGGGAGCTTTGCCGTGGTTCGTGAGCACGCGCCCTCCGCATTTGTATGTGCTAACCTCGGCATCATCCAGCTGCGCGACCACGGGCTCGAATGGGCGAACCGCGCCGTGGAGATGATCGACGCACAGGCACTGTGCATTCACCTCAATCCCCTGCAGGAGGCGATCCAGCCTGAAGGCGATCACGATCTCTGCGGATGCCTCGATGCACTCGCACACCTCTGCAGCGAGAGCCGCTATCCCGTGATCGCGAAAGAGACAGGAAGCGGGATCTCCAGAGAAACCGCTCGGAAACTCTGGTCGGCCGGTGTTGCGGCCATCGATATCGGCGGATACGGCGGGACAAACTGGGCGGCCGTGGAGCGGGAACGGGCCCGGACCGAAGGCCAGCGCAGGCTCGGGGAGCATTTCCTCGGATGGGGCATCCCCACTGCGGTGAGCCTTACAGAGGTGGTCGGGACCGGCGGCCCGGTCATCGCCACAGGTGGCATGCGTTCAGGCACCGATGTGGCAAAGGCAATCGCCCTCGGTGCCGGACTGTGCGGAATGGCCCTCCCCCTCCTCAAAGGTGCAATGCAGAGCGATGAGGCGCTGTTTGAGATCATCGAGGACATGCACACACAGCTTCGGGTAGCGATGTTCCTCACCGGATCGAGGACGCTCGCTGAACTGGGGCGTGTACGGACCTATATCGCCGGAACAACTGGACAGATACTTCACACGGAGGAATAACATTGGATATTGAAATTATAGCAGTGGGCGGTTACTGCGAAGTCGGACGAAACATGACTGCCGTCCGTTGCGGAAAAGAGATTGTAATATTTGATATGGGGCTTCGCCTCGACCAGATCATGATCCACGAGGATGCCGAGATCGAGAACATGCATTCCCTCGATCTGATCGAGATGAAGGCGATCCCCGATGACACGATCATGAATACGGTGGAAGGCAGCGTCAAGGCGATCGTGTGCACGCACGGGCATCTTGACCATATCGGGGCGATCCCCAAGCTGGCCCACCGGTACAACGCGCCTATCATCGGCACGCCGTACACGGCGGAGCTTATACGCCAGCAGATCGCCGGCGAACAGAAATTCGGGGTGAACAATAAGATATTCAGCCTGCGGGCGGGTCAGAAATACACCCTCTCCCAGAACGTCACGCTTGAGTTCGTGAACGTGCAGCACAGTATCATTGACACGGTCATGGCAGTGCTCCATACGCGCGATGGTGCCGTAATCTATGCCAACGACTTCAAGCTTGACCGGACACCCACCATCGGTGCGCCCCCCGACTTCGCACGGCTTCGGGAGATCGGAAAGGAGGGGGTCGTTGCGCTCATCAGCGAGAGCGTCAACGTACGCCAGAAGGGGAAATGCCCCAGTGAACGGGTGGCCGGCAATCTTGTCAGGGATGTTCTGACCAGCTTTGAGGACGACAAGCACGGCATCGTGGTGAGCACGTTTGCATCCCACATATCCCGTGTCAAGGCCATCGCCGAGTGCGCCCATGAGATCGGCAGAAAGCCGGTCTTGCTGGGCCGTTCCATGGAGAAGTACGCTGCCGCCGCAGAGCAGATGAAACTCGTGGGCTTTCCGCAGACACTCAGCATGTTCGGCAACCGCAGGACCGTGGACCGCACATTCAAACGTATCCTGAAGTCGGGCCGTGAGAATTTCGTCCCCATCGTGACCGGCAACCAGGGAGAACCGGGGGCAATCCTCACCCGCATGGCAGCAGGAGACACGCCTTTCAAATTTGAGAAAGGAGATAAGGTGCTCTATAGCGCCGACGTCATTCCCAACCCGATGAATTTCGGCCAGCGGCACAACCAGGAGACGCGGCTGCGGATGCGGGGCGTGCGGATATTTGAAAATCTTCATGTCAGTGGACACGCATATCGTGAAGACCACTATGAGCTGATCCACCTCCTCAACCCGCAGCATATCATCCCCTCCCACGGCAATATCGACATGACAGGTGAGTACGTCAGTTTTGCAGAGGAATGCGGGTACCAGAACAACCGTGACGTGCATATCCTGCGCAACGGGCAGAGGATCAAGATCGAGCGTTAGGTGATGCGGAATGGATTTGCAGGACTACCTGGATATGAAGGCGGAAGATATCGATAAATCGCTCTTCCGGACGTATGGAACGGTGACCGGCGAACTTGACCGGGCGAGCGCTCACCTGCTTCTGGCAGGAGGAAAGCGGCTTCGCCCCGCGGTGGTCATGCTTGCCGCCGATGCGATCGGAAAGGGGCGATCGAGAGATGTGATGCCCGCCGCCCTCGCTCTGGAGGTGACGCACACCTTCACGCTCATTCACGACGACATCATGGACGGCGACGAGGCAAGAAGGGGTGTTGCCACCGTCCATGCACAATGGGATCAGGCCACCGCCATCTTGGCAGGCGATGTGCTGTATGCACAGGCATTTGAATTGCTCTGCAAATCGGATGCGGGAGACCTTGAGAAGGTGCGCGCGGTGGTGATGCTCGCACGTACGTGTGCGGAGATATGCCAGGGCCAGCACATGGACATTGCCTTTGCGTCGCGCCAGGATGTCACGGAGATCGAGTATATCGATATGGTGAGCAAAAAGACCGGCGCCCTCTATGCCGCCGCAGCATCCATCGGCGGTATTCTCGCCGGAGGGAACGCGGTACAGACAAAGGCGCTCTTCGACTGGGGATTGAACAGCGGGATCGCGTTCCAGATACAGGACGATCTCATCGATCTGGTTGCTTCTGCAGAAACGAGCGGCAAAGACCGCGCATCTGACCTCAGGGAAGGCAAACAGACGCTGATCGCGATCAAGGCCCGGGAACATGGCGTCGATCTTGCCGGATACCGAAAAGAGACTCTCACCGATGCGGAAATCAATGCGGCGATCGTTGCGCTGGAAGGGGCGGGGGTTCTCGACGAGGTGCACGAGGCCGCGGCGAGACGGGTGCATGTTGCCAGAAAGTCGCTTGCCAACCTCCCCGAATCCGAGGCGAGACAGCACCTGAGCGAAATCACAGAGTATTTCGTCAGCCGAGGGTTCTGAATGGCAGAAGGACTCCGCGAGATCCTTTTTGTCTATGCCCTCGAAAATGCCGTGAGGCACAGGAGCGTTCCCAAGCCCGGGGCAGTCATGGGGACGTTTATGGGGAGGCATGCAGATTTCAGGGACCGGGCTAACGAGGTCGCCGCCGAACTCAAGGAAGTGCTGGCGGAGGTGGACGCACTCACACCGGAAGAGCGGGAGGAGCGATTGGCGGCTCTTGCGCCCGATCGCCTGCGGCAGGAGAAGCGAAAATCGGGTGGCGCGAGGGAACTTCCCGCCCTCGAATATGCGGAAGAGGGCGTGGTGATGCGGTTTGCGCCCAATCCAAGCGGCCCTCTGCATCTCGGTCACGCCCGGGCGGCATACCTCAACGACTACTATGTCCGCCGGTATGACGGGCACTACGTGATCCGCATCGAAGATACCGATCCGCGCCGTGTCGAGCAGGAAAACTATGGGTTGCTTCTCGACGATATCGACTGGCTCGGCCTGAAGGTCGGGGAGATCGTCTACCAGAGCGACCGAATGGACATCTATTACGAACATTGCAGGCGCCTTATCGAGCTCGGGGGGGCGTATGCCTGCATGTGCGATGCGGCGTACTTCCGTGACCTGAAACTGGAAAAACGGGCATGCCCCTGCCGCAACCAGACCATCGAAGAGAACCTCGGCCTCTGGGATCGAATGCTCGAGGGGGCATTTTGCGAAGGGATGATCACAGTGCGGGTCAAAACCGACCTCGAGCATCCCGATCCTGCCATGCGTGATTTCTCCATTTTCCGGATCGTCGACACACCCCTCCATCCGCGGATCGACACAAAAGTCTACCCGATGTACAATTTCTCCGTGGTGGTGGACGACCACCTGCTGGGCATCACCCATGTTATCAGGGGAAAAGACCATATCGCCAATACGCGCCGGCAGCGCTATATATATGACTACTTCAGCTGGAAGCCTCCGGTCTTCAAGCACTATGGCAGGCTGTCCATCGGCGGTGTGGTTCTCTCGACATCTGCCATCAAGGAGGGCATTGTCTCGGGTGTGTACTCCGGCTGGGACGACATTCATCTCGGGACGCTGAAAGCCATCGCACGGCGCGGTTTCGAACCCGATGCGGTGCGCAAAGCGATGATCGATATCGGCATCGGGGAGACCGATATTACGTTTTCATGGGAGAACCTGTTTGCCCAGAATAAGGCGGTTATCGATCCACGGGCGAACCGCTATTTCTTCGTGCCGGACCCGGTCCGGCTCCCGGTGGCGGATGCGCCGGTTCAAACGGCTGAGGCGGCACTCCACCCGAACGAGCCGGAACGGGGAGTGCGCAGGCTCCTCTTTGAGGGATCTGCTGTCGTGCCGAGGCGCGAGATCGAGGGAAAGGCCATGGTGCGTCTCAAGGATCTCTTCAACGTGAATATCGCGTGGAAGGGCGAAAAACCTAGCCTGACTTATGCAGGTGAGTCGCTCGAGGAGGCGCGCAACGCCCACGCCCCAATCATCCAGTGGCTCCCGCCGCGGCAGGCGCGCAATTGCATCCTGAAGACCCCCGACGGCGAGGTCGAGGGATACTGCGAGGAGGCTTGCGCCGCGGAATGCCACCGCGTCGTCCAGTTCGAACGCGTCGGCTTTGCGAGGATCGATGCGGTTGCCGAGGACCTGGTCACGGCATACTTTGCGCACCGGTGATCCATCTCACTTCTTTATTTTGCGAATGGTCCCGAAGAGCATTCGTTTGATGTCTTCCTTGGTCATGTTCCCGAGGTAGAAATTGGCCAGCGAGGCGACGATCAGCGCTCCGAACAAATTAAAAATGAGATCCCACATAGTATCCTCCAGTCCGTGCTGTAAATTCAGCCCGAAGAGCGTGTCGAGGGTAAATTCATAGATCTCCCAGATCGCCCCGAGCCCCATAGTGGACATTATCACGAAGAAGACAATCATGAACCGGGTGCACCGCTGTTCGCTGAACTGCTCGAGGAGAAAGACAACCACAAATCCGAGGACGGCAACCGTTATTGCCGATATCAAATGGGCGAGCTTGTCATACAGGGGAGAATATGTATCATAGAACCCGGCGACATGGCCTGCAACGTGGAGATAGAGAGAGAGTGCGACAAGGAAGTTGATCTTCCACGGGAGGGTGATATTCGCTCTCCGTTCCACAAGATGGGGGACGATAGTAAGGAAAAACGCAAATAATGCGGGGATGGCCAGAAACCAGTCTCCGATATAGACGCTGTAGGCGACATTCAGGAGGATGAGGGCCTGCATGAAGTACGCGAGGAAGATCCCTGAGGGTTTCATTGGTCTGCCGTCCGGATATAAAATGGGGATTCTGTGCTTTTATATACTGCACGTACCTATCGCTGCAGTTGATAGCTAAAAGCCTGCGGGTTCATCTCCGGTTTTTCTAGGAGGATGTGGTGTTTCGCAAGTATCTCACCTTTTTCCCCGCCCGCCGCACTCGTTCGTTGCCTGTCTGCGCAGGTCTGCACAGGCCGCGGCGTGCACGTATAACAACAACGCTCATCATCGCGCAGTTCAAACATGTAAAGAACTATGACGAATACCGACATTGCAATACTCGGGCAGCCAGGTTATGCGAAGGAGATCGCGAAAGCGGGCACTGTGTCGGATATCACCTTTTACAACCTCAAACGAGGCGACGACACCGTCACCCTGATTGAGCCGACCCGGTATCCCGAACGCCTCGCACCCCTGTTCTATGCCGTCTCTCTCGCTGATGCGGCGTTGCTGATTATCAACGAGATTACACCGTCTTTGGGGGAGATGGTGGTCATGCTCGATGTAATGGGAATCCAAAAGGGATACATCATCCTCCAAAACTACCTCGATCCTTCCCGGATCATGCCGCTGGTTCAAGGGACCGTGGTGGCGAACTACGCCTTCCTCGAGGATAATGCCATCGAGCTGCGGGAGCGCCTGCTCAACGAAGCGTCCGGAAAGAAATCGGGGGAAGGCGATGTGCGCGAGGGCGTGGTCTTCGTCGACCACCATTTCAACGTCAAGGGGATCGGAACCGTGGTGCTGGGAAGCGTGGAGCGGGGTACTATCCGAAAGCACGATATCCTCAACGTCCTGCCAGGAAACAAGACCGCACAGATCCGCTCGATCCAGAAGCATGATGACGATTATGATGAGGCGCACGGCGGCGACCGGGTTGGGCTGGCGCTGAAGAACATCGATGCGGAGGAGCTGGACCGGGGGTATGTACTCACGCGCAGCAAAGAGGTCGTCACGTCGGACGCGATCCGGGGTGACGCGCAACTGGTCCGTTACTGGCAGGAAGCGCTCCATGAGGGGATGGTGGTGCACGTCGGCCACTGGATGCAGTTCGTCCCGGCGCGCATCGAATCGGTGGATGCAGGAGACGACTGGCGTGCGCCGGCACTTTCCCTGTCACTGGAAAAAGCACTGGTCTACCTGCCCGGCGACATGGCGGTGCTGCACTACCTCGACGGCGGCAAGCTCCGCATCGCCGGCTCCATGCGGATCGAGTAGAACCAACCCCATTTTTTCCTGGAGCATGCATTGGTGCTTCGGCCGTGCGATCCGTCCAGCTGAGACCACCGTCACCGACGACATACCTGTTTCCAGAACCTATCCTGCACTTCCCTTCACCATGTGATTCTCCTGGAAAACTCCTGCCAGTCGGTGAGGGCCCAGGAGATGTTGCAGTATTCCCCCGCAGGTTGCCGGGGCACACATCATCGCAGGGCATCTTTTTTCAGCCAACGGGATGTTGCTATCAGCGCATCGAGAGACCTGCTTTGTGGGAGTACTGGCGGCATCGCCCAACAATCATCGCCCAACAATACTTGCCCGTGCGCAGAAAAATCACGAGATGGAATTGATACAATGTGCGTTGATTCCCAGAGAATTGGTATGAATAATAAGGGTAGTAATAGCAGCTCATGATGGTTCCCGAGAACTCTCGTATCTCAGTACCGCACCATACGTTGACGGGCTTAACTTCTGGGTTCGGGATGGGTCCAGGTG
>DSDF01000114.1 GCA_011048835.1 Methanoculleus sp. | reverse complement strand
CTCGTTGGAATTATGCCGTATTTGATAACACTATTCACGCTTTTCGATGCTTCAAGAAGATTGGATTCTTTGGCATTGGCGCTTATTTTCTATGGAATTTGTTATTTGAGTGGAATAATTCTGGTATTGTCTGTAGTTCCTCAAATGCATATTTTATAGCAATATTCTCACAAATGCACATTTTTGGGTGACTTAAAAAAGAGAATTCTTGTTACGCCGCCTGCTCCCCGGCAGCACCCTTGTCCTCGAGGAAGTCCCGCAGGAGCTTCTTGCCACCCGGGGAAGGAATATTGCGCCCCTCTTTCTTGGCGGTGTCCAGCCAGAGCTCGACGGCCACCTTCACCTCCCGCAGGGCCTCCTCCTCGGTCTCCCCGAATGCCGAACAGCCGGGGAGCTCGGGCACCACGGCGATGAACCCCTCGTCCTCTTCACTGTAGAAGATCTCGATCGCGTATTTATGCATCGTCGCCGTCCTCCAATAGATTGTATTTCTCGATCACCTTAAGAAGTTGTTTGACCTGGTAGGGCTTCGCCCACCCCTTCACGTTCTGGAAGTTCAGGAGATCGGGGATGCCCTCGCGGACAAATACCTGGTGGCTCCCCTTCCCTCCCCGAAACCGGAACCCGAACGCCTCCGCTGCCCTGCAGAGGTGGTCGAACCGCACGTGCTTCGGGTCGGCCTTGAGCTCCTGGAATAGTTCTCGTCGGCCCATGCCTCCCCTCACCGCTCCTGGCGCCGCCTCTCGTCGATCAACACATTCAGCAGTTTTTGTACCAGCTCCGGGTTGTCCTGCACATCCCGGGTCAGGTCCTCGATCAGCGTCTCCGCGTCCTCCGAGAAGCTCCGGCCGCATAACGAGCAGAAGCGGCTGTTCGGGGTGTTGATGGTGTGGCAGCCAGTGCACTGGATCGGCTCGAGGCAGGTGGTGTCCTGTTTCTTCTGCTGCACGATCCCGTACTGGCCGAGCACCTCGTTGTCGATATCGGACCCGGTGAGGTGGGCGTAGGTGGCGAACATGTTGGTGTTGATGTTGCCCCACATCATGAGTTTGATCACCGACTCGTTCATCCCCTGGCTGATGAGATGGGTGATGCGGGAGTGGCGGAAGATGTGCGCGGTGATGTGTTTGTCGAGGCCTGCCCGCTCGCTGAGGTCCAGGAGCAGCTGCGAGACCGTGCCGTACTGGAGGGGCCGGTGCTGCCGGGTGATGAACACGAGCGCCTCGCCTTTGGGATCATAGGGATAGTCATTACGCCATGTGGCGAGGTAGGGGAGGGCCATAACCAATCGGACGTAACGCTCGGTCGCGCATTTGGTGTCGTCGATGATGAGGACCGCCCCGTATGCGTCGAAGCGGACACGGTTCCATGTGAGGCGAGCCAGTTCTCCGATACGGCAGCCCGATTCATAAAGGACGGAGATGAGAGCCCGGTCGCGTGAACTCATGCAGGCCCGGATGAGCGCCTCGATTTCGCTCGGTGAGAGGATCTGTTCGGCCGACTTGGTCTTGGTGTCGACGCCCGGGGCCCGGATCTTTTGAAGCTTTTTTTCCGGGATATCAGAGTATCCATTCTCGATCATCCAGAGGTAGAACCTCTTGATGAGGATGATGTGATCATTGATGGTATTCTGCTTGAAGGGTCGGCCCCGCAGGTTGGTGGCGCTCTTGATTGCCGAGATGCCCTGGTAGATCTGGGCAATCCCGTTCTCCCGGTACGGCGGGAGGAAGCGCCGCCAGCTCACGAAAAAATAGACGAGTTTGTTTTTCCGTATGTCGCTGATGCCCTGTGATGCCTGGAGTTCGGTGATGAATTCGTAGAAGAGATCGACATCGTCCTGGGTGAGCCGGTCCTCCTTCAGGGCCCGCCTGACCGACCGTTCTGCGTAGATCGGTTTGGCGATGTGAAAGTCTCGATCATGGATTGTTGGTGCGGCTAAGCTGTCCATGAAAGAGCGTCAGAAAAGGGAGTATATAAAAATTGAGGGGAAGACTTGAACTTGAATCCCGAACGCCCCCAACAGGACTCGAACCTGTGACATTCTGGTTAACAGCCAGACACTCTACCAACTGAGTTATGGAGGCAAATTGCCTTCAAACATTGTTTGCAAGGCATATTAAAGATTGTGCATCTCACTGCGTGCGCTCACGCTTCATCGCCTCCAGCGTGGCGATGAGGGTGTCGATGTTTTCGTCGAGGTGCACGAGCATCTCCTCCGCACGCGGCGTCGCCACCGCGCCTGCGGGCGAGGCGCGGATATAGCCCCCCTGTTCGAGGACGCGCAGGGAGTAGCGGACGCGGTGGTAGGGGAGGTCAAGCAGATCGGCGAGCTTCATGATGCCGATGGGCTGGTGGGCCACGACCACGCGTATCACCTCGAGATGCCGCCCGATGAGGTCGATCTCCTGCTGGAGTTTGTCAAGCATGGAAAGCATTCCCCCCTGCCCCACTCACCCGTGCCGCTCGCATGACGTCCATTCTCGCGTGCACACCGTTATCCCTGGTTCCCCGCCCCTGCTGGGCGGGCGGATCTCGCTGCCCCGACCGGCTTTGCCGCCCTATTCGCCCTGCCTGCGTTCTGCGCCGCATCGACCTTGCGTGTTTCATCGAACCGCACCTGCCCGGTACTTTGCCACTGCGTTCAGTAGTATTTCATTCGGTTTCTCTTTTCTCCTTTCGCGCCTCGAGCCAGGCCTTGTCCCGCCGGTAGACCCTCCAGAAATACGCACCGAGTATGATTGCCAGAATGGCGAGGAGTGCGGATACGATGAGGTTCAGCTCCGGCCCGAGCAGGAAAAAGGCGATGACCGCAAATGCTATCAGCAGTATGACGACGTCGAGCAGAACGGTGAGTATGGCAAATTTCACTTTGAATTCCTGCTTGCTTGCCTCGTCCATCACTCTTTCTTTAGCTGCCAGATAAAAGTACTTGTGGTTGTATCCACAAATGGGTAGGATAATGGAGGCGCTTGAGGGGGCAATTGGGCAGGCAGGTGCCGCGGGGTTCGTGATGTACGCATCATCGCAGGACGCGGATATGCGCTATCTCACGCGGTTTCGGGTGGGCGATCCGGTGGTATATTTAAAAAAACCGGGCTTTCCGGGCACGATAATCGTCCCCCAGATGGAGTACGACCGGGCGGTCGCCGAATGTTCGTGCGCGGTGATGAGCCGCGGCGATGCCGGGTATTTTGCCATCCTCGAAGAGGAGCCCGACCCCCGAGCAGCCCTCGCCCTGATGATCGCACGCCAGGTGGGCGGTGATATGCTCGTGCCGCCCAATTTCCCTCTCTCCCTCGCACGGAAGCTGGAGGAGCACGGCACGGTCCGTATCGATACCGGGACCGTCGCCGGCCTGCGGGCGGTGAAGACCTCCGCAGAGCTCGCTGCCATCAGGGACACACAGCGGGTCAATGAAGCGGCACTGGACCTCGCCCTCACCCATATCCGCAAGGCCACGGTCCGGAACGGGATGCTGATGTGGGAGGGTGCCCCGCTGACCTCCGAGGTCCTGCGGCGCACACTGCACGTATTTTTCTTGGAGCACGGGTATACCGCCGCCGATACCATCATCTCCTGCGGAGCGGAGACGGCGATGCCCCACCGCACGGGCGCGGGCCCTCTCATGGCAAACGAGCCTATCGTCATCGACATCTTTCCCCGCCACGAGGAGAGCGGCTATTATGCGGACATGACCCGCACCGTGGTGAAGGGCGAGGCGGACCCTGCCGTAGCGGACCTCTACGATGCCGTGGCCGAAGCCCAGGCGCTGGGAAAGAGCATGCTTCGCCCCGGGGTGCCGGGAAAAGATGTGCACCAGGCCGTGGTCGACTACTTTGCCGACCGGGGCTATGCGACCGAGAAAGAGGGGTTCATCCACAGCCTCGGCCACGGGGTGGGGCTGGAGATCCACGAACAGCCCTCGCTCGGGCCCGCCGGCGAGGCGCTTGAAGCGGGCCATGTGGTCACCGTGGAGCCGGGCCTCTACTATGCCGGCACCGGCGGGGTCCGCCTCGAGGACATGGGCGTCGTAACGCAACAGGGATTTGACTGCTTTACCAGATATCCACAGGAGCTGCAGATTTGAACGACGATATTTTAGCACACTACATGCAGGCAGGAGCCATTGCCAATAAAATCCTGCACCGGGCAGCAGGCATGGTCAGAGAAGGTGTCCTGATCGCCGAGGTCGTGGAGACGGCCGAGAACGCCATCATCGAGGAAGGGGCGGGCATCGCCTTCCCCCTCAACATCTCCCTCAACGAGGCCGCCGCCCACGATACGGCGCGCTACGAGGACGACCGCACCTTTGCCGCCGGCGACCTGGTCAAGGTGGATCTCGGGGTCCACGTCGAGGGCTACATCGCCGACACGGCCCTCACCGTCGACCTCGGCACAAACGACCTCCTCGTGGATGCCTCACGGGCGGCACTCGACCGCGCCATCGCCATGGTCCGGCCCGGGGTGACGGTGGGCGAGATCGGGGCCGCCATCCAGGAGGAGATCGAGAGCCGCGGCTACCGCCCGGTGGCAAACCTGACCGGCCACGGCCTCGGTCGGTTCCTGCTCCACGAAAAACCCACCATCCCCAACATTGGCATCCAGGGAGGGCCCGAGATCGAGGAGGGGATGGTCTTCGCGATCGAGCCCTTCGCCACCACGGGCAGCGGGTACGTGAGCGAAAGCCCCCGGGTGGAGATCTTCCAGCAGACGTCGATGAAGCCCGTCCGCCTCCCTGCGGCAAAAAAAGTGCTCACCGCCATCCGGTCGAAGAACGGCCTGCCGTTTGCAAAGCGGATGCTGCCCCAGAATAAGGTGGACCTCGCCCTGAGCACCCTGCGCCGCCAGCAGATCCTGCACGCCTACCCCGTCCTCCACGACGTCCCGGGCTCGCTGGTCTCCCAGGCGGAACACACCCTGATCGTCACGGAGGACAGCTGCGTGGTCACCACGGCCTGACGACGGCACGTGGGATACCATTATCGATCTTCGGGGGAAACATATCAGGTTAGCACTATGTCCGGCGCGGAGAATACACCCGAACTACTAGATATCATGGAGATCCTCCTCACCGCCGAGGCGATCAACCAGTATCCGGTCCTGGAAAAGAATGATCTCAGCCCGAGATTTCGAAAATTCTTCTCGGTGAACGGCACCGATGAAGACCTCAACCGGCCGTTCCTGGTGAGCGAAAGCCTCATATCCAGGAATTTCGGGATCGAGGGTGCCTATGAGCTGGTCAAGTACAACCCCTTTGTGGGATTTGAGGAATTCGGAAAACGCCTCAATATCACCTCGCTCGAACCGGCAGTGCGGTGGTTCCTGAAACAGGGCGGGGCGTCGAGGATCAGCAAAAACCCTGCACTGGCCTACTATGTCGAGTCCGCCGGACTGGCGGAGGTTTCGTACCGGGAGGTGCGGGCAGCCAACCCCCGCTACGAGGACACCCGCGGGTACATCGAGGCAAAGCTTTCCGCGATCCTCGCCAGAGATGAGGAGATGCGGCCCGCCCGCGACCTCATCATCATCAGCGCACCCGAGGAGATCGAGTTCTTTCGGGAAAACCTCGTCTATACGCCCCGGCAGGAGGAGATCCTGCAAAAGATCGATGTTGCCCTGAAAAACCGCGAGTTCCTCAAAGACAAGCGAATCTACGAATTCGGCAAACTCCTGTTCGTGGGGCCCCCCGGCACCGGGAAGACCTCGCTCGCCCTCTCGATGAGCCGCGAGCTGCACATGCCCATCCTCGAGGTCAGGCTGGCCATGGTCACCTCCCAGTACCTGGGGGAGACCTCCAAGAATATCGATCGCATCTTCGATCTCGCGCGCCGGCTCGCTCCCTGCATCCTCTTCATCGACGAGTTCGACTTTGTGGGGAAAAGCCGGGTCACCGACGACAATGCCGCCATGAAGCGGGCGGTGAACATGCTCTTGAAAAACATCGATGCCATCAGTTTCATCCGCAACGGCGTCCTTCTCATCGGTGCCACCAACCACCCCAGGATCCTGGACGAAGCTGCCTGGAGGCGCTTCGACGAGGTGGTGGAGTTTCCGCTGCCCGACGAGGCCATGCGGCGCGAGATCCTGGAAAAGATCACCGCCCCTCTCGACTGCACCTGCGATTTCGGCGGCCTCGCCGCACGGACCGAAGGGTTCTCCGGCGCCGACCTGCGCATCATGGTCAAGGAGGCGCTCCTTTCCGCGCTCATCCGCGGGCACACCCGAATTGAGGAGGCGGATATCGAAAAGGGGATGGGGGTCGTCAGGGACCGGGATACGATCCGGCACACGGTCTGGTGATCCCGGTGCACCTCACCCTGCTCGGGACGGGCGATGCGATCGGCACCCCCAAGGTGGGGTGCGCCTGCGAGACCTGCACCCGGGCGCGTTCCGAGGGCAGGCAGCGGCTCCGCACCTCTCTGTTACTCGAGCACGAGGGAAAGCACCTCCTGATCGACACCTCCCCCGACCTGCGGGCGCAGCTGCTCGGCGCTGGCTCGCCGCACATCGACGCCGTCATCTGGACCCACGGGCATTACGACCATTTCGTGGGCTACAACGAATTTTACCGGGTGCAGTCGATGCCGCCGGTGTATGCCGCCCCTCCCGTCATCGCCTACTGCCGCACGCACCTCCACTTCCTGCGCTACGACGAGCACCCCGTCCCCGTTGCCGAACCCTTCGATCTCTTCGGGCTGCGCTTCACCCTCTTCGAGGTCACCCATCCCCCCATCTACGCATGCGGGGTGGCCATCGAATATAATGGTGCGAAAATCGTCCACACGGGGGATACCAACCCGCACATCCCCGAAACAAGTCTCGGCATCATGCAGGATCCCGATCTCCTGCTCGTCGATGCCATCGTGCCCGGGGGCATCACCATCGACAAACACATGAACACCGGTGATGCCCGTGTCCTTGCCCGGCAGCTGGGCGCGTCGGAGTACCGGTGCGTGCACATGAGCCATCTCATCCCGTGGGACTGCCCGCACACCGGATTGGACGGCGAGACATTCCTGTTCTGACCGCCACCAATACTTTAATGCCTCTTCGATCACTACCAGATGATGCATATGGAAATCAAGATCATCGATCTGGAACCAAATAAAGCGAGATTGCTCTTCGTCGGGGAGGATCACACGTTTATGAACGCCCTGACCGACGAACTGCTCCGCGATCCGGGAGTCGATGTCGCCAGGTACATGATGGAATTCCATTTCTCCGATCCCGAACTCATGGTCACCACCGTGGGCGACCGCGATCCCCTCGGGGCGATCATCGATGCATCGCGCCGGCTCGCCGGCCATTGCGATGATCTCCTGGAGCAGATTGCCGAAGCCGCATCACGGTAGTCTCGTTTCCCGCGATCCTTTTTTGTGGTTGGGCACACGTGTGGCCCGGTCTCGTTCTGCTTGTAAAAATGAGGACTATGGTTCGTCAGGAGTGATTCAGGGGGTGGAAAGCCGTTCCCCCTGCGACCCGTTTCGTTCGCCGGGGGCGCGGGTCAGGCCCGCTCGGTGAACCCGATGGAGCCGGACACCCTGGTGATGCGCACCTTCACCTTCTGGCCTGGTTTGCTGTTGGCAACATAGATCGTGAATTTCCCTACCTTCGCCACACCGTCTCCCCGCCTGGAGAGGTGTTCAATATCCACGTCGAGCACCTGCCCTTCCTCGATCCGCGAGCCCACCGGTTCGGAACGGGGCCTGCGTTTCCTGACGGGGCGGTGTCCGCCGCAGGCATCGCAGCGGAGCATGAGCACGCGGCCGTCCTTGACAAGCCTCGTGTCGGGTTTGCCGCACTCGGAGCAGATGACGTAGTCTTCGGTATAGTTCTTGATGGCGTTCTCGATCACCGTCTGCTCGAACTTGCCGTTGAAGATGGCCCGGTTTCCGTCGATCTTTCCGGCAGTTCCCAGCTCGCCGAGGAGGTATTTCATCAGGTGATCCTGGTCGCGGCGCAGGGTCGAGGCGATCTCCGCAAAGTTCTCGAGCAACGTGGCCTTCCCCTCGATGTACACCCGTGCCTCGGGAACGGAGAATCTCCCCTCGTCGCCCGATGGCTCTGTTATCTGGCTGTACGCCCTGGTTAACATCTGTTCATACGGGTCGGTCATGGTAGTATATGGGCGGGCGTGGGTAATAAGACTGCATCACGAGGTAACGGGGGCATTCGTGCGAGCAGGTATTATGTGGTTGCGCACACACATTTCTGTACCATGGTATCTGCGCAGGATCGGGGATTTCTGGAAACGACGTTGGGACGACCTCTTACCACGCTTGAACTCGCCTGTTTCGAAAACCTCTGGAGCGAGCACTGCAGCTACCGCTCCACCCGGGCCTTGTTAAAGACCCTCCTCACCACCGGCGAGAACGTGATCCTCGGGCCCGGGGACGATGCGGCGATCGTCCGGTTCTCCGATACGTGCGCCCTTGCGATCGGCATGGAAAGCCACAACCACCCGAGCTACGTCGACCCCTACGACGGCGCCGCCACCGGCGTGGGCGGCATCGTCCGCGACGTGATCTCCATGGGGGCGCGGCCCATCGCCCTGATGGACCCGCTCTACTTCGGACCCCCCGACCAGGAAAAGAACCGCTATATCTTCGAGCACGTGGTCAGCGGCATCGGCGACTACGGCAACTGCATCGGGGTGCCGGTGGTGCGCGGCGAACTGGTCTTCGACGACAGCTACAGCGGGAATCCACTGGTCAATATCGTATGCGTCGGCGTGGTGCACCCTGAAAACTACCTCACCGCGCGGGTCAAACAGCCCGGCAACCGGCTGGTGCTCGTCGGGGCGTCGACCGGCCGCGACGGACTGGGGGGGGCCTCCTTTGCCTCGCGGGACCTTGCCGAAGACGCGGAAGCGGAGGACCGCCCCAGCGTGCAGATCGGGGACCCCTTCGCGGAGAAACTGCTCATCGAGGCCACCCTTGCAATGGCGGAGACCGGGAAGGTTCGTTCGTGCCGCGATCTCGGGGCGGCGGGGCTTGCCGGGGCGTCGAGCGAGATGGCCAGCACCTTCGGCGCACGCATCGAGGCGGACCGCGTGCACCTGCGCGAGCGGGGTATGAACGAGGTGGAGATCATGCTCGCCGAGTCGCAGGAACGCATGCTGCTCGAGGTGGCGCCCGGCGACGTCCCCCTCATGGGGGCCATTGCGGAGAAGTACGATCTGGCCTGGAGCGACATCGGCGAGGTCATCGCGGATCGGCGCTATGTCGTGACGTTCAGGGGAGAGACGGTCTGCGATCTCCCCATCGACCTTCTGGTGGGCGGCGCGCCGGAAGAGCCGTGGCCCGGGGAGCCCTCCCATCATGAAACGGCATTTGCCACGCCGCCGGGCGATCTCAGGTCTCTCTGCCTCGCGGTGCTCTCCCACCCGGACGTGGCGGACACCACCTGGGTCTCCCGGCAGTACGACCATCACGTGCAGATACGGACGCTCTCCACCGACCACGATGCTGCGGTGCTGCGGCTGGAAGACGATGCCCTCGTCCTCTCCTGCGGGTGCAATCCCCGGCATATCTTCCTGAAACCCTATGAGGGAGCCGCCAACGCGGTGCTCGAGAACGCGAGCAACCTGGCCTGCCGGGGGGCCGATCCCCTCTGCATCGTCAACTGCCTCAACTTCGCCAGTCCCGTGCACCCGGAGGTCTACTGGCAGCTTTCGCAGAGTGTCGCCGGTATGGGAGACATGGCCCGGACCCTCGGCATTCCGGTGGTGGGCGGCAACGTCTCTCTCTACAACGAGAGCGACGAATGGGACACCCGTATCAAACCCACCCCCTCCATCGGCATGGCGGGCAAAGGGCCGCAGATCGGGTACTCCCCTCCCTGCGAGGGCAGCATCCTCGCCCTCGTCGGCGAGACACGTCCCGAGTTCGGCGGATCGGTGCTCGATGCGGTCACCGGGTGTGGCGGCCCCGCCCCCGCCGTGGGAGACCCGGGTCTTCTCGGCAGCATACGGCACCTGGTCCGGTCCGGTGCGGCAGAAGCGGTCTGCGATCTCTCGCACGGCGGGCTTATCGTCGCCCTCGCAAAAATGGCCCCGGCGGCGTCCGTGCACCTCCCCGGCAACCCGCTTGAGCAGCTCTTCTCGGAGAGCTACGGGCGGTTCCTGGTGGCGTGCCGTGATCCGGGGGTGCTCGAAGGCATGCCGTGTGAGGTCATCGGAGAGGTGGGCAGCGGGCCGCTCGTTATCCGCTGCGGCAGCCAATCGTTTTCCATCGGTGCCGCGGAGATCGAGGAGGCCCGGGCCACCCTCACCCGGCTGATGAGCTACTGAGCGCAGGTATCGCCCAGCAGGCTCACCAGTTCCTTTTGTTTTTCTTCGCTCTGGAGTTCATGCTGGGCAAACACCACCCCGCCCACAACCCGCACCCCCTTCTGCTCCAGCGCTGATTGCAGCAGCGCAATCGTGTCCCCCGCTACAGCGCCGCAGGTTGCATAGATTGCGGCTTCTTTCCCCTCGCACCCCCGCAGTGCGTCGACCGCTGCATTGATCGCCGGGGTGGGATGGCGCGCCCAGACGGGGGTGCCGATCACGATCCGCTCGAAGTCGGCAACATCGATCATTGCCGGATCGATCTCGTCCTTCTCGCCGCTCAATGCCCGTTTTCCGCCGACGACATAGCGGGTGACGACATTGTAGGGGGTCCGGCAGACGACCTCGATGAGCATGCCGTCGCAGGCATCGGCGAGCTGCTCCGCCACCTGCCGGGTATGCCCGCTCACGCTGTGATAGATGATGGCAACAGTCATATGGTGGAGGGTGGTCTTCGATATGAAAAAGATTTCACTTTATCCCTGCGTTTCCGGGATGAAAAAAAGAACAGGGGGCCTAATCCTTCGGCAGTTCACGGAACTGCGGCATCATGTCCCTGACGTCTCTTCCCACCTTCTCGATGAGGTGCTCCTCGTCCGCTCGTGTCAGCGCGTTGAAACGCGGCCTGTTGACCATGTTTTCCAGCATCCATTCCCTGGCAAACTCCCCGCTCTGGATCTCCTCGAGGATCTCCTGCATGGCAAGGTAGGTTTCCGTGCCGATCACCCGCGGCCCCCGGGTCAGGTCGCCGTATTGTGCGGTATTGGAGATTGAGTTGCGCATTTTCGTCAACCCCCCTTCGTAGATGAGGTCCACGATGAGTTTGACCTCGTGAAGGACCTCAAGGTAGGCCATCTCGGGAGCGTAGCCTGCATCGACCAGCGTTTCAAATCCGGCCTTGATGAGCGAGGTGAGCCCTCCGCAGAGTACCACCTGTTCCCCGAAGAGATCGGTCTCCGTCTCCTCGGCGAAGGTGGTCTCCAGCACCACCGCACGCGTGCCGCCGATCCCCTTGGCGTAGGCGAGGGCGATATCCTTGGCCCTGCCGGTATAGTTCTGGTGCACGGCGATGAGGGCCGGCACGCCCTTTCCCTCCTCGTACATCCGCCGCACCATATGGCCCGGCCCCTTCGGGGCCACCATGATCACGTCGATGTTCGGCGGGGGGACGATCTGGTCGAAATGAATATTAAACCCGTGCGAGAACATCAAACAGTTGTTCTCAACGATATAGGGGTGAATTTCGCGTTCATAGACCACCCGCTGGCTCTCGTCGGGAAGCAGGACCATCACCACATCGGCTATCTTGACGGCGTCGGCGACATGATGGACCTCGAATCCGTCCTCGGAGGCACGCATCCAGCTGCTGCCGGGGCGCAGGCCGATAATGACGGTGAGACCGCTGTCGCGCAGGTTGAGTGCCTGCCCCCTGCCCTGTGAACCGTAGCCGATTACTGCAATCACTTTTTCGTCCAGATTCGCCAGATCAGCATCCGATTCGTAGTATTTTTTGATCATGGTATGTCACCTCGATTATTCGTCAACTTCATAACTATTATATTGACTAATTTAAAACCTTCACTAAATCTTTTGCCATCGAACTTTCGACGGTGAACGTGGTATGATCTGAGGTTTCTCAATGGAATTACCCGATACACAGGCCACCATGCCCGAGGTTCGCATCAACCTGACGAGGGTCGGTGTGAAAAATGTCAAAAAGCTCGTAGAAGTTGCACGTCCCGGCAAGCGGCCCATCATCCTGATCTCGAACTTCAATGTCTTTGTGGATCTGCCCAGCAGCCTGAAGGGGGCGAACCTCTCCCGGAATTTCGAGGTCATTGATGTGGTGCTCCAGCAGGCCATCGGGGGCGAGGTCAAGGGCATCGAGGAGGTATGCAACGCCGTCGCCCGCAAGCTTCTCGACTACCACGAGTATGCGGATAGAACAGAGGTGGACATGAAGAGCCTCTACATGCTGCGCAGGAAAACGCCGGTCTCGGAGACCGAATGCCACGAAGTGGTCAGGGTCGTCGCCAGCGCCATCGCGCAGCGCAACGAGGTCAACCCGATCGTGAGAAAAAGCATCGGCGCCGAGGTGACCGGCATGACCGCCTGCCCTTGTGCGCAGAACATCATGAAGGAGCTCGCGGCAGCCAAGCTGCAGGCGCTTGACGTGGATCAGGAAACGATAGCGGCGTTCCTCGAGGAGATGCCCATGGCCACCCACAACCAGCGGGGCCGGGGCTACCTCAGCATCGAGACCGATGACGATCAACGGGTGGAGCTCGATACGATCATTGCCATCGTCAAGCAGTCCATGAGTGCGCAGATTTTCGAACTCCTCAAACGCGGCGACGAGAGCCATGTGGTATTTTCCGCCCACCGCAACGCGAGGTTTGTCGAGGACTGCGTCCGTGAGATGGCAAAGCGGGTGGTGAATGAATTCCCCGATCTGCCGGGAGATTCCCTGATCACCATCCGGCAGACCAACGAGGAGAGCATCCACCAGCACGATGCATATGCCGAACGCAAGGCGACGATGGCCGAACTGAAGGCCGAGATAGGTTTATATATCTGAACGGGCTCTCTCCACCATTTTTTTCTCTCTTCATGTCCTGCGGCATATTCCACATACTGTATGCTACTGCCGCGCCCATTCGTACAAAAGAGCCGTGTGCAGTACCAATAGGGTTTTTTACCCTTGGAATGACATAAACTGCTTACGTACTCGTGGTTACGGTACGTGTGTTGCATCACTCACGCAACGTGTGTGAACACTCAGGTATAGCTGTTCGAACAGAAACAATGGTAAGGCGATATTAGTGTCGAAAGTAGTAGAGATTTCCCCAACAACAAGGCATGAAGGCCACACCAAGCTGGTGCTGAAAGTCAATGACGACGGCATCATTGAGCGTGGTGACTGGCTCAGCCTTACGCCTGTCAGGGGCATAGAGAAGCTCGCCATCGGAAAGTCGATGCACCAGGTTCCCAAGATCTCTTCCCGTGTCTGCGGCATCTGTCCGGTTGCGCACACCCTCGCGGGCATTGAAGCGATGGAAGCATCCATCTGCTGTGAGATCCCCGAGGATGCATACCTGCTCCGCGTGATCCTGCAGTGCGCAAACAGGCTGCACAGCCACGCCCTGCACAACATCCTCACGCTCCCCGACATGTACCTCCCCGGAACGGATACGCACATCAACCCGTTCACCCCCGAGGAGCCGGTCAGGAGCGTCGCGAAGCGCATCCAGAAACTCCGTGAGGTTGGCCAGACGGTCGGCGAGATCGTTGGCGGTGAGCCCATTCATCCGAGCAACCCCCGCGTGGGCGGAATGTACACGAACATCACCCCGCGGGCCAAGGCAAAGCTCTATGACCTGGCCAAAGAGGCATCCGTGCTCGCCCGCGAGCACATGGAATTCATGATCACCGTCCTCAAGGACTGGGAGAACCGCGAGGCCGCATCCGTGGCAAACGGCCCCGAGGTGGAAAAGAATGATAAATTCGGCTACCACGACCAGGGCTACATGGCCGTCGATCCCCTTTACGGCAACACCAGCCTCGATGTCGACCAACGCTGGTTCCCCGAACGCTGGACCGAGGTCCGCCCCTGGGACTGGTATATGGGCGAGATGGAGATCACCATGGACGACCCCGACTACCCCGTCGGCGGAACAACGCCCGCAGGCGCCAAGGCATGGCCCCAGATGGAGGCATGCACCGGTGTGCCGCTCTACGATGGCGTCCCTGTCGAGGTCGGTCCCCGCGCCCGGTTGTCCATCTTCAGGAACTACGACCGCAAAGGTGCCATGGGCCTGCAGATCGCACGCCAGATGGAATACCCCGACTGTCTGTACTCCATGATCGAGGCGATCGACGCCCTCGACACCTCCGGCAGCGTGCTCGCGGACGAGATCCCCCAGGGAGACGGCTCGCTTGGCTGGTGCGCCAACGAGGCGCCTCGCGGAACCGACGTCCACCTGGCGAAAGTCAAGGACGGCAAGGTCGCATGGTACTCCCTGCTCGTGCCGACCACCTGGAACTTCCCCACGTGCAGCCGTGCGCTTGAGGGTGCACCCTGGCAGCTCGCCGAGGTCATCGTCCGTGCATACGACCCATGTGTGTCCTGTGCAACCCACATGCTCGTCGTCGACGAATCAAAGAAGGTAGTGGCCCAGAAACTTGTTCAGTGAGTGTTCCGGTATGTCCGACTGGTATGCAGAGTTCATGATCATCGGGTGCGGCAACCCGCTGCAGACCGATGACGGGTTCGGCCCTGCGGTGATCGCGGATATGAAACAGCTCACGCTTCCCGAAAATGTGAAGCTGATCGATGCGGGTCTTGCGGGACCGCATTACCTGTTCACCCTGATGGCGCAGTCGACTGCGCCGGTCAGGAAGATGGTGATCCTCGACATTCTCGATTTCGGAGGGGAGCCAGGCCAGATCACCCGGATTACGCCGGATTTACTGCCGCCGGGGAGCTACACCGATCCGCATTCGTGGGGCCTGAAGGAACCGCTCCAGGTGTTGAAACACCGCATGGACATCGTGATATTCGGATGCCAGCCGCAAAATACCCAGATCTCCCAGATATCCAACGAATCACAGGATTCGGATTATTGGGTCACTGAACCGGTAAACAAGGCCATTCCTAGAGCAGTACATCTCGTACTCGATGAAATAGGAGTGGATTATGGGACTACTGTCGGCTCTCAAGAAACTCATTACGGGCGAAGGGCAGGAGATACCGAAGTCACCACCGAAACCTGAGGAAAAACCGGTTGCGCAACCGGTT
>DSDF01000013.1 GCA_011048835.1 Methanoculleus sp. | reverse complement strand
CGAGCAGGCCCCCGCTGGCCCCGCACACGAACCCGGCGCGGTCGATGAGCGCCTTGGTCTCGGGGGTGATGTCGGCATAGTACGTGGGCGAGCCGATCAGGATCCCGTCGGCGGCGGCCATCTTTTCGATGCAGTCGTTGACGATGTCGTCGTCGAGAACGCACCGGCCGTCCCGGTTCTCCTTGCACTGCAGACAGGCGGTGCAGCCCCGGATCGCCCGCCCCCCGACCTGCACGGTCTCCGTCTCGATGCCCTCCTTCTCCAGCGCCCCGCAGACTTCCGCCAGCAGGCGGGCGGTGTTGCCCTCCCTGCGGGGGCTGCCGTTGAATGCCACGACCTTCATGCGAGTGCTCGTCCGTCATTCCGGCATATAATGCTGCCCGTCGCCGGGGATGCTACGTCGCGGTTTCGTCCTCCTCCCAGAGCCCGAAGGGGTTGCCCTCGGTGTCCATGCAGATGGCCAGGGAGCCGAAGCCGGGCACCGCAGTTTTTGGCATGGTGATGGTGCCGCCGAGCGACTCCACCCGGGCGATGCTGGCATCGAGGTCGGCAACCCCGAAATAGTTCATGATCCGCTGGTCGGGAGCACCCCGCCTGCCGAGCCCGCCGCCGGTACCCGGCGAGCCGTCCAGCGCCGTGGTCTCGACCAGGTAGAACTCCTCCATCCCCTCGAATCGGGTGAATTTCCAGCCGAAGAGGTTCTGGTAGAACTCCTTCGCCCTCTGCGGGTCGTCCGCGGGGACGTCGAAATGGACAACAGTTGCCATTCCTTTTCTCACCGTACGGAGAGTGGCGCCGGGGCCTGATGAGGGTTTGCCCGCCGGAGCGGACACACCTTTTTTATCCAGAGCCGCACAAGATCCACATCGATGAGCGAAAAGGAAGGTCATTTTGAGAAAGGGCGCTGGGTCGAGGGGGAGCCCCCGCAACCCGACGAACCGGAGCCCGCTGCTGAAGGGCCGGAAGCCGCCGCCGAAGCGCCCGAGACGGAGCGCCTCATCGGCGAAGCATCCCACTCGGTGCACCGGGCCATCGAGGACGTCATCCGCGCCGGCCGCCACCTCTTCGGCACCCAGGAAGGGCGCGATCACATCGAAAAGAAGGTCCGCAAGGCCGGCGACGACCTGGAGAAGGCCATCGAGGACGTGGCCGAGGCAGCACGGCAGACGCTGGAAAAGCGCAAGACGTGACGCCGCCCCCGGCGGCGAGGACCTCTTTTTTCATCCGAGGGCCACGTCGAGCACCATCATGACCGTAAACCCGGCGATCACTCCCATCGTGGCCAGCTCGGGATTGCCCTGCGCCTCGGGGATGACCTCCTCGGCAACCACGAAGATCATGGCCCCGGCGGCGAAGGCGAGGGCGAAAGGAAGGACCGGTTCGGCGAGGATGACCGCCGCCGCCCCGACGACCGCCGCCATCGGTTCGACCAGCCCCGAGAGCTGGCCGTACCAGAAGCTCCTTGCACGCGAGAACCCCTCCCGCCGCAGGGGCATGGCGACCGCCATCCCTTCGGGGAGGTTCTGGATGCCGATGCCCACCGCGAGCCCGATGGCCCCGGCGAGGGTCGCGGTGGGGTGGGCGGCGGCGAGGGCCCCGAAGGCCACTCCCACGGCGAGCCCCTCGGGAATGTTGTGGGTGGTGATGGCCAGGATCAGCATGATGCTGCTCTTCCCGGGAAGCCCCGCTCCCGGCGGATGGTTGCCGCCCACCTCGCCCACGTGGAGGTAGGGCAGCAGCCACTCGATGACGCGCATCCCGGCGCCCCCGGCGAGAAAACCCACCGCCGCCGGCAGCCACGCCGGCATCCCGCTCCCGGCGGCCATCTCGATCGAGGGGGCGAGCAGCGACCAGTAGCTGGCGGCAATCATCACCCCAGCGGCGAACCCGAGCATCACGTCCAGCACCCGCCGGTCCACCCCCCGCGAGAGAAAGACCGTCGCCGCCCCGGCGGCGGTGAGGCTCCACGTGAAGCAGCCGGCCAGGAGCGCCTGCGGGAGAGGGCCCAGCGCGGCAAAGAGGGTCATCAGGGACATGGCGTCGGCATCCTTCTATAGAACCCTGATTGGTCGGTTCACCTTAAAAAAGAGAGAGACCTGCAGCACCCCGCCCGGGGAGGAGGGGGCATACACCCATCCCGTTGTTAGCGCAGGAACTTGGAGACGAACGGCGACGTCTCGCCTCTCCGCAGGAAATGCCCGGAGGGGCCTTCGCCGAGGAACTCCGAGAACCAGGACTCGTGCTCGATCTCCTCGTTGAGGATGGACGCCGCGAGCTCGTAGGTGCGGGGGTCCTTGCCGGCGGTCATCGCGCAGATCTCCGAATAGCCGCGGACGGCGCAGCGCTCCGCATCCACCAGCACCTGGAGAATCGCGGTGACATCGCGCGGGTCGGCGGGGAGTTTGGCGGGGGGGCAGGCGGATATATTGTGGAACTCCACCATGTCGTCCGGGAGCTTGCCGCCGAGTTCATAGATCCGGGGCACCAGCGCTTCGAAGTGGTTGCGATCCTCGATGCGGGCGGTCTCCGCGATCTCCTTGACGGTCTCCCCATCGAGGCCGATGAGGTTGAACCGCAGGGTGGTGTAGTAATAGTAGGTCGTCAGTTCGGCCGATGCATTTTTTACGAGCAGATCAAGCAATTTATCGACATCGACACCTGCTTTTTCCACCATTTCACGTGCTACTTTTGCCATGTGATCATCTCCCTGTCACTGCAGTGACATATGATGAGGAATATAATTCATTCGCAATAAGCGTTCCCGCAGGCCTGCCGGGGACCCCCTGCAGGAGCCGGCCGGCCCCTGCGGGTAGATTTTTCAGGTTTTACGCTGAAACTGCGTTTCAAGGGGAACGAGTGCAGGAATGTGGGTGATCGTTGTTATCACGGTCGCGCTGGCGCTGGGGTTCACCTTTACCAACGGGTTTCAGGACGCGGCTTCCATCGCCGCCACGTTCATCGCCTCCCGCTCGGCCACGCCCCGGCGCGGCATCCTCCTGGTGGCGGGGATGTGCCTGCTGGGGGCACTGCTGGGGGGCAGCGCCGTCGCCTTCACCCTCTCGGGGCTGCTCACCATCCAGTCCGGTGCGCAGGTGCTCGTGGTGCTGCTGGCCGCCCTTGCCGGTGCAACCATCTGGAACACCGTGACCTGGAAGTACGGGCTGCCCTCGTCGTCCACCCACGCCCTCATCGGGGGCCTGGTCGGGGCGGGCCTCGCCGCCGCGGGGCCGGACGGCATCTACTGGGGCGTGGAGGAGCTGCTGGCGCCGCCCCACGCGCTGGGGGGGTTGACGAAGGTGCTTGCGTTCCTGGTCATCTCGGTGGCCATCGGCTTTGCGGGCAGCTTTCTGCTGCAGAAGGCGGGCGACCTTGCGCTCCGCAACGCCCGCCGCAGCATCAACACCTCCATCGTACGCCTCAACTGGGCGGCAGCGGCCCTGATGGCCTTTTACAACGGGGCCAACGATGCACAGAAGCAGCTCGGGATCATCGCCCTCGTGCTCTTCTCCGCCGGGGAGATCGCCGCCGTCGAGGTGCCCCTGTGGGCGCGGGCGGCCGCCGCTCTGCTGCTGGCGCTGGGGACGGTCTGCGGCGGCTGGCGCATCATGAACACCCTGGGAAACCGGATCTTCAAGATCGAACCCATCCACTCGTTCAATTCGCAGGTCTTTTCCGGGGTGTCGCTGGCGGTCTCCACCCTCGCCGGCGCCCCGGTCTCATCGACCCACATCATCTGCACCTCGGTGCTCGGCGTGGGATCCGCGGCGAACCCCAAAAAGGTGCGCTGGTCGGTGGGCAGGGACATCGTCCTCGCCATGGCGGGCACGATCCCCGCAACAATGCTCATCGCCGGCGCCATCTACTGCACCATCGCACCATGTACAGGAGTGTGATCGAGCCATGGACAGGGAGACAGGACACCAGGATACGCGGAGGCGGGGAGTATTCGACTTGATCTTCCCCCGCGAGTACGATTTCGAGCAGATGCTGGAAACGCAGGCCGAAAGGACGCTTGAAGGCGTGGAAACGTTTGTCCGCTGGCTGCACAGCACACCGCTCGAGGAACCGTCGGCGCTGGAGGATATCGAGAACGAAGTGGACACCATGCGCCATGACATGGAGGACAAGCTGATCAGTTCGTTCTCCACCCCCTTTGACCGGCAGGACATCTACAGCCTGTCGCGGCAGATGGACTACATCCTCAACTTCTCCGAAGAGACCGCCCGGGAGATGTACGCCTTCGGGGTGAGCCCGGACCGCCCCATACTGGACATGGCGGAGGCCCTGCTGCGGGGGACACGGTGCATGAGCCGGGGCGTGGCAATCATGCATAACGACCGGAAAAAGATGGAAAAAACGATCCGGGAGGCACGGCGGGCCATGCGGGAGATCGAGGAGATCTACATCACCAGCATGGCCGAACTGCTCCATACCGACGATGCCATGAACGCCCTGCGCAAACGGGAGGTCTACCACCACCTGCGGGACGCGGGCAGGGCGCTGCGTAATTCGCTGGACAGCCTCCACACGGCCGTGGTGGGGCGGGTGTGAAACCGGGCGGCGGTCCGCCGGGACGCAGGGCACCGAGCAGTTCGCGTCCATCGGCACCGCCGGCCCCCTCGTCCGCCACCGCTCCCGGAGCATCCTCGAGCACCAGAAAGGGTGACCGGCCCGGGAAAACGGGGGTTATTCCCCGGCGGCGGGCCGCGGGGATGCAGTCCCGCCCGCCCGGTACATGAGCGAGATCACCGCCGGCATGATGCAGATGGCCCCGGTCAGGGAGAAGGCCACCGTGATCACCGTGACCAGGCCGAAATTGGAGACGATATTGAAGGTCGAGAGGAGGAGTGCCGAGAACCCGAAGACCGTGGTCATCCCGGAGACGGTGATGGCCGTGCCGATCTTCTGCACGCTCACCCGGATCGCCTCGTAGAGGTCCAGCCCCTGTGCCAGCTCCTCCTCGCAGCGCTCCATGATCAGGATGGTATACTCCGAGGCCACGCCGATGCTCATCGAGCCCAGCACGGCGGTGAGGGGGCTGTAGTCGAGCCCGAAGAGGTACATGATCGCCCCGTTCCACCCCACGATGAAGACGATGGGGATGAGCGGCGAGACGGCCCGGAATTTGCGGTAGACCAGCAGCAGGAAGCCCAGGATGAAGGCGAAGCCGGTGAGGGTCATCGTGGTCTTGGACGCCCTGATATCGTCCATGACGGCGGCGAACATCTCCATCTGCCCGGTGACGTGGGCGGTGACCCCTACCGGCGGCTTGTTCCACGCAAGGTCCCGTCCCATGTCCTCGACAAAGGAGCGGGAGGCCTCCATATTCATGTTCACCGTGGAGAACTCCATCACCGCCTCGGTGTTGCCGTTGAGGTAGCGGTCACGGGTCTCCTGCGGGATGCGCTCCATGACCGCGGCGACCTCGGCACTGGTTGCGGGCACTGTTCCGCCGTTGTACTGGACGAGGAGGGTGGCGATGCTCGCCACACCGGTGACCCGTTCATCCCGCATCTCGTACTCCCCGAAGTCGTGGAGCCATGCCAGGGTTGCGGGGTCAAGGACATTCTCCGCGGCGACGATCACGGGAATGGACGAGGTGGACCCCATGGTCCGGGTGACCTTCTTCATGTCCAGCATTGCCGGCATATCCGAGGGGACGAAGGTCTCCTCGTCGGCATTGACCGGCACCCGGGCATCGAGCTGCAACCCGGTGAGGGCAATGAGGCCGCAGACCAGGATCACGGGCAGGGGGTGCTTTGCGATGACGTAGGCGATCCTGCCCAGCATGGTATCGTATTTGTCGATGAGCGAACTGCTGCTCCGGCCGGCGCGGCGCTGCTTCGGGCGGTAGCGGGTGAGGAGGGCAAATGTCGGCACGATGACCAGCGCGGCGAGATAGCAGCAGACCACCCCGATGGTGCAGGTGATCCCGAAATCGGCCACCATGGGGATGGGAGCGAAGAGCATGGCGATAAAGCCCATCGAGGTCGCTCCCATGGCGATGAGGACCGAGGGGCCCGTCTGCGCCACGGCGGTGGTGACCGCCTGCCCGAGGTCGGCATCCCGGATCGCCTCGTCGAGGCGGGAGTGGAACTGGATGGCGTAATCGATCCCGATACCGATCAGCACGGGAAAGGCGCCGATCACCGTCATGCTGATGGGTATCCCGAATATGCCCATGAACCCGAATGTCAGGACCAGGCCGACCGCCACCACCGCCACCGGCAGGAGCGGAGAGCGGACGTGGGAGAAGAGCAGCAGCACCGCCAGCACCATGAGCAGCATGGCGGCGCCGATGAGCGTGCCCATCGATGCCTGCATCTCCTCCATCATCTCCATCTGGAATGCGGGCGATCCCGAGAGGGTCACGCTGAGGCCGGGCGGGGGATCGGTGATGCGGAGCAGCGATCGGAGGTTGGTGAGCACCTGGTTCTGGACGTCCGTGGAGACACCGGGCTCGAGCGTGATGGCGGAGATGGTCATCATCTGCGAGGGGAGGTAGCGTTCCAGCATCTCCGGCGGGGTGCTTGCCCGGATCCGGTAGATGTCGGCCTTCGAGGCCGGGAGCACGCCACCGTTGGCCTGCTTCATCAGGGTGGCGATCCCGTTCACGCTCCCGATGTACCGCTCGGTGCGGATATCCTCTTCGAGCATGTCGATGTAGGCCAGCACCGCCGGGTTGGTGACGTCATCCGCCTCGAAGATGATCATGACGGCGTCGGAGCCGTAGGTGTTCGTGTAGTGGGCGAGGAGCGCCCCCCGGGTGGTGGTCTTGTCGAGGTAGGTATCGGTGCCGGTCTCCATGGAGAGCATCGTCGTGCCGAAGAGGGCGAGGACGAAGACGGCGGCGAACACGCCGGCGACGGTGTACGGGTGGCGGTTGATGGTGCGGGCGATCTGTTCGAATACTGGTTTCATGCGGGTGATCACTCCTCTGGGACCATGGCACGGTGCGGTCCGTCGTACCAGCCGGGGACGGCGGCCGCTCCTGAACAGGCAATGGCCCCGTTTGTTCTCCCGTCGGTGGCGATGCCGGATTCCTTCCCTGGCCTGCCGGTCTGCCACCGGATTGCCGGGGATGCATCGCCGAACGGGGCACCGGGCGGGTGCAGGCGGCCGGTGCGGTATGGCAACGCAATGCAGCAGGGGTCTGAACAGGGTGGATTCATGACGGGTTCCCCGGGAGTTTGCAGGAAAGGTGGATGCTGCCCGCACATAATACTGATGCACCGTTCCCGGGGACCGGCCAGACCCGGAACAGTTTCTCCCCGCAGGCAGAGCTCCTTTCCCCACCGGCGATCCAGAGTATAGCCAATGATCGCCGGGAAGGGATCGTACCTGGAGCAGCTCACCGCGGGGGTGACGATGCAGTCGGCGCCGGTGGGAAGAGAGCTGGAGGGGAGCTCCCCGCCGTCGGTCTTCATCGGGCGGTGGAACTACCCAAAGGTGCTTGCCGGGCCCATGGTGGCGCCGGTGAAGGGGGATACGCGGGTCATGGATACGCCCGAGGCCTGGATCCCCGCACGGACCACCCAGGAGGAGATCATCGGCTACCGCCTGCAGCTGGTGCGGGGGACGAGGGCCGTAGGGGTGCGTGACGTGGAGGACCGGTTCGTGGCCCAGCTGCAGGAGATCGCCCTTTCCTCGTCATCACGGGACGCCGAAGCCTCCTTTGCCCGCACCCCGCAGGGGATGGTGTTTTCCGAAGATTCGGTGCCCCACGGGCCCAGCGCCGCCATCGAGCGGTTCGACGTCGCCGGGGGGGCATGGGACCGCCGCCTCGAGCGGGTCTTCCATGACACCGATCTTTCCGCATCCGAGGCCGTGACGGCCCTCCACCGGGCGGGCCTGCCCTTCTCGCAGATCCAGAAGGCGCTTTCGGTGGGGGCGATGGGCACGGGCAGGGCGAGACGGCTCGTCCCCACCCGCTGGTCCATCACCGCCTGCGACACCACCATCGGCGACCGCCTGCAGGCGGAAGTGCGCCACAACCCGGTCATCGATTGTATCCGCGTCCACGAGTTCGACAGCCTGCACAACCACTATGCGGTGCTGCTGCTGCCCACCGGGTGGCAGTACGAGTGGCTGGAGGCGTTCCTCCATATCCTTGGCCGGGAGGAGCTGGTCTTTGCCGACCACGAGGGGTTCCGGGGCAAGAAGGAGTACTCGCAGGTGGGCGGCTGCTTCTACTCCTGCCGGATGGCGGTGCTGGAGGCCCTCGCCCGGGAGGGGGTGCAGGCGGGGGCCATCGTCCTGCGGGAGGCGTCCCGCGGCTATGTGCCCCTCGGCGTCTTCAACGTGCGGGAGAACGTGCGCAGCGCCATGTGCCAGCCGGCAGCAGAGTTCGAGGATGTGCCCTCGGCCCTCGCGTCCGTTGCGGAGCGCCTGCAGCTGCCCCTCTGCCGCTTCGAGGGGGAGAGCGCCCTGCTGCGGGACATCGCCCGGGGCAGGGGGCAGACCACGCTCGGTGCGTTCTGCCGGTAAGTCCGCACAAACCTTTATGCCCTCCCTCCCGCAGGAGTGACCCATGGCACCGGCAACGCAGACTCCACCCCACCGTCCCGAGAACGTGGATATCTCCGTGCAACACGTGGTCCTCGTCCTCTCCGGCAAGGGCGGCGTGGGGAAGAGCACGGTGGCGGCAAACCTGGCGCTCGCCTTCTCCAACCACGGCTACCAGACAGGGCTCCTCGACCTGGACATCCACGGCCCCGACATCCCCAAGATGCTGGGCATCGAAGAGGCGCACCTGGGCTCCTACGACCAGAAGCACATCGACCCGGTGCAGGTGACCGGCACCCTCGGCGTGGTCTCGATGGCCTTTCTGCTGCCGGAGAAGTCCACCCCGGTGATCTGGCGGGGCCCGATGAAGATGGGGGCCATCCGCCAGTTCCTCGAGGACGTGAACTGGGGCGACCTCGACTACCTGGTCGTGGATCTGCCCCCCGGCACCGGCGACGAGGCGCTCTCCATCGCCCAGCTCGCCCCCAACATCGCCGGGGTGGTGGTGGTGACCACCCCGCAGGAGGTGGCCATCCTGGACATCTCCAAGGCGGTGCGCTTCGTCCAGGAGATCGGGCTGCCCGTGATCGGGATCGTGGAGAACATGAGCGGCCTGACCTGCCCCCACTGCGGCAAAGACATCGACCTCTTCGGCGCCGGCGGGGGCGAGCGGGCGGCACAGGACCTTGGCGTGCCCTTTCTGGGGTCCATCCCCCTCGACCCGGAGATGCGGAAAGCCGCCGACGAAGGACGGCCCTTCATCCTCCGGTCCGGCGCCGCGGAAAACCCCACCTGGAAAAAGTTTGACGAGGTGATGGAGAACCTGATCCGGGTCATCGAGGGAAGGTGAACGTCGCTCCCGAACCGAGCCGCCGCCATTCCCGGTGCAGGTAGACGAACGCGGGGACGGCGAAGAGGGCGAGGACCGCCTCGGCGGCCAGGACGCCCGTCATATGCCCGACGTACACCACCGCGGCGTCCACGGCGGCATGCCAGAGGATTGCCGCGACCAGCAGCACGTGGCGCCGGGCGACGGCCGCGGCGAGCACCAGCACCGACCAGGCGATGTGCAGGGCGATGGTCATCAGCCGCTCGAACAGGCCGGGGAGGATATCGAGGGGCGAAAGAGCGAGGAGCGCCTCGACCTGCGCCAGTGCCGCGGGGTCGTCGGGGATGCCCGCCAGTTCGGGGGGCAGCGCGGAGAGGACGATATAGCTGACCATGCTGGAGAAGACGAGCAGGGCGACGATGATGCTCTCCACCCCGCCCCACCCGGCCCCGAAGAGGAACCCGTGCTCCCGGGAGAGGGCGTACCCCTTCCGGGGGAACCAGTACCGGTAGAGGAGATAGCGCCCCACCTCCTCGAAGATCCCGGCGAGCAGGCCCAGGTAGACGGCCAGGACGGCGATAACCGCCGCGTGGCTGCCGACGGTTTCCTGCAGCCACAGGACGAGGGGGCCCTGGGTGAGCAGCACCAGCGGCGTGTGCAGGAGCTGCACGGCGACGAAGCCCGCGGCGCCGAGCAGGAAGATACGCCAGGAGGCGCCGAAGCGCCGGATGAGCCAGTAGCCCAGCCCCAGGGGGACGAGGATCTCGCCGAGGACCACGACGGCGAAGGCGGCGACCACGAGGAGGTCCATGGCGAAATTCTCGCGCCCGAAGGGGAAATAGGTATGCACCGGGCAGGCGGAGACGCCAATGAATACCTTTTTGGTGCCGGTGCCGCAACCACCCTTTATGTATACACCCGAGGAATCCGCACGCTTTTTCTCGGCCGACGCCTTCGCCCGGGAGATGGGAGTGGAGCTGGTCATGGTCGCCCCGGGCCGGGCGCGGGTAAAAATGGAGGTTGCAGACCGGCACCGCAACAGTCACGGGACGGTCCACGGGGGGGCACTCTTCACCCTCGCCGACACCGCCTTCGCTCTCGCCTCCAACTCCCACGGCGTCCCGGCGGCGGCCATCAACGCCCATATCTCCTACATGAAAGCCGCACTGCGGGGGACGCTCACCGCCGATGCCGAGGAGTTTGCCTTAAACCCGAAACTGGCCTCCTACACCGTCCAGGTCACCGACGAGAACGGCGAGCGGATCGCCATCTTCCAGGGGATGGTCTACCGCAAGACCCCGCGGCAGCGCTGAAGGGATGCGGGAACCAGACGAGGCGAACTGGAGCAGGGCCGCCCCCACCTACCACCAGGACACCTTCACCGTGGTCGGGAAAACCGCGGTGCACGAGGCACTTGTCCGCCGTCTCAAAGCCGAAGCACCCTTCGGCGAGGTACTCGAGTGCGGCTGCGGGACCGGGGTGTACTCGGCGGTGCTGGCCCCGCTCGGCAACCGCGTGACCGCCGCCGACTGCACTGAAGCGATGCTCGATGCCGCCGCGACCACCCTCCGTGGAGTGCCCAATGTGGGATTCGAGCAGGCATCCTGCGAGGCCCTCCCCCACCGGGAGGGGGTGTTCGACACGGTGGTCATGATCAACCTCATCCACCTCCTCGAGAACCCGGAAACGGCGCTCGCCGGGGCGCACCGGGTGCTGAAAACGGGCGGGCGGATCATTCTCGCCTCCTATACGGCCTGCGGCATGCGCATCATCGAGCAGCTGCAGCTGGGCCTGCGCTACCTGCGGGCGTTCGGCCTGCCACCCCGCTAGATGCGGCGCTCGTTCTCGCCTGACGACCTGCGCAGCCTCGCCGAAACCCGGGGATTTACTGTGGACGAGGCCGTGCTCATCCGCAACCGGGTGAACGCCGTCTACCTGAAAGCGACGAAATAAACGGGCAACCCGCAGGGTGCCAAAAAAAAGTGAGTGGGTACCCCGTGCACGGGGATTTCGGGGCTCAGGCGTTGCCCAGCCAGACATCGACCTTGTCGCGGTTGTTCTCGATCCAGTCCGCCGCCGCCTCTTCATCACTGAGACCTTCCTGGTCGACCTTGTACATCACGTATTCCATGTCTGCAGGTTCCCAGTGGAACCGCTCCAGGATGCCATACGCCCCCGGATTGTCCTCTTCGAGGCCGAAGCGGGCGATGGTGGCGATGTACTCCTCCGGGCCGTAGAGCAGCTCGGGGTCGTCGAGGTACGTGATATCCCAGCGGGTGAACGCCCAGTGCGGCGTCCACAGGGTGACCACGATCCACTCTTCGTTCTGGACGGCGCCCTTCAGCTCGGCGAGCATGCCCACCTCGCTGCCGGTGACCACTTCATACCCCTCGAGGTCGTAGACGTCCAGGCCCTCTTCGCTCATGCGGACGGTGCCGGAGCCCGGCTCGATGGAGATGATCTTGCCGTCGAACTCGTCGACATACTCGGGGAGGTCTGCGATGGAGTCCACCGGCACGTAACTCGGTACCACCATACCAATCCGCGTGCCCTCCATGTTGTAGCCGAGGGTCTCGAACCGGTCACCGTACTTTGCCATGTACTGCTCGTGGCAGCTGGGCACCCAGGCGTCGAGGTAACAGTCCAGGCTGCCGTCGGCAACGCCCTGGAAGACCACGCCGATATCGACGAACTTCATTTCCACGGTATACCCTGCCTCTTCCAGCACATCTTTCACGACGTACCCTGATGCATAGGCGGTTCCCCACGGCCCGATCCCGATCACCACCGTCTCGGCGGAGGGCGCGGCCTCCTGTCCGGTACAGCCCGCGGCAAGCAGGCATCCCGAAAGAACCACACACACCACGAGTAATGTCTTCATTCCCTGAAAATTCATACATTCACAACCAAATAAAATCCTTTTTGCAAAAACGGCAGCCACATCGTGAAGATATCTGCCAGATATACACTTCAACAGGTATTGATGAAAAGCATATATAGATTACCAATCATCATACCTCCCCCAAAATCAAATTGTGTGTGTGTTTTGACCATAAATCCAAATTATATGCAGATTGTGTACAGCAAATACAGATTAAACTTAGAATAAGTTATGAAAATGTAATAAACGCACACATTCGCAATTTATGTTAAATTTGCATGGATTTTGCCAGTATATCTGGCATTCATCCGATTATTCAAAATTAATACAGGATAGGTCCGGTAATCCGGCACAGAATTGCAAACGATCGCCCATAAGCACACAATACGGCAAATAAACGATATCGTGGGCATATAATCACCCCAATTTCGGGGGTGCAGGGGGAAAATCCGGGCCGTGGGGGCGGATGGCGGGGGATACCGGGGGCGGCTCCCCGCGCTCCTGCCGCAAACCTACATCATCATCATCCTGCACACACTGAGATGAGGGACACCCAATGACCACCCCCCACCAGGCCGGCTGCCTCATCTGCGGCCGGGATCTCGTTTACATGGATTCACCCGAGGAGGTGACATGCAGCCTCTGCGGCGAGCGCACCCTCGCGGATGTGCGCTGCGCCGCCGGCACCGGCATTTTTATCGCCCTCATCACCGGGTCAACGCCGCTCGCCACAGAGGCGTGGCGGCTCTCCAACGAAATGACCGCCCGGGCTCTTTCGGTCATCGCCCGCCACGGCGGGCCGCGGTGCTGCAAACGAGACTCATGGCTCGCCATCCGGGATGCGGCGGGCTTCTGCCGGGAGAAGCTCGGGATCACCCTGCCCTTCAACGAGGAGCACGTCTGCCCCTTCTCCGCGATCAAGCGGGAATGTCGCCGGCAGGCCTGCCTCTTCTACGGCGGGGAGGAGTGAGGGGGAAGAGGACGAGAGGGTGCCCGCCCGAATTTGCCGGCGGGGATGCTTGCAGGGTAGAGGACGGGATACTGTTCCGCCACCCCCGGACCGTACTTCTTCTCGATCCACCGCAGGACGGCGTCACGCTGCGGCCCGGCGTGCTGGAGGCGAAGCCAGGTAAAGGCCAGCCCCAGCCGGTGCTCCGCGGCGAACCGCCGGATCCCGGCAAGGTCCTCCTCCCCGTCGTTGATGAACGGGAAGAGGAGGACGTGCAGCACTACCGAAATCCCTGCGTCCGCCAGGGCGAGGACCATCTCCCGTGGGAAAGCGAGGTCGTCGGCGATGGACACCCAGACGCAGAGCCGGGCCCGGAGGGGCTCAAGCAGGGGCAGGTACTCGACCAGCAGGTCCAGCCGGTGCGTCTGGATATGCACCCGGTTCGGGGAGTGTGCCAGCACCGCCAGGCACTCCCGCAGGATCCCGGTCTCCCGCTCGGTGCGGAGGTTGTCGAACCCGTCCACCAGGATGGGGCCGTGCGCCGCGCCGGAGCCGAGCGTCTCCCGTAGCAGGGCCACGGTGTTGGTCTTCACCCTGATCTCGCCCCGCGTCCACCAGGGGTTGTAGTGCTCAAAACAGCAGGGATTTTTCTCCGGATCGCACTGCTCACATCCCATGAACGGGCTCAGGCGGTAGTCAAAGGAAAGGCCCGGGGGCGTGAGCGCCCCCGCACGCCGGAACGCCGAGGGGCTCCGGTAATAGCGGATGCGCGGGGCAGGAGGCGGGTTGGAGGCGGCGAGCGCTGCCAGCTCGACCCACGCCTGCATCTCCTTCCATGCCGCCTCCATCACGATGGCATCACTCCTTTCCTGTTGATCAGTCGGTTTTCGAGCATAAGAGTTCGCCGGGAATGGAGGTGATAGGGGAAAAAGGAGGAGCCCTACAGGGGCAGCCCCAGCAGCGCGAAGACCCCCATCATCTTCAGGCCCATGTAGACCATGACGGCGATGAAGACCAGCTTGAGCTGCTTCGCCGGGAGGCGGTGGGCCGCCCGCACCCCCGCCTGGGCCATGATGATGCTGGTGCTGGCGAGGAGGGCCCACTGGAGCACGTTGACGTAGCCCAGCGAGAAGGGGGGGAGACCGGGGACGCTCCACCCGTTGATGATATAGGCGATGGTCCCCCCGAGGGCGGTGAAGACCATCAGCCCGGTCGACGTGCCCACGGCATGGTGCATCCGGAAGTGCAGGGCGAGCACCATCACCGGGATGAGGAGCACCCCGCCCCCGATGCCGATGATGCCGGAGATGATGCCCAGCGGGATGCCCCAGAGGAGGAAGGTGAGCGTATCATCGACCGGCTCCTGCCCGACGGCGGGCGGCTTTGCGGTGAGCATGCGGATGGCGCCGAGGGAGATGGCAAGGCCGAAGAGGGTGGTGAGGTAGGCGCCGGGGATGAGGGTGGCGATGTAGCCGCCCAGCACCGCCCCGACAAGCCCGGCGGCGCCCATGGTGAGCGCGGCCTTCCAGACCACGGCGCCCTTACGGTGATGGCCGAAGGCGCCGGAGATCGCCGTGGGCAGTACCACGGCGAGGTTGGTCCCGAACGCCACCAGGACGGCGGTCCCGGTATCATAGCCCATCGAGGATAGCACCCAGAACTGGACCGGGACCATGATGAAGCAGCCGCCGACGCCGAGCAGCCCGCCGGCAAAGCCCACAACGATGCCGGTGGCCAGCAGGACGAGAATATAGATGAGTTCTAGGGTCATTGCACAAAAACACCCTATTGCAATTCCATTCGAATTATTCGACGCAGGCCGCCGATAAACGTTGGCTTTCCGGCACACAGGACTTCCGTCCGCCGCCTGGCCCGTGCCCGGGGAGTGCCGGATCGGAACGCTCCCGCCACCGCTCCGTGGCGAGCCACGCACAGTTCAGGGCTGCCCCGGCGGCGGTGCGGTGCCGCCGATCCCCTTATATGGATGCAGGGTAAGGGGGACGATCGGTGTCTGTGCAATGGCGCTGAAAGAGAAGATCCTTGAGGTGATGGGAGGGGTGCACGTCGGGGCGGTGGCCACCGTCGATGCGGGCATGCCCGCGGTGCGGTTCATGGCCCTGCGGGGCCAGGACGACCTCACGCTCGTGGGAGCGACGATGAAGGGCTCCCGCAAGGTGCAGCAGATCAGCAAAAGCCCCGACGTGGCCATCTCCATCTGGTCGTGCGGCGAGTACACCGACCCTTACGTGGTGATCCGGGCAACGGGGGAGGTGCACGAGGACCGGGCGACCAGGCAGCAGTTCTGGAACGAGCAGTGGGCGCAGTACTTCGGGTCGGTG
>DSDF01000119.1 GCA_011048835.1 Methanoculleus sp. | reverse complement strand
CTGCCACCGGTGGCAGTGCCAGGGGAGGCGTTCGGCGCAGCAGAGGGCGCACCGCCGGTCGTGGGCGAGTTCCTCCAGCCGCGCGATGCCCTGCAGGAAGGCCGGCGTTGCCATCCAGGCCGCAAAGCCTCCCTCCCTGCGCCCGCCAAGCGCATCTCCCATCCACCGGTCGTCGATGCCCCGGCCCCGGCAGAGGGCGGCGAGGCCCTCCCGGGAGAAATGTTCGAAGCGGCTCGCCGGGACGGAGCGCACGTCCATGAGCAGTCGGATGCCGAAGGCCTCGAGGAGGTCGAGGACCTCCTCAGGGCTGCGGGCGCTGGTGCCGATGGTGAAGATGGTGCCGGTCTCCGTCTGTGCCGGTGTGCCGGGCATCGCTCCCTGTTCGGGGGGTATGGCGCTTAATGGTATGCCGCTGCGATGGGGATCGGGACGGGGCGGCCTCCGGGGTGTCTTCCCGTCACCCACCCTGTGCAGCCAGGTATGCTCTGGAAGATGCCGCAATATCCTCCAGGTCGCCGACCAGATAGCCTTCCCGGATCAGGGTATCTTTTCCTTCGATCTGCTTTGCCACCAGGGCAAACCGTTCTTTCCGCTCCCCGTTTCGCCATCGGACCTCATCTGCCTTTTCCTGCAGCGCCGCAAGCACGGCCCGGGCCTGGCGGTTGGTGAGGACGGACCATTTGCACTCGCAGAAGAGGGCAGTTCCCGAAGCCTCGTCCAGCCCCACGAGGTCGATCTCTGTCTCCTTGTGCCACCACCGCCCCAGCCGTGAGCGGGAAAAATCCGGAAAGAGGATGCCCCTGCGCACCAGGTCTTCGCAGAGGAGTTCGAACATCCGCCCGCAATAGGGGGCGATTTCGTTTCGGACGGAGGAGAGCACCTGGGAGCGCTGCCCGGTCTCGGTTTCCGACCGGTGGGGATACACGAAGCGGAACCAGAACGCAAGGTAGGGATCGGTCAGCCGGTACTGCCTCCTCCGGTAGCCCGCGTGTGCCGTCACCGGGACTTCGTCCTTGACGAGATGCATGCGGGAGAGAACCGCGAGGTACTTGGAGGCCATACTCTTGTCGAGCCCGGTCTTCTGGCAGAGCGCCGAAAGGGTGGTATGACCGGCCACCAGGGCGCGGAGAATCGCCATGTAATTCCCCGCTTCCCGGAACTCGTACTGCATGAGGAGTTCTGCTTCCGAATACAGGTATGCTCCCTTGCTGAGCATCTGCTCCTCTATGTTCTCCCAGATGGAGTGATCGGGCCTGAACATCCGGAGATAGGCGGGGATCCCCCCGAGCACGCACCAGGTGATCACCAGATCTTCCTCATCATAGGGAAGGAACTCCCGGAGATAGGGGTAGGGGATGGGCTCGAGCTGCCACTGCCCGGTCCTTCTGCCGTAGAGGGGGCTTCTGTAGCCGAGTACATCCGTCTCCATGGCGCTCACCGACGAACCCGAGAGCACCAGCACCACCTGCTCCTCCGCAAGCACCGTGTCCCAGGCCTTCTGGAAGAGCGAGGGGGTGGCCCGGTCCCTGGCGATGAGGTAGGGGAATTCATCGATGACGATGACCACTTTGCCTCCGCCGGGCGGGGAAAAGTTCCGGTGCAGGACCAGCGCTCTGATCACTGCCGGCCAGTCCGGGTAGGTGCTCCGCTCGAAATCCGGGTCATCCAGATAGTCCCCCGCATACCGGGAAAAATCCCGGATGTTGCTTGCGGTCCCCTCTTCCGTGGCCAGAAAATAAAATCCCGGCACGTCCTGCAGAAACCGGGCGAGGAGCGTGGTCTTCCCCACCCGCCGCCTCCCGTAGATGATCAGGCATTCCGGCACCGGAGAATGATACCGGTCCATGAGGAACTGCAGTTCGCGGTCCCGGTCAACAAAATTTTGTTGAGGCATAAGTATACTACTTTGTATTCAACAATCTGGTAAAAATGTTGGGGTGGCGGGGGGGAGAGAAAACTGCTCTCCGTGCTGCTCTACTTCTTCGATAAAGAAGTGATTGACCGCTTCGGCGAGCGCCTGCCCCCATTCTTGATCAGCAGATGTCTCCGGATCTGTACTCCTTAAATGCAAAGAGGACTCGATCATCGGCATTCAAATCACGGAGTATTTGCTCTCGTTCCGCAGGAGTGAATTCTCCGGAGAGGTCGAAACGCACCACATCAGCCCTCTGCACCGGGACACCCCGTGCCAAGACATCCTGGTATATCTCTTCCCTGCTCCAGTTTCCTCCGGAGAGGAGGAATATGGGACTGAGAACTTTCTCTCCCCGCTTCTTTTCGGACGGTGATATAAACACAATGTTTGGGGAATAAAATCGCATTCTCCAGGCGTACATATCCGCTTCAACGGCCTCACGGATTTCCCGGTAGTGCGACTCGTTCGCTGCGATGTAATACCCGACATGCCCATGCCACGATCGATCGCCCGGAGAGGTGCGATCGAATGCAGTGGTTTCCGGCACTCCCTTGCTCCAGAGGAGTACGAGGAGATCGAAGTTCGAGAGGGATCCGGGGATGAGTATCCCGTCAACCCAGTATCCAATCTCGTCGGCCCGTTGATGCCGCTCCTCTTCCGAGGTGCAGGGTTTTCCTCCCTGGCGAAGCGTATCGTCCGGTGTTTCCTGCGGGGTGATATCGGGCGTTTCCGGGTGATCGGGGAAATTGATGCCGTGATACCCGATGGTAGCAGCGGCAAGCAGTATCAGCAGAAACGCGAAAATCACTCTTTTTTGCACCATTTTATTCACTCATTGATGGGGAACGGATGTTTCGGTCATCGTCAACAGAGAAGGAACTCCTTCATGACGAAGAGCACACGCTCATCCTCGTTCAGCTGCCGGGCCGCCTCCTCCTTCTCCTCGTCATCCTGGAATTGTGCCTGGATATCCACGATCTTCATCGTTTCCAGCGGGAACCCTTCTCGCACGAGCTGTTCGAAAAGGTCGTTTTGATCGACTCCGACGGGATTCTGGCTTATGTCGATTGCCCAGAGGGTGTAGTCTCCCCTCGTCTTCGGGTTTTCAAGAATGTCGACAAAAAACGCGTCCTCATCGCCGCACACATGCACGTCCGGGTGGTTCTCCAGATCCGCTTTGTATGCACCGAATTCTGCATTCGTCGACGTGAGATAGATCCAGAAATTCCTGGGTTTTTCTCGGACCTCTACCCGGGCCGCTTCCGGGAGATACGTCTCGATGACCGCCGCAATCTCTTCCTCCGGCATACCGGCCTCAAATGCGGCAGCCATGTTCCACTCCGCACTGCTCTGCCACTCTTCAAGGTCTTGATTGCTGCCGGTCTCTTCGGGTTCCGGCTCCGCCGGGGGAGATGGTACGGGTGCCGGGCTCTCGAAATACCGGGCATATCGTGAGAAATCCTCGTTTGAGAGGGGTTGCTCGGTATCGATTCCGTGCTCTTCTGCGAATTCAAAAATATCGGAATAATTCTGGCTTGTAGTATTCCACGTTTCTATTCTCCTTTCGATCTCGTCTTCAGAAAGGACATTCCCGAGGTGATCGACCACGGCCGTTTCGTTTCCGCCAAGGTCTCTCTCCCTCACCACCGACCCGCGTTCCGGATCGACGAGGAGCCCCTTTTCCGCGCCGTCTTCGGATTCAATCCCCACGAGAATCCCGGTGACGGGCGGTGCATAGCACGGGACGGCGGACTGAATAATGGATCCCGGATACCTCTCCTCAGCCACGTCGATGGCGTTCGGAATCTCATCCGGCAGATTGCCGGGTGAGCCGGCAGGAGTTGTCTCGTACCACAGCACCGATGCGCCCAGAATCTTCCGGGCGGCGACCTTGATCCCGCCGATCTCCGCATCACCGCTTTCAACCGGGAAATGGTAGACAAACGGCCTGTTGTTGAGGTCGTACAACAGGACAGAACCTGAACCGACCGTCGCATTCCGCCACATCTCCCCCTCCTCACTTCCAGGCCCGGCAACGATGAATTCGATGATAGCCGCGACCGCATGATCCCGGGCGATGTCCTCCGGGACAGTGTACGGATCGATGGATTCCTCAGGCATTGACTGATTTGGGAGGAACATTCCGATTACGAAAGCGATGATGATAAGAGACAGGATTGACACGGCATATTTCCATTTGAACATAGTATCCCTTCAACAGCGCTAGCTTATGTGGATAATTATCTCCGCATTTTGTTCAGATTCGCAAGATAAAATGTAATTTTTTTCGACACTTAATTTTTTACTGATTTGCGAGGTGCGCTCTCCGGGCGTCGACCGGGGATGGACGGTCCTCGCAATTCCGGGGGCACCGGTTGTGGCACCCGATTCAGTTTTCGGTTGCGTGAAGTGATAAAACCCCGGAAAATGTTCGTTTTTGACCGAACGAAAAGCGAACTATTATATACGCAAATACGGCCGCAACCATTAACCGCTCCACCGCACCACACCCACGCACCATGGCATGGCGGCCCCGTATCGATGAGGAATCGGTCTTTTTGCGGTGGATGGGGATCGAGGCGGCCCGCTTGCGGCAGGGGCTGGTGGAGGACCGAAAACGCCTCTCCGTCCTGCTCGCCGAAGAGGAGCCGCAGGCGGTCACCAGGGCCGGGGAGCCCTACCGCTTCGACACAGAGGTGATCGAGCGCTTCGGCGAGCAGGTGCCTCCCGCCCTGCACCGGCGGCTCCGCCTGCCCATCACCTTCCGGTTCTCCCCCGACGTCCCCGGCAGCTGCTATTTAAACGACGAGGCCGCCGTGCAGGCCCTGCAGGCGCTCGGCGAGATCTCCGAACTGCGGCGGCTGCACGACGGAAAGCTCTGGGTGGGCCGGGCCATCGCCTACGCCATCGCCCGGAAGTACCCGACCGCGGTGCAGTTCGCGCTTGGGTGAGAGTCAGGCGCCGGCAAAGAGCCCGCCGGCCCTGGCGAGCTTGACCATTTTTGTGAGCACGTGCACCGAGGTGTTCATGCTCCGGAAGGTGGGGGTGGCCCCCCTGATGCTGCGCAGGAGCCCGGCGGGATCGTCGAAGGGCTCGAGTTCCAGCCAGTTGCGGCAGAGCTCGAAGGGGGTGTGGGCGTCCGATCCCACGGAAATGGGTTTGTTGTGCAGGGCGGCATAGTCGCGGGCCCGCCGGTTTTCCTCCTGGCAGAGGATCCGGGCGTTGTAACCCTCCACGATGTCGATGCGGCCGATGACCTCGCAGAGCGTCGCTGTGGTGAGGGCCGAGGAGCGGTAGGTGCAGAAGGGGTGGGGGACGATCGAGAGGGCCCCCTGCTCCTCGATGCAATCGAGGGTCTCGTGGGCGGAGAGGAAGGGGGGGATCTCCTCGGTGAGGAACACCCCGATGATCTCGCCCTCGGCGGTCATGATCTCCTCGGCGAGGATGGCGGGCACGTCGGGGTGTTTCTCGCGGATGCAGGCGTAGACCTTCTCCGCCCCGCGGGTGGTGTTGTGGTCGCAGACCAGCGGGAGGATGCCGTGCCGGGTCCATCCCCGTGCGATGGTGCGCACGCCGGTGGCGGCGTCGGGCGAGTGGCGGGAGTGGACGTGCATGTCGTATTTCAGGGTGCACCGGTCGTCGTCCCGTGCGCCGCCGGCGTATGCGAAGAGGTTGGCGAACATAGCGGTCTTCCAGGTCGGGAAAAAATATAGATTCAGTGGACATAACTCTATACTTCGTTACAAAAATATATTGCCACTCCGCCTGTGCCGATATCCCCCCGGGGTTGGCTTCCTACCAGCGGAACCGTTCCTGCTTTTTTGCACGCTCGTCGAAGGGGAGCAGTGTGTAGGCATGCACCCTCCCGTCCTCGTCGAGCTCGATCTCGATGAAGAGCTCGAGACCGGCATGCTCCATGGCGAGCACTGCGGGGTCCGCCCCCTTCTGCACGAACCCGTACTCGGTAAGCTTGCGCTCGATCTCCCGCACCTGGTCCGCATCGTTGAGGTTGAAGAGATCCTCCACCCGCTCCATCAGTGCCACCTGCATCTCCCTGTCCACCATAGAGCAGTGATGTGCCCGTCCCCCTTTATATTCATTCGCCGGGAGGGAGGCCGGATGAGGTTGCGATCGCCGTCTCTCCTGCATCGCTCTTCAGGCAGGCCGTCACCGCCGCCCGCACCCGGTTCTCGATCCCGGGCACGGTGCGCACGTCCCGCGCCCGGTCCATGCCGCCGGCGAGCACCTCGCCGCAGGGCCCGATGCCCAGGTTGCGGAAGAAATCCCGCATCACCGTGCGGACGCAACCAAAGTTCTCCTCGCCGGTGCGCCCCGCCACCGCCAGCAGCAGCCCCGTCTGGCCTTCCGGCCCGCCGAAGAGGGCCCGCTCGGCGTGGTAGGCCTGGCAGCGGTCGATGACCATCTTGAGGGCCGCCGGCACCGTGTCGGTGTAGACCGGGGTGCAGACGACGATGAGCCGGGCGCCCCGGATGGCGGCGATGACCCCCTCCATGTCGTCGTCGAAGGTGCACTGCGCGAAGTTATAGCACCAGTAGCAGCCGATGCAGGGGCGGAGGTAGAGGTCGTCGGGAAAGATGACCTGCGCCGTCCTGCCCGCCTCCCGGGCCGCGGATGCCGCGAGGTCGGCCATGATGCTGCAGTTGCCGCCCGCCCGGGGGCTGCCCTGGATGACCAGCACGTCGGTGACCGGGATTGCCGACCCCACCCGCGGCACCGGCTGCCGGGCGCCGATGAACACCCCGGGGTCCGCGGCGAGCTCCCGCGCCCACTCCTCGAAGGTCTCGCGGGCCGACTCCCCGGCATCGAGTGGCATCCCCGGCGTGTACTCGTAGGTGTTGGTGCGAAACGCCGCCCGGGTCTTCCCATCGAAGCGCACCCGCACCGTGTAGCGCACCATGCCGGGATAGATGCGGGAGAGATCCTCCCGCTCCAGGGTGAGGAGGTAGCCCCCCTCGATGTCGGTGCGCCGCAGCACCTGCGCCTCCGTCATTGATCTCTTCATCTTCCCCGCAGGGCAAAAACCCGCCGCTTCGCCCGCTCAGAAGAGCAGCCCGGTCAGGAGGGGGATGGTCACCACCGAGCTCATGGTGGTGACGAAGACGATCCGGGAGGCCAGCAGGGCGTCGGCATCGTACTCCTCGGCGAAGATGACGGTGTTGGCGGCGGTGGGCATGGCGGCGAGGGTGATGAGCACGGCGAACGCGAGCGGGTCCGTGCCGAAGGGCTGCAATACCAGCCATGCCGCGACGGGGATGACCAGCAGGCGGGCCGCGGCGGCGATGCCGATCCGCCAGTCCTCCACCATCCGGCGCGCCGGGAACGTGGCCAGCAGCGCCCCCACCACGACCATGGCCAGCGGGGTGGTGGTCCCCCCCAGCAGGTCCAGCGCCTCGAAGAGGGGGGAGGGGATCCGCACCGAGAGCAGAAAGAGCGCCAGCCCCAGCAGGGATGCCGCGATGCCGGCATTGAGCAGCATCCGCGGCTCGAACCCTCCCCTACCCTCCCCGCCGCCGGTCATCATCATGATGCCCACTGAAAAGACCAGCACGTTGAAGATGAGGTTGCAGATCACCGCATAGAAGAGCGCTCCTGTCCCGTAGAGTGTTTCGATGACCGGGAATCCCATGAAGCCCACGTTGGGAAAGACGAGGGCGAAGGCGAAGACCCCCCGCTCGCCGGCGCGAGTCCCGAGGGCGTGCAGCACCGCGGCGGCGATGGCGAGCGAGAGGGCGTAGTACACCGCAGACAGCGCCACGATCTCGCCGGCGCCGCTGATCAGCGCCCCGGAGACGGGTACCTGCAGGGAGACCAGGATCAGGGCGGGCAGGGTGACGTTGATCAGCAGCGAGGAGAGGCTTTTCAACGACCGGTGGGTGAGGATGCCGGTGCGCAGCGAGGCGTAGCCTGCGGCGATGAGCAGGGTGAGGATCAGGATCCGGTCGGCGACGAGGAACAGGTCGGTCATGGGAATGCTACGCTCCGGGGGGATTCGTCCGCTCTGGTACCCGTGGGCGGCGATCCCACATCAACCCCGGGCATCCCCGGCGGTCCGGGGGAGTATCCCGTTTCCCCGCGCATTTCATTGCAACCATTGTTTTTCCAATCGCCCCTGTTTCCGGGTCGTTTCATAACTGCTATATATCTCCACCCCAAGAAATCAGACGATGGACAACAGACTATTGTGTGCATTGGTGTGTGCGTGTGCGGTTCTGGCAATTGCGTTTGCAGGGTGCACCGACACGAGCGAGCCCGGCGGCGTCGAGACACAGGCGTATGTCGTGGGCATCGACGCGGAGTATCCCCCGTACTCCTACCTGGACTCCCAGGGCAACGCAGTCGGCTTTGACGTGGAATCCATGCAATGGATCGCCGAGGACCAGGGCTTCGAGGTCACCTTCCAGCCCACGGCGTGGGACGGCATCATCCCCGCCCTGCAGGCGGGCAAGATCGACCTGATCTATTCCGGGATGACCATCACCGAGGAGCGCGCCGAAAAGGTCGACTTCTCCGAGCCCTACTGGACGATCAACCAGTCGGTCGCCGTCTATGAGGGTTCCAACATCACCATGGACGATCTCTATGCAGGAACATTGGTGATCGGCGCCCAGCGGGGCACCACGGCAGCGTTCTGGGTTGAGGAGAACCTCATCGATACCGGCACGATGGACGAAGGGGATCTCAACACCTACGACAGCTTCCCCCTCGTGATCACCGATCTCGTGAACAGGCGTATCGATGCGGCCATGTACGACCGGCCCCCCATGGAGGAGGCCATCGCCGGCAAACCCGTTGAGATCATCGGCGAGATCGACACCGGCGAGAACTACGGCGTTGCCGTGCGCAAGGGCGATGCCGAACTGCTCGGCATGATCAACGAAGGCCTCGCCAACCTGCAGGCCGACCCCTACTGGGAAGAACTCAAGGAAAAGTACGGGCTTGCCTGAACAGGCCCTCATTTTTTGAAAGGAAATGAATTAACAACTTTTATTTCCTTTCCTTCGGAGAATCTCTATACCCCAGAGAGGTCTGTTGGTGGTGCACCGGAGCAGACCTGCTGCATACCGTCACTCTTCAGGAACTGATGCATGGAACTCATCCCACTCCTCCTCGACTGGTTTCCCTACCTGCTCAGGGGCATCGGCGTCACCTTCGGCCTGGTGCTCAGCTCGCTGGCCCTCGGCGTGATTATCGGCCTTCCCATGGCGCTGGGCCAGGTCTACGGGTCGCGTCTTGTCCGGGTGCCCATCGGCATCTACGTCTGGTTCTTCCGGGGCCTGCCCATCCTGGTGCTGCTCTTCCTCTTTTATTTCGGCATCTTCCCGGGCCTCGGGTTCGACCTGTCCGCCTTTGTGGTGGGTGCCGTCGTGCTGGGGCTGCGCGGGGCGGCCTACCAGTCGCAGATCTTCCGGGGGGCCATCCAGTCGGTGGGGGAAGGGCAGATGGTCGCCGCCCGGTCGCTGGGCATGGACCGATTGTGCGCCGTCCGTTCGATCATCCTGCCCCAGTCGATGCGCATCGCGCTGCCCGGGTGGTCCAACGAATACCCCAATATCCTGACCGATTCGGCGGTCTGCTACGCCATCGGCGTGGCGGAGCTCCTGACGCGGGCCTCGCAGATCGTCGCGCAGACGTACGTGACCATGCCGATCTACCTGGCGGCGGCGGGCATTTTCATCCTGATGAATTACGGGGGCATGAAGGTGCTGCATATGATCGAGCGGAAAATCGCCATTCCCGGGTTTGGCAGCGGAGCGATGTAGATGCACACAGACGAGTATATTCTGAAAGTGGAGGACATCCACAAGGCGTTCGGCGCGAACGAAGTGCTGCGCGGCGTCTCCTTCGAGGTGAAAAAGGGCGAGACCCTGGTATTCATCGGATCCTCGGGGACGGGCAAGAGCACGCTGTTGCGCTGCATCAACCAGCTGACCCCTCCCGACCGGGGCCGGGTGTGGCTGCACGGGGAGGAGGTGACCAATTCCGGCAAACGGATCAACTACTTCCGCCAGCGGATCGGCATGGTCTTCCAGAACTTCTTCCTCTTCGACCACCTTACGGCCCTCAAAAACGTCGAAGTGGCGCTGATCAGGGTGAAGGGCATGAGCAAGGAGGCGGCGCGGGAAAAAGCGCTCGCAGAACTGCGCCAGGTGGGGATGGAGGACTGGGCGGGCCATTACCCGGCGGAACTCTCCGGTGGGCAGGCGCAAAGGGTCTCCATCGCCCGGGCGCTCGCCATGGACCCCGACGTCATCCTCTTCGACGAGCCCACCTCCGCCCTCGACCCCGAGCTCACCCGCGAGGTGCTGGAGGTGATGCGCACGCTCGCCCAGCAGGGCATGACCATGCTCGTGGTGACGCACGAGATGGGCTTTGCCTGCAACGTGGCCAACCGCATCCTCTTCATGGAGAACGGCGTCATCGCCGAGCAGGGCGCGCCCACTATCCTGCTCACCGACCCGCAGTACAGCCGCGTGAAGAACTTTATCGGCCAGTTCCTCGAGTACAACGGAGATTGAAACGTAGATGGACCAGATCGTCTTTTTCACCGACATCCTCCTCCCGGCGCTGCAGAAGGGGCTCATCATCACCCTGCAGCTGATCCTGCTCGCCGCCCCGTTCGGGTTCGTGCTGGGCGTGGGGGTCGCGGTGGGCAGGCAGTACGGCGGTCCGGTCACGCGGGTTCTCTGCAAGGTCCTGGTCTATTTCGTCAAGGGCTGCCCCCTGCTCCTGCTGCTCTTCATCCTCTACTTCGGGCTGCCCTCCATCGGCATCGTCTTTTCGGCGTTCACCGCGTCGGTGATCGGCTTCATCCTCTGCAACGGCGCCTACAACTCGGAGTACATCCGGGGGGCCATGCTCTCGGTCAAGGACGGCCAGATGATCGCCGCCCAGGCGCTGGGGATGACCCGCTTGCAGGCGGTGCGGACGATCGTCCTGCCCCAGGCGATCCGGCGGGCGCTGCCCGGCCTCTCCAACGAGTGGATCTACTTAATCAAGTACTCCTCGCTGGCCTACATGATCACGGTCATCGAGCTTTCAGGTTCGGGCAAACTGGTGGCCACCAAGTACTTCACCTACACCGAGACCTTCGTGGCGGTCGGCGTGGTCTATCTCTTCCTGGTGACGCTCACCACGCTGGCGGTCAACGCCATCGAGAAGAAATACGCCGTTCCCGGGATGATACGCGGGTAGGCGCCGACAGGTTTATTGTTCCTCCCTCCTACCGCCGTGCGAGGATATGCAATGTCGTTTGCCGACGTGGTTGATTTTGCCAACCGCAACCCGGTCTGCGCCTTCGCCACCGCGGAGGGGGACCAGCCCCGGGTGCGGTATTTTCTCCTGTGGTATGCGGATCCGGACGGGTTCTATTTCCATACCAACACCGCAAAACAGGTATATGCGCAGCTGCGGGCCAATCAGAAAATCGAGCTCGCCTTCTACGATTTCAACCCCCCCGAGCAGGGCGGCGGGACGATGCTGCGGGTGACGGGAGAGGTTGAGTTTCTCGAGGATGCGCATCTCCGCAACTGTCTGCTGGAGCAGCGGCCGTTCCTGAAAGAATTGGGCGACGACCCCGCCGAGTACCTGGCCATCTTCCGTGTGGGACGCGGGGAGGCGTGGTTCTGGACGAGTGCCGACAACCTCCGCGAGGACGCCATTCCCCGCCAGAAATTCCCCTGAACTCCAGTTCACCGCCCGTGGGCGTGGCGGTGGTGGATGTCGGGCGTGTGGGGGTGGTCGTGGACGACCTCCTCGTGCCGGTGGGCGTGGGAGTGGTAGCCCCGGGCGTCGGGCGCAGGGTCGCCGGGGCCGTGCTCGTGATCGTGGTGGCCGTCGTCGTGGCGGTGGCGGTGCTCGTGCACCTCTGCCGGGTGGTGGTGGCGGTGGCCGTGCTCCTCGGAGATGAGCAGCCATGCGCCGAGGGCCATGAGCGGTACTGCAATGCCGAACATGAGATCCGGCTGCTCGGCGAGGAGCAGCACGGAAAAGGCCACCCCGAAGAGCGGGGCCATGGCGAGGTATGCCCCCGTCCGTGCCGTCCCGATCCCCCGCAGGGCGAAGAGAAAGAGCACGCTCGTCAGCCCGCCGTAGGAGACAAACCCGAGCGCCATGGCGACGAACGCAACGTCCACGGGGGGCAGGGGCTGGCCCAGCAGCAGGGCGACGCCGAGCACGATCGCCCCCGCGCCCATCCCCTTGATGATCACGGTCGCCAGCGGGTCTTTTCCGGCGAGCTTCTGGCTGATGTTATTGTCCAGCGCCCAGAAGGTGCAGGTGAGCAGGATGCCCACCGCGGCGAGGGAGACGCCGAAGGCCGCCCCCGGCTCCCACGTCAGCAGGAGGCAGGCGCCGGTGATGAGGGAGAGCGCCACCCAGACTTTGCCGCCGACGTGCTCGCGAAAGATGACGGCGGCGAAGATGGTGGTGGCCACGGGCTCGAAGTTGAGGAGCATCGCCGCGGTCATGGCGGGAGTGGCCTGCATGCTGTACATCAGGACGACGGGGGCAAGGATGCCGCCGAAGAGGATGACCCCGGCAATCCAGGGGAGATCGCTTTTCTTCAGGGCCGCCTCCGCGTGGTTGCGGTCCCGCCCCCGGAGCCAGCCGGTCCCGTAGTAGAGGAGCAGCCCGGCGCCGCTGCCGATGTAGAGCAGGGCGGCGAGGGTGAGCGGTGCCGTCTCCTCCAGCAGCAGTTTCGCCACCGGCGCCGTGCCACCGAAGAGCATGGCGATCAGTATCGCGTAGATGACCGGTTTTTTGTCCCTGTATTCCATACGCGCCGCGAGATGTCCATAGGGGTCGCCCGACGAGACGATAAATGCATCAATCCGTCAGGGCCAGGCGTGCCGTGCGGGGCCTGCCCCCCGGCAGGACGTTTGTGGGGCGCGAAAAAATGAGGGGGGCGGGACTGCCCGCCTCCCGGTGCACGGCGTCTATCTCATGCCGTATTTGCCCTGCAGCTCTTCCCAGGCGGGGTCGGCCTGCAGGTTGGCGAGCCCGGCGTTGATCTGTGCCAGGAGCTCGGTGTCGTCTTTGCGCACGGCAATGCCGAACTCTTCTCTGGTCTCCACGAACCCGATCGTGGTTACCGCCTTGCCCGCGACGATGTCCTTGAGCACCAGGTCGTCATACATGACCACGTCGATGCGGCCGCTCATCATGTCGTCGACGGCGAGAGGGGTGTTGTCGTAGGTCCTGAGATCATCTTCGTCCAGCATCCCGGTCGCGATGAGGTTCTCCTCCACCCACATCGCCGCCGTGCAGCCGCGCTGGGTGCCGATGGCCGCCTCACCGGCGAGCACCTGGTCGAGCGTAATCTCAGCGCCCTCTTTCGCCACCACATCCTGGTTCACCACCCAGTAGGGGTCGGAGAAGGCGACCTTCTCGGCACGCTCGGGCGTGATGGTCATGCCGGAGTAGATGATGTCGATGTTGCCCGCCTGCAGGGCGGGGATGATGCCGTCCCAGGCGACCTGCTGGAAGGTGACCTCGAAGCCCTGGTCCTCGGCGATCCACTGCATGGACTCGACATCGAAGCCGATGGCGTTGCCCTGCGAGTCGATCATGGAGAACGGCGGGTAGGGCACGTCGATGCCGACCACGTAGGTCGCTGTCGGGACGCCGCCGTCCGGCTCGCTCGTATCCGTGCAGCCGGCGAAGGCGGTCGCCAGAACGCATCCACACACAAGAACCACAAAAAGTGTTTTTCGGTTCATGCGCAAGAATTGAAGAGCGTAAAATATAACCCTTTTGCATACGGGGCTCCTTCATGCCCCGCTGCCGGTTCTGCGTGTTCTAATGCAGCGAATACTCAAGAAACCTCTCCACGACCCAGGGATTGCGGACCTCCGGGTGGAACAGCACGCCGGCGATGGGGCGCGTGCGGTGGCGCACCGCCTGCACGCACGCGCCCGAGACGGCGAGCACCTCGAGCTCCGCGGGCGGGTCGAGGGCGATGCTGTGCAGCGTGTAGGCCTCGAAGGATGCCCTGTCCGCAAAGAGAGGGTCGTCGCGGACCACCCGCACCGGGGTCATCCCGATCTCGGTGCACGCCGTGAGGCTGCCCCCGAAGGCACGCCCGATCACCTGGAGCCCCGCGCAGATGCCGAACACGGGCCGAGCGCACCCCCGGATCCAGGCGAAGCGGTCCGGATAACCGGCATACTCCTGGTCCCTGAGGGCGGTGCCGCAGAGGATGACCGCCTCCGCGTCCCCGGCCAGTGCGGCATCCACCTGCGTAGAATGGCAGGTGCGCACGTCCCGTCCCGTCCCCCTGATGATTGCAGTGATGGGGTCGACGAACTCGTAGGCCGAGAGGGAGCCGGGCCGGTAACAGAGGTCGACGACGAGGATCATTTTTCCACCAGCCGCGCGTTCCTGATCCGGTAGGTGCCGCGGAAATTCCTGTACGATACCGCCGCATCCACGACCTCGATGCGGCGGGAGAAGAAGGGGGCGTCGAAGACGAAGGTCTCCAGTTCGCCGCCCTCCCCGGTGAGGGAGATGCGGTGCGTCCGGGCGAACGTGCGCAGGTCGTCGATCGCCGCCCGGTCGATCACCCTCCCTAACCAGTGCTCGTCGAAGGGCTCGGAAAAGACGCCCGAGACGAGCACCCCGAAGCCTGCATCCACCAGCGCCTCCATGTAGGCCTGCTGGTCGGTGTGCCAGAGGGGGTTGAAGCACCAGAGGCCGAGCGTGTGGCAGATGCGCTGGATGCGGGCGGCCTGGTAGACGGAGAGGATCGCCCCGGAGACCACCCCCTCGATGTCGTAGTCGGCAACGGCGATCCCGATCGCCCGGGCCAGGTCGTCGAGCTCGGCCTCCTGGATGCCTGCCGTCTCCACCTCCACGAGGGGCAGCCCTGCCGCGTCCGCCTGCAGTGCGGCAAGGCGGATGTTGGGGGTGTGGAACATGTAGCTCTCGGGGTTGCGGGAGACGACCGTGATCAGGCAGGCAACCTCCTCCTTCTGCATCGCCCGCCAGCAGGCGAAGAGGGAGTCCTTCCCCCCCGAGCACAGCACCCCGAGCCTCATGGTCTCTCCCGGATAGATGGGCGTTGCTCTGCCATAACTGGAGGGGATCGGGCCGAAGGCTCTATAGGGGTTGGAGCCGAACGAGGGTGCGACGGTGAGGTGAAGGATGGCGGACTATGAACTCGAGGATGAGGAAATGGTGGGCAGGCTCGTGCGGAGCCGGGTGAGAGCGTTTGAGGTATCGAATCCGGGCTGGCCGGTCTTCGTGGGCGACTCGCGGGGGATGTGGGACGTGCGGTTCACGAAACAGGCCGGCGAGGAACGGGTGGGGAGGGCGTATATCACCCTTCCCGAGGCGCCGCACCGGATATGGCGGATCCACTGGCCGGCGGGGGACATGGAGGTGCTGGCGTCCGCCCAGACGGGGGGCCTCGAGGGCTTCGTGCTGGAGGCCCTGCGGCGGGAAGGGGAGAATTGACCGGGGGGCGTCACTCGTCGGGGAACGCCGCTCCGGGGTCATCCCCGGTCGCGGCCGCACCCGGGTGCGCGGCGAACGAGGACTGCATTGATTTCCACATCAGCTGGGGCTGCTCTGTGGTATAGCGGACGAATGCCCGCCCGTAGAACTGCATCTTTTTGTGGGCCGGCACGAGGGT
>DSDF01000115.1 GCA_011048835.1 Methanoculleus sp. | reverse complement strand
GTGCCGATCGGCACAATCATGCAGAACCACCGGATAGAGGCGCGGCGCGAGATCCTGGACGCACGGGTCCTCCCTGCCGACGCAACATTCAGCACCGTATTCGGCATCTATCGCGATGAGCCGCTGCTGAACAGGCGCTACCAGATCATCCATCAGGAACAGCCCCTTATCGCCATCGAAGAGACGTTTCCCTACCACCGCTTCGAGGACGAGCGCAGGGTCATCGTCACCGCACCGTCGCGCATCCACCTCGGCCTGATCGACATGAACGGATCGTCGGGGAGAGTCGATGGGGGGATCGGGATTGCGCTCACCGATCCCGGCATCCTGCTCGAGGTGAAGCGAGGCGACGGGATCGAGATCCGCGGCGGTGACGACGCGTGCAGGCAGGCGGTCCGGAGCGCTGCGGAGCTGATGCATGCGGCGCTGCATATCCCCAACGGCGCGGCGATCACCCTGCGCCGCACCTACCCGCGCCACATCGGCCTCGGCAGCGGCACGCAGCTCGCACTCGCCACGGCATCAGCCATTGCAGAACTCCACGGGCAGCACCTGCCTGCCGCCGTGCTCGCCCGCATCGTGGGAAGGGGCGGCACTTCGGGTATCGGCACCGCCGCCTTCGAGCAGGGCGGCTTCATTCTCGACGGGGGGCATACATTCGGAATTCACGGGGAGAAGGCGCATTTTTCCCCCTCATCCGCCTCGAAGGAGGTGCGGCCCGCACCGGTGACTGTCCACCATCCGTTCCCCGAGGACTGGCGCATTCTGCTCGCCGTCCCGCAGATTCCCCCGGGTGCGAGCGCCGCAGCGGAGGTGGATATCTTCCACAGCCACTGCCCGGTACCGCTCGACGAGGTTCGGGAAATCTCCCACGAGATCCTCATGCGCATGCTTCCGGCCCTGGTGGAGCGGGACCTCGATGCCTTCGGGACGGCAGTCAACCATCTCCAGGACCTTGGATTCAAACGCGTCGAGCTCGGATTTCAGCCGCAGGCGGTGCATGACCTTCTCGGGGCCATGCGTGAGGCGGGGGCGGCAGGCGCCGGGATGAGCTCCTTCGGGCCGACCCTGTATGCGTTCGGCGATGCGGGGATGGGGGAGGTGGAACGCGCCGTGCGGGAACGCCTCGATACAATGGGCGGCGGAGAAACACTGATAACGACAGCAAATAATGCGGGAGCGGAACAGAGGATCACCTAGTGCACATTCGGGAGGATACCACACATGAAACCCAGGAAAAAACTCAGCATCGGAATCACGGTTAATCTTGAGAACTACGAAAACCTCCGCCTCGAGGTGGACGGCGAGGTGGCAACGCCGGAAGACGCACAGGCCCTCGTCGCCTACCTCGATGCGGTGCTGGGGGGGCTTGGTCGTGCCGATCCGGCCACCGCCAGAAAGATCGACAGCTACCGCACCCGGGTGCTCAGCACCCCGGCTATCAGCCGGCACGAGGAGATGGCGGAAACAATCGAGGAAGAAGCAGCTGGCATGATCGAGGAGGAGACGCCGATCCCCGCAGAACGTGAGGAGCAAGTGCTCGTTGCCGATCAGCCGGTCATGGAAGCGATCCACGATGGCGACCTGACCGAATCGCTCTACCACACGCCTGCCGATGCCGCATGCGTCGGCGAGAACTCCAACCACGCGGGGGAGCGGGTTGCCGCCGAGGTACCGGAGATGGCGAAAGAGCAGCAGGAGATCTGCGAGTGCGCCGCCCAGCCCGAGGCGCCGCCCGCACAGGAAGCGCCGGGCGGGGATGAGGTGTTTGTCTGCAGTGCCTGCGGTGCTGCCATCTCCCGGGCGCAGGAGCAGCTCTCCCAGCTCTTCGTGGGAAAAGCGCTGTGCAAAACGTGTATGGATGCCGGGGAGTAACGTGCGGGCAAGATGAAAAGCTGCCACGCTTTTATACTCCGGTATTGAGATTTGTATAATGAAGAAGAATCTGCTGATGTGGGACGAGACGCTTTTTCGCGACCCCGAGGTCTTTGAGATCGACTACGTCCCCGAGCAGTTCAACTACCGCGAGAGCCAGACAAAGGAGCTCGCCTTCCAGATACGGCCCGGCCTTCGCGGCGGCCGCCCCCTCAACACCATCTGCCGGGGCCTCCCCGGTACCGGCAAGACAACCTGCATACGCAAAATCTTTTCCGAGATCGAGGATGCGACCAAAAAACTCGTCCCGGTCTACATTAACTGCCAGATCGACAACACCAAGTTCGCCATATTCTCCCAGATCTATCGCAAACTCTCCGGCCACCTCCCTCCCGCCTCGGGAACCTCGTTCAAGCAGGTATTCGATGCCGTCGGCCGCCTGCTGGCGAAGGAGAACACCGTTCTTGTCGTCTGCCTCGACGATGCCAATTACCTGCTCTATGAAAACGAGATCAACCGTGTGCTCTACACCCTCCTCCGTGCCCACGAGTCGTACCCCGGCACCCGGATCGGGGTCATCACCGTCATCAGCGACATGAACGTCGATCTCCTCAGGGAGGTGGACGTCCGGGTGGCTTCGGTCTTCCGGCCGACCGAGATCTATTTCCCACCCTACAGTGAAGATGAGGTGCGTCACATCCTGGCGGAGCGCGTCCTGCAGGGCCTCTACCCGGGGGTTCTCTCCGACGGGATGCTCGATCTCGTTGCCGAGCAGACCATGAAGAGCGGGGACCTCCGCGTCGGCATCGATCTCATCAAGCGGGCGGCCTTAAACGCCGAGCACGATGCCCGCCGGTGCATCGAGGAAGAGGACATCTGCCGCGCGTACGAGATCTCGAAGTACCTGCACCTCACCTTCACGATCCGGACGCTGAAGCAGGAGGAGAGGGGGGTTCTCGGCCGCATAGCCGAAATGAGCCGATCCGAGCAGGAAATGGCGTCGGGAAAAGTCTTTTCCGCGGTCAAGGAGGAGGGAGCGATCGGGTACACCCGTTTTTACGAGATCGTCAAGAAGCTGGACGCCATGCGGCTCATCAACCTCCACTACCGGCAGGGGCGGGGGAGAACCCGGCTGATCACGCTTCGCTATGACCCCGAGAGGGTGATCGAGCTCCTGACGTAGGGGCTGCAATCCATTTAACAATCCTTATTAATCCTGCACCACTATTCTGGTTCACCAATTTAGTATGGGGGATACGTAATTTGATCAGTGTAAATGAACTCGCATTGGAGATTTTTGAGGACCTTGCGGAGTACCCGGAAGAATTTAACGCTGCATTCCACCAGCTGGACAACGGTGCACGGATCGTTGACTGCGGGGTAAGCACCCGCGGGGGCTACCTTGCGGGGAAACGGTTTACCGAGATCTGCATGGGCGGGCTCGGCGAGGTCAACTTCCGGATGGGGCACATCAGGGACGTCCCCATCCCGTTCATCGATGTGAACACGGACTTTCCGTCCATTTCCTGCCTGGGTGCACAGAAGGCCGGGTGGACGGTGAAGGTGGGCAATTTCTTTGCGATGGGGAGCGGTCCGGCCCGCGCACTCTCGCTCAAGCCCAAGCACACCTACGAGGTCATCGACTACGAGGACGACGCCGACTACGCGGTGATCGCGCTGGAGAGCGACACGCTGCCCAACGGTGAGGTGATGGAGAAGATCGCCGAGGAGTGCAACGTGGATGTCGCCAACACCTGTGCAGTGGTCGCACCGACGGCCTCCCCCGTGGGATCCATCCAGGTCGCGGGAAGGTGCGTCGAGACGGCGATCTACAAGCTCAACGAACTGGGCTTCGACACCAGAAAGATCGTCTCCGCAATCGGCACCGCACCGCTCCCCCCCGTCAAGAAGGACTCCACCCGGGCAATGGGATGCACCAATGACGCCACCATCTACCACGGGCGGATCTACCTGACCATGAACGCACCCGATATCAAGGACTATCTCGAAAAGATCCCCAGCCTGAAGTCCTCGTCCTACGGAAAGCCCTTCTACGACACCTTCAAGGAGGCGGATTTCGACTTCTACAAGATCGATACCGGCCTCTTCTCCCCGGCAGAAGTGGTCATCAACGAACTCTCCGAGGGCGCCGTCTACCATGTCGGCACCGTGAACGAGGAAGTCACGCTCCAGTCCTTTGGCTTCCTCTAACAACAATTTTGCAGTTCCCGGCGCAGGGTGCCGGCAGGCTGCAACGTATTTTTCGGGCCCCAGCGGTGCAGCTTTTCGTCACAGCGCAATTCAGGGTGTGCCGGGCGGGAGAGGGGTTTTTGCGCTCTGGAGCGTACAGGGATGCAAGGAACCGCACCGGAGGCGGGATGCAGATGATCGAAGCACGACGCGTGCCCCGGGAAGCACTGGTGGCGGCGAGCCTCGGCCTTGTGCTGCTTGCAGCAATGCTCTTCGTCCATACCATGGTCATCCCTTCCGCCGCGCCCGCCACGCCCGACGAAAGGGGAGAGGAGCCCGTGCCCGCACACGGCAGCGCCGCCGATGCGGAGGACGGGGGGGCCGCGCCTGCCCCGTCCTTTTCCCTCACGGTGTCCCCGGCGCACGCGGCAGCGAAATCGGGCGAAACCATCCGCTATCAGGTCAGCATACAGGCCGAGGGAGGGTTCGACGCCCCCATCTCCCTTGCTCTTTCCGCCTCCGCCCTCTCGGGAGCGGTCACGCGGCATGAAGAACTGGGTGCCGTCCATCCGCCCTACGACCCTCTCTCCTATGATTTCATGGCGCCTGACCTGCCCTTCCCGGTGGGGGAGACGACCATCGAGGCCATCGTTACGGCATCGGGCGGCGGCTTGACGAAGACGCAGAAGCTTACCCTCCGGGTGACGCGCTAGGTGGTCCGGGTAAAATGACGGCCTTTATCTCTTCAGGAAGGGAGGTATTTTCCATGAACGGGCGAAGGTTCCGGGGAATCGTCCTCATCGTGTGCGTGATCCTCCTCTCGGCAGCGTGCGGGTGCACAGAGCTTGCAGGAGTGACCGACAACGAGGCGGTCCACGTGACGGCGATCCTCGAGGTGACGGTGACCGACAGGTCGGGCGATCCCGTGGCGGGCGTGCCGGTGGACTTCTATTCGGCCAAGTACATCGGCACGAGCGTCAGGGAGAACAGCGAGTTCCGGTTCTACCGGTCCACGGAGAGCAACGGAAAGACAAGTTTCACGGTGGGCTACAACCTCCGCAAGGGATCGGGCTATCCCCCCGTCCCCGAGATGGTGGCCATGACCGCCACGATCCCGGGCGGCATTGCCGGCAACGCCCACATCACCTATGACGACGCCGAAGCGCGAGCGGGGGGTACCGGCGCCGCCGTGGTCACGAGAGCGGTCACCCTGCAGGTACCCTACGAGGTGCAGCAGTAAGGTGCAGGCGTGCCGACGGCGGAAACGGTGCGACAACCGCGGGCCCGCTGCCGACACACACCTTTAATACACAGTACATGCAATTTTCATGGCTACGGGGCTTGTGGTCTAGCTGGTTATGACGTCGCCCTTACACGGCGAAGATCTCCGGTTCGAATCCGGACAGGCCCATCAAAAAGCCTCTTTTTTGACGAAATAGACCACATTGCAGAGGAGTCTCTGTTCCGTGCTCTCCCCGGCAGCGCAAATTTACATGATAAATAATTATAAATAGGGGGGAGGCTGTACCCCTCCTCGTGGTAACTGTGCCACGCCATGACACGGCATGCCCGTACTGCTTCAATACGGAACGCGTCAGGATCCGGAGGCTTGACGGCAGTCAGGGCCTCTACTGCCCGAGCTGCAAATACATCGAGGCGATCGCCGCTCCTGTGGACACTATGCCGGTGCCACCGGGGCCCGCCGCCTGATGGCCCCTCCCGCATCCGCTGCCCGGCCCACGCGGAGGGCTACGGTGAGGCCCGGCTTTTGCACTGCATTTTTCCACCCCTGCGCGGAAGGATCGTGCACCGGCGCCGGATAACCTCATGGTGCCGGCGCCCCAACAGTATACCCGACCATGCCCGATGCCCATGCAGAAAAACCCGAAGGCCGCGCCTACAGCACCGTCGGCCTCGCCCTCGGTGTCGTTTCGTTTGTGTTCCTCCCGATCGTGTTCGCCCCGCTTGCCGTCATCTTCGGCGTCATCGGCGTGCGCAAGCATGACCGGAACAGGGGGATTGCCGCCGTTGCGCTCGGCATCCTGGCGATCGCGGGGTTCGTGGCAGTCAATGTCCTGTGAGGAAAGGACCTGCCTCGCCCGGAGATCCGGTACCGCACCGTCACCGGCCACACGCGCATTTCACCGCACCGCCGGCTCACCGCGATCAACGGCCCGTGCGGAACCCTCATCTCTCAGATGAAATCCAGATCGGGCATATATCCGCCTTTGGTGGATTATCAGGGAGAATAAAGGAATCGTAAAAATACATGGTTTTATACTGCCGGGCCAATCTGATCCTGAATGGCAGGCAATCGATCCGCAGCATACCAAATCGGATTGCTCTTTCTCGGCGCCCTCCTCACCCTTGGAAGCTCCTACGTGTTCTGGTGCGCCCAGATGGATGCGGACAGGAAACATATCGCTTACGCACTGTACAACGAGATCGATACGCTCGAAGAGACCATCGTGCCCCTCGCCTCTGCGATGAACAACAGTTCGGGGCAGGGGATTGAGGGCGACCGGATCCCGCAGGTCATCTACAGCGCAAACGGGGCCTACTACGATTACCGCAAAGAGGTGTCCTCGCTCGACAAAGACCTCGCCCAGAATGTATCCCGGTTCTATAACACCCTGATCGCCGCCGAAAACGACCGGCAGGTCATCATGGACATCTACATCAGGGTCAACGACAACACGCCGGCGGACACGCGCGAAGAACTGGCCGAGGCATCCGTGGAAATCTCGCAGCGGCTGAAAGGTTCGCTTGCCAGCTCCGCCGACCTCCTCCCCTCGCTGAAAGGGGAGCTCGAGAACTACCTGGAAATCGACGGCGAAGAGGATGACCAACCTTCGCCGCCGGCCCTGTACCCCCCGGGAGTGATCAGGGAGCTCATGGAACCACTCACGCGATCGCCATAGGCCCATTACGGCGCCGGGCGCACCACAAGGCCGTAGTTGTACGGCCGATTGATGTCGAGGGGATCGATGCCGGCAGGCGCCCCGACCTCGATGCGGCCCGGGTACACCGTCCGGTAGAGCGCGATTCGCGAGGACTGGTAGGGGATGTCCGCATCCATGACGTCCTGGTAGGAGGTGGGATCGAAATCAGCAGGCACGCGGTCAACGTTGTAGGCGAATGCCGTCAGCATGATGTCTAGGCGTTCGCCGGGAGCGCCCACCCATCCCTTCGCATTGTCGAGCGTGTAGGTCACGGTGATGGTGCCGGCACATCGCCCTGCCTCGACGGCCTCGAACGTGACCGCCAGCCCCTCGAGCGCCGGGTCGAGGATGAGGATCTTTTCGGTGACCAGAGGGGCCGGCTCGGCGGTCGGCGTGGCGGTTGCCGTCGCGGTTGGTTCGACCGCACCATCAGGGGAGGGTGCCGAGCACCCCGCCGCAAGCGCGAGAAGCGCGATTGCACACAGGATCCATTTCATACCCGGTAGTACAGCGGTGGGGTACAATAGAGATTCCCATGCACTCCCGCGGAACGAGGGGGTGCCCGCACGGGCGGTCGGGGTGTCCTCATAGGTTTGTTTATTTAAGTGGTTTTCCCAAGTACTGGTAGTTCACATGTCCGATACCGACTATCCCACCGCAAAGGTGCAGGGAAAGGATGTCCCCTACGACCCCGAGCAACTGAGAAAAATCAGGGAACACCCCTGCTACAGCGAAAAGGCCTGCCACGCCTTCGGACGGTGCCACCTCCCCGTCGCACCGAAATGCAACATCCAGTGCAACTACTGCGTCAGGGACTTCGACTGCGTCAACGAGAGCCGCCCCGGCGTGACCAGCAGGGTGCTCTCCCCCCACGAGGCGATCGAGCTGGTGCGCAGGGTTATCAAGCAGTTCTCCTACGTCAAGGTCATCGGCATTGCAGGGCCAGGCGAACCCCTCGCCAACGAGGAGACCTTCGAGACCCTCAGGCTGCTGAAAGACGAGTTCCCCGGCCAGATCAAGTGCCTCTCCACCAATGGGCTGAACCTGCCCGCATCCATCGACCGCCTCCACGAATACGGGGTGGGCAACCTCACCGTCACCCTCAACGCCATCGATCCGGCCATCGGCGAGCAGATCTACTCCTGGGTCGAATGGGAGGGCAAGAAGCTCCACGGGCGCGAAGCAGCCGAAAAACTGCTGGAAAACCAGATGAAAGGCATCGAGATGGCGATCGAGCGCCGTATGCTCGTCAAGATCAACACGGTCTACATCCCGGGCGTCAACGACGAACACATCCCCGACATCGCCAAAAAGATGGGTGAAATGGGCGTCTACACCTTCAACGTCATCCCCCTGATCCCGCAGTATAAATTCGCCGACATCACCCCTCCTACCATGGCGCAAAAGCGGGCGATGCAGGACCGCTGCGAGCCGTTCATCAGGCAGATGCGCCACTGCCAGCGGTGCAGGGCGGACGCCATCGGCCTGCTCGGCCAGGACATCCAGAGCTGCCTCTACGGCGAGGATATGGCCAAGAAAGTCGAAGAACAGAAAAAATAATCTTTTTTTTTGGACCGGCATTCAGGCCGGGTTCAGATAAACCGCGGTTTTCGGGAGAGTTTCCGGGGGGTATAGAGGGGCCGGAACGGTTTCCCTGCGGTCTCCTCCCGCACCCGGGCGATGAGATCTGCGGGGGAGAGATCCTCCTTATAGGGCTTTTTCGGCAGGGACTGGCGCCGGATGGTGACCGCCATGCTGCCGGATTCCATCTCGCGGTCACCGACGACCGCCACGTACGGGACCCAGTCCATGCCCGCCTCCCGGATCTTCCGGTTGACGCTCTCCTCGCGGTCATCGATGTCCGCGCGGATGTTCGCCTGGGTTAGGGTGCGGCATACCTCCTCGGCGAAGGCGAGGTGGCGGTCGGCAACTGGCACCAGCCTGACCTGCGAGGGCGAAAGCCAGGTCGGCAGCATCGGCACCGCCTGCTGGGCGGTCCCCTCGAGCAGGGCGCAGATGACCCGCTCGATGCTCCCCGTGGGCGAGAAGTGGAGGATAGGGGGGTGCACCCCGTTTCCGTCGCTGTGGTATTTGATGTCGAAGCGCTCTGCGCTCTCCACGTCGATCTGCACGGTGGGGTTCTCGATGGGGCGCCCCTGCCCGTCGATGGCGGCAAGATCGACCTTGGCGACCCAGTAGTGCACGCGGTCCGAGAGCACCTCGATCAACACGGGCTGGCCCGAGACCGCCACCAGGTGCCGGATCCAGTCCTCGTGGGCCTCGTAGAACTCCCGGGTGCACCGGAACACCGCCACGAGCGGCGTTTCGAGATCCCGCCCGCTCTGCCACCCGATGAGCATCTGTTCCTCGAAACAGGCCAGCGTCTGCTCCATGTCCCTGCAGAGAGTGTGCATATCGGGCATGGTGAACGCCCTGAGGCGTTTGAGCCCGATGCATTCGCCCTTCTGCTCGTGGCGGAAGGAATAGGTGGAGAGCTCGTACATCTTAAGGGGCAGGGTGGCGGGGGAGACGTACATGTCCTTCATGATGGAGAACATCCCGAAACAGGCGGCGAACCGGAGCATCATATCCCGGTTGCCGCTCTTGAACCGGTACTGCCGCTCCCCGAACTTGCCGGCGTGCTCGTTGATGGCCGCGTCACCGAGGTCGTACATCACCGGCGTCTCCACGGGCATGCCGCCGTAGTCGAGCACCAGCCCGAGCACGTAGTCGGCGAGCAGGTCGCGGATCAGCTTGCCCCGCGGCATCCACCGGTGCTGGCCGACATCGGAGAGGGGTTCGTAATCGACCAGCTCCTTGGCCCGCATCAGGTCGACATGAAGGGGTTCGCCGCCAGCGGGGAGGCCGATCCCCACCTCTTTTTTGATCAGGGCACCGAAACCGCCCTGATCAAGGAACTCCGAATACGCCCGCCGCTCCCCTTCGGGCGTGAGCACGAAGAACTCACGGGTAACCTCCTTCTTTGGTGGCGCCTCTCCTGCACCCGGCGTGATGGTGCGGGAGAGCTCGGAGAGGGGGTGGCCCTTGCAGGCGAGGGTGAAGGATTTGTACCAGCCGAAGGGGGCCCGTTTCACGGTGAGGGATCCCGTCCCGATAAGCCCGGCTTCGATCTTTTTCAGGGCTTCCACGGCGGCCTTCGGGGAGGAGAGGTCGCTGGAGAGGTGGGCGTACGGGTAGAGCATGACCGCGTCCGTATCGAGGGTGGCCGCGGTCTCGGCGATCTCGCGGACCGCTGCGTCCGCCACGCCGTCGATATCCTCTTCATCAACCGATTCCACGGCACAGAACACCGCGAGCGCCTCGTCGAGGGCATCCTTTGAAACGATGTCCTCTTCGGCCACGGGGGTCTTTTTTCGTGCCTCGTATTCGATATGGTCCGAATGTATCAACAGAAGTCGCATGTACTGGTCTCCTGATCGTGTCCTGGTGAGGTCGATTCGTCACTGGTTCCGGGGGTTTTCGTGGTAGCGGGAGAGGGTCGCCTGCCGCTGCCCCATGTATTTTGCGTCCTCCTTGGCGTCGTAGGGGCACTCCGCGCACTCGGTGGTGTAGAAGACGAGCTGGCCGATGGGCATACCGGCATAGAGCCTGACCGGGCGCTGGTTGACGTTGCACATCTCGAGGGTGATCGAGCCGTGGAACCCCGCGTCGATCCATCCTCCTGTCTGGTGCAGCTCCACGCCGAGGCGCGCGATGCTGCTCTTGCCCTCGATGCTGGCCACGATATTGTTCGGCAGGCGGATGATCTCGAGGGTCTCGGCGAGCATGAACCTGCCCGGCGGGAGGATGATCTCGGGCGTGCGGATCTCCTCGACACCGGTGGTGACGGTTCCTTTGTCGAAGGGATCGATCACCTCGTCCCCCTCGGTATACCAGACAAAATGGTCCCCCAGGCGAATATCCAGCGAATTCGGCTGGATGAGCTTCGGATCGAAGGGGTCGATGGCGATATGCCCCCGCCGGATCCGGTCAAGAATCTCCCAATCGACAAGAATCATTGGATCAGTTTCTCCTCCTGATGCCTTACCTCTTATTGTTCAGGTGCCACTCCGTGCGCCGCAGAAGCCCGTGGAGCGTGCTCACCTCACGGGGCGTGAGGGCGGTCCGCCCGAAGATGCGCCGCATCATGACCATGGTGTTGTCCCGCTTGTAGTCCGGGTGATCGATTTGCTCGAGGAACCGCCCGAGGTGCTCATAGAAACTCTCCATCTCAACCCTGTTCGCCACCCGCCATGTGCCGCGGGGGATATGGGCGAGCTCGTAGGCCACGATCCCTGCGGCGTGGGAGATGTTGACGATGGGGTAGAGGCGGGAGGTGGGGATGGTGCAGATGATGTCGCAGCGGCGGATCTCCTCGTTGGAAAGCCCCCAGTTTTCGCGCCCGAAGAGGACCGCCACCCTCCCGTCGACATCCTCGAGCATGCGCCGCAGTTCGGCGGGGGAGAAGTAGGGCATGCGCATGGAGGTGCAGATCGACTTGCTCACCTCGCCGGTGGTGGCGATGACAGTGGTGCTGCGGGCGAAGACCTCGTCGAGCGTACAGTGCTCGGCCTGCTCCAGCACGTCGCGGGCATGGGAGGCGCGGGCGATGGCCTCGTCGCCCAGCGGGGGCGGGTTGATCAGTACAAGGCGCGAAAACCCGAAATTCTTCAGTACCCGGGCACAGAACCCGACATTTCCCTCGTACAGGGGATCGACAAGGACAAAATCGATTTCCGGCATGGTGGATTGATCAGTGCACTGCCCGGACCGTGGCCTTCAGGGCGCCGGGGCCCTCCTCATAGACGGCGTTGCCCACCACGATGGTATCGGCATACTGCGCCATCTCGGCGGCCCGCTCCGCAGAATTGATGCCGCCGCCGTAGTAGAGCATGGCCTTCTCCACGGCCTCGGATGCGGCGCGGACCACCGCTGGATCGCCATAGGTCCCGGAATATTCGATATAGACGATGGGAAAGCGGAAGTACCGGTCCGCGACCACGGCATAGGCCGCCACATCGTCCGCTGCGATATCGCAGAAAGCCCGGGTCACCCTGCCCACGGCCGACGCGGGGTTGAGGACGATGTAGGCCTCGGGGACGACCTTCTCCCACTCCACGGCGTGGTTCCTGACCCAGTGCTGGTGCTTGCCCACGATCCAGCCCACATCGGGGGTATTGAGCACACTGGGCACGAAGAGCGCGTCCACCCCGTCGAAGAGCACGGTTTCCGGATCGGCAGGCTCCACCACCAGCGGAAGATCGTAGCGCTCCACCTGTTCCCGCAGGACGCCAAGGTTTTCCCGTGTTACATTGAGTGTCCCCGAGAGCATCAGGGCATCGGTCCCGCTGGTTGCAATCTCCTCGATGGATGCAGAATCGATCGTTTTGTCGGGATCGAGCTTGGTCACGTGCACCCAGTCCTTCCACGCATATCTCACGCCGCAATCACTCCCGCTGTCGCTCCGGCGCCGTCTCATGCGGCCCGGGCTGCTTCCTTATATGCGTTGATTTTTTCAGCTGATAATCCACTCTTTTTTGCCACGGTCTCAGCATCGCAGGCGGCGAGTGCATCCGGGTCCACGATGCCCGCCCGATACAGACGCTCCAGCGTGGATTCGCCGATCCCGGGAAGGGAGAGGAGCTGATCCCGCCCTTCTTCAAACGCCTTTTTGCTCACCTTCTCGGGCGGCTCGGTCCCCATGCCCGCGCAGACCTTTGCCACGTGGCGGTACACCGTGTCGATCGAAAGCCCGGTTTTCACGCTGAGGTATGCGGGGTGGAGAGCGCAGAAATCCTTCGGCGCCGTAATACCGGCGTCGAGGTATTTTTTCAGGCTGACCGGGGGAATGCCGAATTCCCGCAGCTGTGCCTCGTTTGCCACGCGGCGGGCCTCATCGAGCAGGAGCGCGGCCTCCTTCTCCCCGACATGCATGGTGCCGAGCGCCCGTGCCGGGGTCGCCGCCAGGTCCTCGATGGTGTTGATGCCCGCCGCAAAAAGCGCGTTGAGCACTTTACCGTGGCTCCTGCCGCGACGGGGAGGGATATGCTTTCTCACGAATTTACGCAGCTCGGTCCGTTTTCGCAGGATCTGGAGGACTGAGTCTGCCTCCTGCTGCAGGGCCGCCGCCTCCGCATCCCTCACGCCGAGCATGCGGGCGAGGACGCCGGTATCGCTCTGGGCGATCTCGGAGACCGAGTAGGTGTGGTGCGCGTGGAGGCGCTCGATCAGGTCGCCGGTCATGGAGGGCATCATGCGCAGGGTTTTTTCGTTGGATTCGATATGGGCGCAGAGCGGGCAGCCGATCTCCCATGGCCGCGCCCCTTTCCGCACGAGCCGCACGAAATGGAGGTGGTGCGTATCGCAGACCTCATCCGTGCGCAACGCCCGTCCCCATTGTGCGCCGGGAAGGCCGAGATTGAAAGTGCATTCGGGATACCGTGTGCAGCCGATGAACTGCCGCATTCCCCGGGTGGATCGGATGGCGAGGTCGTTGCCGCAGACCGGACAGGGACCGACGATGCGCTCCTGGTCGGTGCGCTCCATGATCTCATCACCGATCTCCTCCTCGTGCTCCTCGAGGACATCGAAGACCTCATGCAGCATCTCCTGCGATTCGGCCACCACGGTGTCTTTGGACCGGCGCCCCTTTTTGATCTCCTCCATGTGGGACTCGAGGGTGCGGGTCATATCCGGCTTGGTGATCAGGGCGACGTGATTTTCCAGCGATTCGGTGACCGCGCGCCCGACGAGGGTGGGGCGCATCGGCGTGCCCTCCACGTACCGCCGTGCCATGAGCTTGGCGATCACATCGTGGCGCGTGCTCTTCGTGCCGAGCCCCAGTTCCTCCATCCGCTGGATGAGTTTGCTCTGCGAATACCGTGCGGGCGGCTGCGTCTCCTTTTCCTCAAGGATCACCTCGTGGATGGGCAGGCGTTCGCCGACCGCGATATCGGGGAGCAGGTACTCCCGGGCGTCGCTGTACGGGTAGACGTGCCGGTAGCCCTCCTCCACGAGCCGCTGCCCGGTCGCCGTATACGGCTCGCCCCCCGCATCGAAGAGATACTTCAGCGTCTTCCACTTCGCATCGGGCGAGAGTGTGGCGAGGAACCTGCGGACGACCAGTTCGTAGATCTTCCACTGGTCGTCGGCAAGCACGCCCCGTTTCACCGCCCCGGTGGGGTGGATGGGCGGGTGGTCGGTGCTCGACTTCTTGCCCCGGGTGGGCCGGGCGCGAAGGTGGTCGCGCACCCATGCGGCCTCGGCGGCGAATGCGGATGTGGCGAGCATGGAGAGGGTACCCTTCAGATCGAGCGAGGCAGGGTAGACGGTATTGTCGGTGCGGGGGTAGGAGATGTACCCGTTCATGTAGAGATCTTCCGCGACCCGCATCGCATTCGCCGCGGAAAAGCCCAGGCGTGCTGCGGCAACGATGAACGAGGTGGTATCGAACGGCGACGGGGGCTTGCTGGTCTTTTCCCCGGTGCGGACTTCGGTTGCGACCAGGGGCTCACCTGAGCGGTCCCGCGCCCCCTCGGCCTCTGCTTTCTCCCAGAACCGGCCGTGGGTGTGGCGCACCTCGAAATAATGCCCCCCTTTCTGCGTCTCCAGGGAGAGCATCCAGTAGGGCCGCGGTACGAACGCCTCGATCTCCTTTTCCCGGTCCACGATCATGGCGAGGGTGGGGCTCTGGACCCGGCCCACGCTCAGGATATTGCTGCCGCCCCGGCGTGCGGCGATGCTGATGAACCGCGTGAGCGAAGCCCCCCACATCAGGTCCACATGCTGCCTTGATTCGCCTGCCGCCGCCAGATCGAAATCAATCTCCACGGGGTGCGCAAAGGCGGTGCGGATCTCTTCTGCGGTGATGGCCGAAAAACGGGCTCGCTGGACGGGGACGGATCCGTTTTTCTGCCGCACCAGCTCGTAGGCCTCCTTGCCGATGAGCTCCCCCTCGGTGTCGAAATCGGTGGCGATGGTGACGATATCGGCCGATTTCGCCAGTTTGTGGATCTGGGCGACGATCTTCGTCTCGGTGGGCTTTTTCACGGTCCGGGCGTCGATGAGGCTGCGGGGGGTGTAGACGTCGCTGCGCCAGTTGGTGTAGCCGGGCTCGAAGTCCACCTCGACCACGTGCCCGCGCAGCCCCATCACCACCACGTCGTCGAAGCGGTAGGTGGAAACACCCCCCTCTTTCGAGGTGCTGACCTTTTCCTCTCCTGCCAGTATCTGCGCAATGCGCTGCGCCGCAATATTTTTCTCTGCAATTATCAGGTGCAAGGCTGGTTATGCCTCCTTGTTCTCGAGCAGTTCTTTGATGCGCCGGCCGAGATCCCGGGCGTCGGCGCGGCCCCGCGTCTTTCGCATCGCCTGTCCCACCAGGAAATTCAGTGCGCCGCCTGTGCCGTTCTGGTAGTCGGCAACCGCGTCCGGGTGCGCCTCGACCACCTGCGCCGCCACCTCGTCGAACTCGTCGCCTGCAGCTTTGCGCAGCCCGAGCCGGTCCACGACCGCCGAGGGCAGCTCCATCTCCTCGCCGGCGGCGCCCTCGTCGAGCATGACGCGGAGCACGTCCACGCCGGCGCGGTCGGTGATGGCATCCGCCCGCAACAGGACGAGCAGGTCGGCGAAGTGGGCGGGCGGCACCCTGTCGATCCTCATGTCGCGGTAGTTGAGCTCGCCGAGCAGGGTGTCGGCCACCCACGTGGCAGCGAGCACCGGGTCGTCGCCGGCCACCTTCTCGAAGAAGTTGGCGAGTTTCATGTCGCCGGTGAGGGTGCGTGCGTGGTTGTGCGAGATGCCGTATTGCGCCACGAACCGCGCTTTGCGGGCGTCGGGCAGTTCAGGCAGGGTGATGTCGTCAAGCCAGTCCCGCACGCGCAGGGGCCGGAGATCGGGTTCGGGGAAGTAGCGGTAGTCGGTCTCCTCCTCCTTGCTGCGGGAGGACATGGTGATGCCCCGACCTTCATTGAAATGCCGTGTCTCCCGCGTGATATCGTGGCCGCGTGCGATCTGGTTCTTCTGGCGGGTGATCTCGAAGGTGAGGG
>DSDF01000128.1 GCA_011048835.1 Methanoculleus sp. | reverse complement strand
CTGAAGAGCTTGTCGCCTGCCTTGCCGATGGCGGTTTGGTTGATGCCCCCGAGGGCGACCGTGATGCCGGGCTTCGTGAAGTCCTCGACGCAGGTGATGTTCTTCGGGTTGTCCTTCGCCACGGCGATCACGGGCACGTGGTAGGCGACGTACTGCGGCTGGTCGCTCACGAGACCTTTGTTCAGGGCGATGGCATAGTCCGGCGTCCCGCCCGGGATGAAGGCGTCGCCTTTTCGTGAGAGCTCCATCTGGGTGATGAGTGCGCCGGAACCCGCATAGGTATACTCGACGGCCACGCCGTAGTGTTCTTCGAATACGGATCCGATCTCCTGCATCGGCGCTTTCAGCCCTGCCCCGCAATAGACGAAGACTGACTCGGAAGATCCGGCGGCAGCCGCATCCCGGGTGCCCGTGCAGCCTGCGAGGAAGATGCCGCAGGCAAGGATGACGGCGAGCATGATGAGGGTGTTTGTGCAGTGCATGGGAACCACAGAATATGATATATTATTAACATTTTATAAATGTTAAATAAAATTATTTATTTTTTCCTTTCGCCGTGACCACCATTCGTACCTTCGTGATCGGGAGAAGCACCGCGGGGTGCTCCGGGATAGCGGATGCAGTGAACCTGTGCAGGAGATGTGGTGGGCTCATGGCTGCATGCAAAAAACGCGAAAGTGGCCTTGAATGGGGGAGCGTTGCAATGAAACGCCGAGGGGGAGATTTGAACTCCCGTGGTGCCAAGCACCAGAGGCTTTCGAGGCCCCCGCCTTGCCGGACTAGACTACCTCGGCACGGAAACAGGCAATAAATGCTGCATACCTATTTTGCCGCCGGTGCCATAATACTTGTCGAAGCGATGATGCGGTGCAGGTTTAACTTCAGGCGCGAGGGCCGTTGTGCGATCTACGAGGCGCATCCCGGCGACACCTACGCCGACGCCCTCCTCTCCTTCGGCATCGTCCCCGATACCGTCCTCATTTTTCAGGCCGGAAAGAGCCTTCCCGAAGATGCACCGATCGAAGAGGACGAGGTCGACATCGTGACCACCTCGTCGAGAGGGTAAAAAAGAGCGTGAGGGGGGGGTTATTCCCCGGGCCGGTGGGTCTGGGTGATCATCATGTCGTCCACCCGGATGAGCATGCTTGCTGCTTCCGCCGCACTCTGGATGGCCTGCCTCTTGACCCGGAGGGGCTCGATGACGCCTTCCTCGTACATGTCCACGATCTTGCCGGTGTAGACGTTCAGGCCGGCGTACTTCTGGCCGGCCGCGTGGGCGGCCTTGAGCTCCACGATCTTGTCGATGGGGTCGTAGCCGGAGTTCTCCGCAAGCGTGCGCGGGATGGCCTCAAAGACGTTGGCAAAGGCCTCGATTGCGAGCTGCGTCCTGCCGCCGACGCTCGCCGCGTACTCGCGGATGCCCAGCAGCAGCTCGGTGTCCACCGAGGCCCCGCCGACGATGTAGGTGCCGTCCTCGAGGGCATCCATCACCACGCGTTTGGCATCGTAGACCGCACGCTCGAGCTCGTCCACGAACACCTGGCTGGATCCCTTGAGGAGGATGCTCACGGTCTTCGGGTTTTCGCATCCGGTGATCTTGGTGAGCACGATATCCTTCATCTCCTCGATGAGCGCGGCGGTGCCGAGCACATCCCCGGAGAGGTCCTCCACCTTGTTGACGATGGTAGCGCCGGTTGCCCGGGCGACGAACTTGAGCTCCTTTTCGGGGAAGTCCTGGATGGCGAAGATGCCCAGTTTGGCCAGGTGGTACTGCACCGCGTCGGCGATGCCCTTCTGGCAGAACACGGCGGTGGCGCCGGTGGCGGCGATCTTCTCCGCCATCTCGCGGAGGCTTGCCCGCTCCTGCTCTGCAAAGGCCTCCATCTGGTCGGACGACGTGATCTTGATCTTGGCGCTGACCTGCGTCTTGGTGATCTCGAGGGCGTGGGCGAGCAGTGCGATCTTTGCGTTCTCCATCTTCTTGGGCATCGCCTTGTCCACGCGGGTCTTGTCGATGACAAAGCCCATGACCAGCTCCGCTCCCTCCATGTGGTCGCCGATCATGGTCTTGATGAAGATATCGTCTTCGTCGATGACCACGGTGCCGTCTTCCCTGTGCTCGGCGACGGTGCAGACCGCATCAACGACCATGCCGCTGATTTTATCCTTGACCGCCTCGATGGACTTGCCGGTCACCGCGGTGTCGGCAACTTTGTGGAGCAGGTCGCGGTCTTCGCCCTTTGCTGTGATGGCCAGCCCGTCCAGGATTTCCATCGCTTTCATCATACCAAGGCGGTAGCCGTTGGCGATGACGGTCGGGTGGATGTTCTGGTTGAGCATGCGTTCGGCTTCCTCCATGAGAGCGCCCACGAGAATGCAGGCGGTGGTGGTGCCGTCGCCGACCTCCTCGTCCTGGGTCTCGGCCACCTCGACAACCATCTTCGCGCCGGGGTGCTGGACCGAGATCTCGTGCAGGATGGTCGCCCCGTCATTGGTGATCACGACATCGCCGCTCGGCGAAACGAGCATCTTGTCCATGCCGCGAGGGCCGAGCGTTGTGCGGACCGCACCGGCAATGGCCTTCGCCGCCATAATGTTGGACCGCTGCGCCTCTTTTCCGCGGGAACGGTCCACATTCTCTCTTAATATTACGACAGGTTGTCCTGCAAGCATGTAGTGAATCCTCCTTTATCTCATATTGGTGGATTTGAACTTCTATATATATCAATCGATGCAGGGGCGGCCGGGCCAGCAACCGCCGCCCGCGCGCGGCGCACCCCGTGGGGAGCCGGAACGTGGGTTCCGGCGAAAAATAGGGCTCCTGAAGGAGAAAACGCTCAGTCGATCCGGGAGACGCGGAAGAGCGAGTGGAGGGGCACGCCGTCGACCTCCCGGATGCCCCTTTTATCGAAGAGGACGCTGATTGCCACCGGCAGGGCGCCGTGGGAGCGGAGGTACGCAACCGTCTCGTTCATCGTCCTGCCGCTGGTGATCACGTCATCGACGATAATGCAGCGCTCCCCGGCGATCTGGGCGAAATTGCCGGAGAGCGATCCGACCGGGTTCTCACCGGTGGCATGCTTGCGGGGGTGGTAGATGGCAAGACGCATCTCACGCTCTGCGGCGATGAGCGTGGCGAGGGGGATGCCTGACTGGGCAATGCCGATGGCCACCGTGGGCTCGGCCCCTTCCCTTCCCGGCGGGGTCTCGCACTGTGCATAATAGAACTGCTTGAGCATCAGCACCGAGATGTCACGCAGCATGTCCGCGTGGCTGCTCACCGGCGTCCAGTCGATGGCGATATCGCGCGGCGCCTCGGCGCCCTTCTGCTGGGTGAGCAGCCAGGTCACCGTTTCCATGGAGAGGTTCAGTTCGTCGGCGATCTGGCTCGGGTTATGCCCCTCGGAGTGGAGTCTCCGCGCATGCGCGATCAGATCCTCAAGCGATGACATGTGAAGAGGTCAGCCACAATTTATTTAAGTTTTCGTCTGATCTCCGCACCGCAGTACTCGCAGATGCCCGGATGCCCGAAATACCGCCCGCAGCCGGAGCAGCGGTACTTCCAGGTGCGGGGTTTCGCCTTGCGCTGGAGGATTGGCTGCACGGCGATGCCGAGACGGTGTGCGACGTTCTGGACGGCGAAGTCGTCGGTGACGAGCGTGGCCTGCAGGTCGAGGGCGAGGGCGAGGATGCCTGCGTCTGCATCCGAGATCACCCCTGCATCGCCGCTTCGCTCCGCCGCCTGCAGCACACGCCCCAGTGCCTCGGCGGACCCCTCCGCGACGGTGAGCCCTGCCGCAACGCAGGCGTCAAAGCGGCATTTTGCCGCGAGGTCTTTGATCTCGTCCGCCACGGCGGGCGTGGTGAAGAGCGGACCTGCGAGGTGGAGGTCGATGAAAAAAGCCGAGGCGTCGAGCACTTTGATCATGCACGCACCTCGACGAGCCCTGCCTGCGTGGTGCGGTGGGAGACGGTGAGCCCGAACTCCCCGCACAGCCAGCACATGGTGGCGGCGTGGAGGGAGAGCGACGGGGCGGTGAACGATCCCCCGTAGCGGGCGAGGTAGAGGATCAGCTGGTCGGCGAGGTGGAGGTCCACCGATGCGGGGGAGGCCAGTTCGGCGAGGAGTGCGTCCGCCGCGTCCTCTCCAACCCGTTCCGCGGGATAGCCCCGGCGGCCGATCGCACAGCCCCCTTTCTGCGCCTGCCAGACCGTGCAGGAACTCCCCGTCTCCAGCTCCTCGCGCCGGTCAAGGGTGACGGGCAGCTCGCCTGCCGACGACAGGAGGCGTGTGGCGGCGGCCTTGGCCTGGCGCTCCGCCACGTGGGCGGGCAGGTTGGAGGAGCAGGAGATGATGCCGCCGGCCCCTTCCGGTGAGGGGCGGACCGGGGAGAGATCGGAGGGCGCCGCCACCACCTCGACGAGACCCCCGCCCCGCGGGAAGTAGCCCCGGCGGAGGATGCGCAATTCGACTGCCGCCCCCGCGTCCCGGAGCGCCCGCAAAAAGACGTGCTCTGCGTAGTCGATGGTCGGGCTCCAGGCGACTTCGGTGCCGCCGGAGACGCGTATCGTTCCCCCGGCGACGGTCGCGGCGGGCAGCCAGGCCTGCAGCACGAGGGGGATACTCCCCGCAGTGCCGACGTCGACCTGCAAGCTCCGCTCCCGCAGTGGCCCCGGCACAAACCGCAACCTGCCGCTCCCCACGGAAAGGCCCGTGCATTCGGCACCGCAGGCACCGGCGACCGCCCTGACCGCAGCGATGTGCTGGGACCGGAGGCCCGGGTTCTTCCGCCGGGCACGGATATTTTCGATCGCCACACCCTCCCCGGAGAGTGCGGCAAGGGCGACCGCCGCCCGGACCAGCTGGCCGCCCCCTTCGAGGCGGCTCCCGTCGATGGTGATCATGCGGATGTGAGTGCCGGTGCAATGCAGGCCGCGGCCGTGATACGGCTTGCGCCTCCCTCGATGGTGTCGCTGGCGACGACCGATTTCACCCCGGCGTGGCGCAGCCGCGTATATGCGCCGCCGGAAAACACGCCGTGCACGCACGCGGCGTGCACCCCCGCCGCACCCTGCGCGAGGAGCATCGATGCGGCCGTGGCAAGGGTCCCTCCCGTGGCGATAATGTCGTCGACGATGACCACCTCGCGCCCTTCGGCATCGATGGCCCGGGGCGTGATCCGCACCTCATCTCCCGAAAGCCGTGTTTTCTGCAGCTCGTCACAGTTCCACCCGCCCACGCCGGCAACCGCTGCGGCGAACGCCGAGGCGCCGGCGTCGGGAGCGAGGATGAGGGGATCGGCAAGGGGCATTGCGGCGATGTACTCCCCGATGGCGGGGGCGAGCGAGAGGTTCCGGGCCGGGACCTGAAAGTGATCGAGCACCGACTCCTCGTGAATGTTCACGCACACGACCCGGGCGACGCCGGGGGAGAGCGCCCGCGCGATCGCCCGGGCGCTGATGGGTTCGCCCTCGTGGAACTTTTTGTCCTGGCGTGCGTAGCCCATATACGGCAGCACGAGGGTGTTTTCGGACCCGTCACAGGCATCGATGAGGAGGAGGAGCTGGACGAGCGTGTCGCTGTCCATGACACTGCCCACGAGGATCGTCTCTCCGTCGAGATCGCCCGTCCGCAGGTAGAGCTCCCCGTCGGGGAAGCGTGAAAACCTGGTATCGACGATTTCCAGATCGAGAGCTTCGGCGATTTTTACCCCTAAAACCTGTGATTTTTCCGTTGTTACGACTTTCATGGGATTACCCTTTGCTGAAAGTACTTAAACTATCGAGAATAATTATTTAATCCCTATCGGTGCAGAGAGGTAACTATCGCAATGGAAAATAATGAACTCGTTCCCAAATCCACTGAATCCAATTCCGAATCAGATGCGGAGCCGGAGGTGGATGAGGACATCCTCGCCGGCCTCGAGGTCGCCTCGTCGGCTGACATCGATGTGCCGCAGCACCTGATCGATCAGGTGATCGGCCAGGAGCACGCCGTCGAGGTGATCAAGAAGGCGGCGGTCCAGCGGCGTCACGTGATGATGATCGGGACACCCGGCACCGGAAAATCAATGCTGGCCAAGGCGATGGCCGAACTGCTCCCCAAGGAGGAGATGCAGGATATCCTGGTCTACCCCAACGTTGAGGACTCCAACACCCCCGTCATCCGGACGGTGAAGTCGGGCCGCGGCAAGGAGATCGTCAACGCCCATAAAAACGAGGCGAGAAAGCGCCTCCAGATGCGCAACACGCTCATCATGCTGCTGATGATCGGGATCATCGGCTACGCCTTCATCAGCATGCAGTGGCTGATGGGTATCATCGCCGCGGCCTTCGTGTTCATGGCGCTGCGCTACTCCACCCCGCGCGAGGAGGCCATGGTGCCGAAACTCCTCGTCTCCAACGAGGGCAAGGAGATGGCGCCGTTCATCGACGGTACCGGGTCGCATGCCGGCGCCCTGCTCGGCGACGTGCGCCACGACCCCTTCCAGAGCGGGGGGCTGGAGACGCCCTCGCATGACCGTGTCGAAGCCGGCGCCATCCACAAGGCCCACAGCGGGGTGCTGTTCATCGACGAGATCAATACGCTCACCCCCCACTCCCAGCAGAACCTGCTGACCGCCCTGCAGGAAGGCGAGTTCCCCATCACGGGCCAGAGCGAGCGCTCGAGCGGCGCCATGGTGCGCACCGAGCCTGTCCCCTGCCGGTTCATCATGATCGCCGCGGGGAATATGGATGCCATGCAGGGGATGCACCCGGCACTCCGCTCGCGTATCCGGGGCTACGGCTATGAGGTCTACATGCAGGAGACCATGCCCGACACCGAGGAGAACCGGAGCAAATTCATCCGTTTCGTCGCCCAGGAGATCAAAAACGACGGCAAGATCCCGCACTTCGACCGCAGTGCCATCGAGGAGATCCTCAGGGAGGCGCGCCGGCGCAGCAACCGCAAGGGCTACCTCACCCTCAAGCTGCGCGACATGGGCGGGCTGATCCGGGTTGCCGGCGACCTTGCCCGCCAGGAAGGGGCGGGCGTGACCACCGCCGAGCATGTGCTCGCGGCGAAAGGCATGGCCCGCTCGATCGAGGGCCAGATGTCCGACGAGTTTATCCGCCGGAGCAGGGAGTACGACCTCACCGTGATCAAGGGCACCGCGGTCGGCCGCGTCAACGGCCTTGCGGTCATCGGCAGCGATTCGGGCTCCGTGCTGCCCATCATGGCCGAGGTCACCCCCACCCAGAGCAAGATGGGCGGCACGATCCTGGCCACCGGCCGCCTCCAGGAGATCGCCAGCGAATCGATCACCAACATCAGCGCGATTATCAAGAAGTTCACCGGCGTGGACCTCAAGGAGATGGACGTCCACATCCAGTTCATCGGCACCTACCAGGGCGTGGAGGGCGACTCCGCCTCCATCAGCGTGGCGACGGCGGTCATCAGCGCCCTCTGCGAGATCCCGGTCCGCCAGGACCTGGCCATGACCGGGTCGCTCTCGGTCCGCGGCAACGTGCTGCCGGTGGGCGGGGTCACCTACAAGATCGAGGCGGCGGCCAAGGCGGGCATCAAAAAGGTGCTCATCCCCCAGTCCAACGTCGACGACGTGCTCATCGAGGAGCGCTACCGCGATATGGTGGAGATCATCCCGGTGAAAACCATCGAAGACGTGCTCGAGCAGGCCCTCGTGCCGGAGAACAGGCAGAGCTTCCTGGATAAAATCCACCGGGTGGCGGCCAGCGCCACCCCAAAGGTCTTTGACTCAACCACCCCTACTCCATCTGGAGTATAGGGTATGGCAGAGGCGCGATACTACGATATCAGGCATGTGAGTGGCCAGGTCACCCACATCGACATCGACAACGGTGTGATTGAGTCCGCAGGGACCAGTTTTTTTGACAAGGCGGTGGTGCGGGCGCTCGGTGAGACGGGCTGGGGCGTCATTGCCATCGACAATTTTTCGGGCCGGTCGCAGGCGGTGATCGAGACCGTTCTGCAGGACGCCCTCCGTCTGGCGAGAGCGACCGAAGAGAAGGTCTCCCTCGCCGACGCCCCCTCGCGCATCCTCCCCGTGCCGGCACCGGCACTCGATCCCCGCGACGTCTCCCTCGAAGAGAAGCAGGCGATGCTCGCCGGGATCGAGGCGGCCGCGAAGGTGCCCGGCGTTACCAGCACCAGGGGGCGCTATACCGAGGAGATCAACAGTGTCCGCTTCGAGGATGCAAGCGGGCACGAGTACACCTATGAGATCACCCGCTGCGGGTTTTCCGTCCTCGCCGTCGCCCGGAAAGGCGGGTTTTTGCAGATGGGGCGGGAGAGCGAGCACACCATCCGGGGGCTCAACCTCGCCCACCGCGAGGAGATGGGGCGGACCGCCGGCGAGCGGGCGGTGGCCCTGCTCGATGCGGCCACGGTGCGCGGCGGGACGATGGATGCGGTGCTCGACCCCGAGCTTGCCGGGGTCTTCGCCCACGAAGCCATCGGCCACGCCAGCGAAGGCGACATCATCAAGGAGGGCGGGTCGGTGATCGGGGGCCGTATCGGCGAGCAGATCGGAAACGCCGTGCTGACGATCGTTGACGATCCCACCATGCCCGAATTCGGGTTCGAGCCGGTCGATGCCGAGGGCGTGGCCGTGGCCCGGACGGAGATCATCAAAAACGGCGTGCTCACCTCATTTCTGCACAATCGCGAGACCCTCGCTGCAGTGGGCGGCGGGGCGGCAGGGCATGCCCGCGGCGTGGCGGGAGACCCCCCCATCGTGCGCATGAGCAACACGTTCATCGAAAACGGGGACGCAACCGCCGACGAGGTGATCGAGGCCTGCGGCACCGGCATCCTGCTCAGGGGCTCTCGCGGCGGGCAGGTGGACCCCGGCCGCGGGGTCTTCCAGTTCAACGCCGAGTACGGGTACCTGGTCCGGGACGGTGAACTGCGGGACCTGGTCCGTGATGTTTCCCTCACCGGCGAGATCCTCGCCACCCTGCACACCATCGAGCTCTGTGCCGACGACCGAAGGATGCACCAGGGGTTCTGCGGCAAGTCGGGCCAGAGCGTGCCGGTGAGCGACGGTTCGCCCCATGTGCTCCTGAGATCGGCAGTGGTAGGTGGTCACGGTGCAGCTTGAGATCGCACCGCTGGTCGATGCCATCCTTCGTGCGGGCGAGAAGGCCGCCGACGAGGTCGAGGTCTACTATGCCGAAAGCCGGTCGGTGGGCGTCGACCTGAAACGCACCATCATCGGCGAAGCGCACGAGACCCGCGCCCGGGGCATCATGATCCGCACCGTCGCCGACGGGCACATCGGCACCTCGAGCACCGATGATCCCGCACGCTGGCAGGCATGCCTCGATGCGGCGCTCGCCAGCGGGCGGCTCGCCACGGCGCAGGAATGGCACGGCCTGCCCGGTCCCGCACGGCTGCCGGGGGAGGTGCCGGTCTTCGACCCTGCGGTGGTGCCCGGCGTTGAGGCGGCCCGCCGGCTCGCCGCCGACCTCCTCCTCGGTGCGGCGGAGCACGATGCCGGGGTGATCGGCGGGTCGGCATCCCTCTCCCTGTCGGAATCGGTGCTCGCCAACAGCAGCGGGGTCTATTACACACGGCAGAAGACCGGGGTGGGCGCCTCGCTGGAGGCAATTCGGGGGACCTCGACCGGCTACGAGTTCGACCGGTCCTGCTTTCTGGACATCGATGCGGTGGATATCGGGCGTTCGGCCGCGTTTCTGGCATGCCACTCCGCAAACGGGAAGGACGTGGCGACCGGGTCCTTTGCTGTCATCCTCTCACCTGTCGCCCTCGCCCAGCTGATCGGCCACGTGGTGGTTCCGGCCCTCTCGGGGAGAAACGTGCACGCAGGCCGATCGTGGCTCGCAGGCAAAATCGGGGAGCAGTGCATGGGGGAGGTGCTCTCCCTCTACGACGATCCTCACACCCGCGGGCTGGGAAGCACGCTGTGGGATGCGGAGGGCATGCCCGCCCGGCGCATCGATTTTGTCGAGCACGGCGTGCTTTGCGGGTTTGCGTACGACCTCAAGACCGCGTACCGCTACGGCGAGGAGAGCACGGCGAGCGCAGTGCGCAGCGGGCCGGGTGGGTCGCCGGGCATCGGCATGCACAACCTGGTGGTGGACGGGCCGCGGGGCACAGTGGACGAGGAGCGGGCGATCTGGGTCCATGATCTGGTCGGCGCCCACACGGCCAATCCCGTCACCGGGGACTTCTCGGTGGAGCTCTCCAATCCCTCGTGGAAGGAGGGGGGTGCCTTCGGCGAACCCATACGGTCGGCGATGCTCGCCGGCAACCTCTTCGACATGCTGGCCGCAATCGAGGTGCTGGGTGAAGTGCCAAGGATTATCGGTACTGTCATACTACCACCAGTAAGATTCAATAATCAGCAGATCATTGGTAAATAGGATGATAGAAACCATTATCGTCATCCTCTTCGCCATCGGGATTGCCGCCGCAATTTATTACTTTCTGAAAAAGGCATCCACGCTCGTGGTCAATGCCGTGGTGGGCCTGATCACCCTCTTCATCGTCAACCAGCTCGACATCCTCGGCATGGGCGAGGTTCCCATCACCTGGGTGAGCGTGGTCGTCTGTGCGTTCGGGGGGATTGCCGGGGCGGCGCTGCTTATCGTGCTCAACCTGGTGGGCATCACTCTCTAGGGGATGGCGCGGGATCGGCGGTGTGCGGTTGATCCGTCACGTGAATCGTGATTTTTGTCCTTTCGTGACTATTGCAGGGTGCTGGCAGGCGATCATTGTCCCTCCACGTACCGGGCGCACGCTCCTGTGGCCGGACATCCCGCGAGAGCGCACGCCCCGTTCTCTTCTCTCGGGCGCAGTTTTCTGGAATGATGATTGCCAATAGACTATTTCATACCACCTTCATGCATCCCGGGACAATATTGTAACTCAAATATAGAAATCTATTTATATAATTACCAGTGATTATTGCTATTGTTAATATATAACAATGTGAATAAAAAAGAGCATTGCTATGTATGGCACGGTGAATGAACCGCGGCAGCGCCTGGGTGTGATGCCGGAACAATTGATGCATTGAGGTTGAAGAAAATGGAAACCATTACATGGAAGAATGCATTCGTCCTCCTGTGTGCCCTCGGTGTGCTCGTGGCCTTTGCGCCGCCCGTCGCGGCGTCCACGCTGTGGCCTGATGTCACCGTCGGCATCTACGTGCCGGGAAGCTTTGACGACCCGGCGGAGGACGATGCGACGTCGTTTGATTTCGCGCTGGTCAAGGTGATCCAGCCGGTGAAATGGTGGGACTCCCCCCGTTTGATCGAGGACAACGGTCCGCTCCGTGAGGAGGCCGTAACCACCTTCTCGCTCACGCAGGGCGAGGTATTCCACTTCGCCGGGAACGTGTTTCCCGGCTGCAGGGATTGGAGCTATCCCTACAAGGGAGAGGATTGGTGGATAGAGAATGTCGTGGAGGAGGAGCCCGGGTTCTGGTACAAGGACTTCTGGTACTACCGGGTCGATGCGGTCGACATCCCCGGGGGCTATCAAGCCGAAGCGGATTCGTTCACGCTCCAGGGCACCAGTATCCGGGACCTGCTCTTCAAGTTCCAGCAGGTGGTGACCCCCGGTCCGGGCGGCGATCCCGGCGAGATCACGGATTCCAAAGAAAAGTGGGGTGGGATGCGCATAGATTACCGCCCGCCCCCGTCCATCGATCGGGCAGGACCGTTCACCCAGATCGACGGCGATGTCTTCCCCGGATTGACCGATGTGACCTTCAAGATCACCACGCAGGCGAAGCTAAATGACTTCTTCGTCGTCTACGATGCCGGAGGCGAGATGAGCTTCAAGGGGTGCACCTGTCAGGATCTCGGCGACTGTCCTATCTACATGACCGATACTGATGAGACGCGCAGGGTACACTGGGGCCCGAATAGTGGCGATCGTTTCACGGTGACGCCCTCCGACAAGATCCGCGTGGAGATCAACAAGCGCTACGCGGATAACCTGCCGGTCACCCTGCAGATCTACGCGGAAGGGTCCATCCTCATCTACGAGACGACCTTCGACGGCACCTTCAAGACCGCCGTCGAGCAGTTCGAACTGGAGCAGGGCAAGACGATTAACATGCGGTACGCGTGGCTTGCCGAACACTCCTGATCCCCCCTTTTTGTAACGACAGGTCGCCGGCGACCCGAACAGAGATTTTATTGCCGGGCACGCCCTCTTACTCATCTGGTGATGCGCAATGTGCAGTGTCGGTGGACCGATGGATGTGGAGATGGCTGACCGGGTCAAGGGGAAGAACTACCGTTGCAATGACTGCGGCGAGCGGTTCACGAGCGTGAGCAAACGCCCCATCTGCCCGTCCTGCCAGTCGGAAAACGTCTCCGAGGAATGAATCTCCCGCTCGGCGATGAGCTCCTGCTCATCGAGGGCTCCTCTTCTTTTCTGCTCATTGGAAAAGCCCGTGAGCCGTTTGCCCTCTGCATCGAGACGTGCGAGGAGGAATATTGCCAGACGCTTGAGCGTGGAGACCTTGTGGTCGTCTCCGCGCCGGAAGGGGGCGATGTCGAGCAGGCACGCATGCTCCTCGAGCTGGTGCGCACCTTCCATGCACCCCTGGTGGTGCTGCCCCGGGGCCATCCCGGCTCAAAGCGCCTCTCGATGGTGGTTTCGGCCGGCCCTGAGATTCTTCTGGCCTGCGGGATCCAGCGGGGGACGCATCCCGAGCAGCACCTGATCTGCGCATCAGACGAGCTCAATGGTGCGCAGATCCGCCGAACCGCCGGTGGCGTGGAGATTTCCCCGCCTTCGGAGGATATATCCTATCGGTATCTTTGATTGCATCATGCTAAGGGGAAATAATAACCATTATTACTTCTCCTTCTCAGAATTATTCTATTGCCGTGAGAGGAGGGTTGGATGAAAAGTGAGGTCTTGAAGAGCATCAAACAAGCAGAAGAAGAGTATCGATCGATGATCAGCGCTGCGGAAGAAGACAAAGCCCGCATGATTGCGGCCGCGCATGTAGAAGCTGAGAATCTGATCGCCAGGGCACGAAACGATGCTGAGGAGTACAAAATCAAGCGCATTGCAGATGCCCGTGAGGAGGCGAAGCAAAGGAACGCCGAAATCATGGAAGAAGGCAGAAAGAAAGCATATGCAATGAGATCTGACGCAGATACCAACCTTGAAAAGGCGGTTGAAAGAATTGTATCGCAGTTCAAGGTGAAGCTCGATGTTTAACACCCGGCCGATGAGCAAGTTGCTCGTCGTAGCGTCAAAGGATCAGCTTGATGGAATCGTGCGTGAGCTGTACCGGCATCATGTTTTTCATATCGAGGATTTCGTCGAAACGGAGGAAGAGGGATACGAAGGCGTAAAAATCGGCATGCCGCTGCCCCAGGCGAGTGCGGTGTCGACCGAGCTGCTCCGGATCCGGGCGATCGTCAGCGCTTTCGGTGGTGCCCCTTCAGATGTTGTCCCTGAGCGCAAAGAGTCCGTATCGGCTCTTTCGGCGAGGATAGATGCCGAACTCCCGCAGATTGAGGCGGAGGTTTCGGAGCTCATTGACCGGCGCAACCATCTGGAAAGTGCCATCCGGGAATGCGAAACAAAGATCTCGGAACTGGAACCGTTTGTTCCGGTACAGGTGGATCTCTCGCTCCTGCGGGGGTACGAGCAGTTTTCGGTGCTTGCCGGGCACATCCCGGCGAAGGTGGAGCTCCCCGTGCCCGCGGAGACGTATTTTTCCGGTGATGTTTCCGGAAACCTTCTTATTGCAATCGTCCCCAACGAACGCCTCAATGAAGCGGAGCAATTCCTGTTCGAGGCCGGGTTCCAGTCGGTGCCCGTCCCCGGGGAGGAAGGGCTGGCAAAAGACCGCATTGCATGGTACACGCAGGAGATTTCCCGTCTCCGGGCGGAGATGGAGAAGATTGACGAGCTGGTAACCGCTCGTAAAGATAGGCATCAGGCATTTTTGGTGGCATGTGACGAGCTCCTCACGGCAGAGGCGGAGCGTGCGGAAGCGCCGCTCCGGTTCGCCACGACTGACACCACGTTTGTGGCAGAAGGCTGGGTACCGTCAGAAAACGTCGAGGCCCTGACCGCTGCTCTGCGTTCGGTCACGAACGGCAGGGTGTTCATCGCCGAACAGGACTTTGATCCTGTCAATGATAACGTTCCCATCGAATTCGACAATCCGGATTTTTCGAAACCGACCGAAATGCTGATGGATGTGTATTCGCGGCCCCAGTATGCAGAACTGGACCCGACGCTCTTCCTCGCCATCGTTTTCCCGGTCTTCTTCGGGTTTATCCTCGGCGACGTGGGCTACGGTCTGGTGCTTCTGGCATTGAGCTTCGGTCTGCGCAGGATCATCACCGGCGATGCGGGAGCGAAGCTGCTCAAGGTGATACGAAACGCCAGCGTTTCGAGTATCATCTTCGGCCTGCTGTTTTCCGAGTTTCTCGGGTTCGCGCTCCCCTGGGAACCGATCGGTATCAACCGGCACCTGAGTATCGGCGGTGAAGTCCACGGCCACGGTCCGGATGTTGTACTCATGCTTGTCCTTTCGGCATGGGCGGGTATCCTGCACATCACGCTGGGACGGCTGATCCACATTCGCAATGCTCGCAGGATGTACAAGCCTGGAAAACACCAGAACAAAGTGGTGTTCGGCCAGGCCGGGTGGATCCTCGTGATGTGGGGCATCCTGTTCGCGCTCTGGTCGATGTTTGAGCTTCCCCTGATGCCGTCGTTTACCGGGCTTTCGCCGATCATCGCGGGCATGAACATCGCGACCCTGCTGGGCGCCGTGATGCTCATCGTCGGTATCGTCGCAATCGGGCAGGAAAACAGTCTGGAGCTCCTGGAATTACCCACGGTGATGAGCCACACCCTCTCCTACGCCCGTCTGGCGGCGGTGGGGATCTCGTCTGTGGCTATCGCAATGGTGGTGAATTACATCGCCATCGGCATGATGATCGAACCGGCGATGCAAGATTTGAGCCTGATGGGAGTTATTTTCATCATCGCAGGACTTATTGTGTTCCTGCTCGGCCACACCCTGAACACCGCACTCGGCCTTCTCGGTGGCGGCCTGCACTCAATTCGTTTGCACTACGTTGAGTTTTTCACCAAATTCTACCTTGGAAGAGGAAAAAAATACGATCCCTTTGGGATGATCAGAAAATTTACGGAGGATTAAATTATGGCAGTTGAAACAATGACAGTTGAAGTTGCAGAGGCATCGGCAAGAGGACTCGTCGCAATCGGTGCAGGTCTCGCCGTGGGAATGGCAGGCCTGGCGACCGCTATCGCCCAGTACGGTATCGGCACCGCAGCGGTCGGCGCCACCGCAGAGAATAAGGATATCTTCGGTCTTGTATTGGTCCTGACGGTGATTCCCGAAACAATCGTTATCTTTGGTCTCGTGGTCGCACTCCTGCTGCTGTTCTGAGGAGAATGACGATGGCACTTGATGCTGTAGTCGGTGAGATCAGGGAGAAGGCAACACAGGAGGCAGAGGCCATTCGGAGAGCGGGGAAGGCGGAGTCTGATGCCATCCTCGCAGAAGCCAAGCAGCAGGCGGATGAAATCAAGATCGCGGCAGACGAGGATGCCAATCGCCAGACCGAGTACATCCTCCGGCAGGAACACGCTGCAGCCAACCTTGCGGTGAAGCGCGAGATCCTCAACGCCCAGAAGGAAAAGCTCGATGAGGTATATGCGGCAGCCCTTGAGCGGGTTGCCGCCCTCCCCGACGATTTTCACGCGAAAGCGGTGCGCGAGCTGTGCAAGCGATCGGCCGCGGAACTGGGCGGCGGCGTCATCTACTGCAACGAGCGCGATACGCCGGCGGTCGAGGATGCGCTCTCCAGCCTCAAGACACTCTCCGGGTTCACGCTCGCAGGAACGGTCGATATTCTTGGTGGTATCATTGCGGAAAGCAGGGACGGCGGGATGCAGCTGGACTACAGCTACTCGACCTTCCTCGCAGAAGTCTGGGAGTCCGGATTGAAGGATGCATCTGAGATACTCTTTCAGTAGCGCGGGAGGGTGAGTGTATGACGTCAATTAGCGTAGCCGGTTCGGCTATCGGCCCTGCCCCCTACATCTATGTCACCACCCGCATGCGGGTG
>DSDF01000007.1 GCA_011048835.1 Methanoculleus sp. | reverse complement strand
GGCCCTTGATGCCCTGCGGGACTGCAGGAACCGGGTTTTTTCGATCGCGATGATCCACGAGGAGCTCTACCGTTCGGAGAACCTCGCGAGGATCCGTATCGCCGAATACATCCAACATCTTGGCGACCACCTGATCTACGAGTTTCTCGCGATAACCCCCGGGGTATCGCTCGTGATCGAATGCGACGACGATATCACGCTCGATATCGACACTGGAATCCCCTGCGGTCTCATCATCGACGAATTGATCACGAATTCGCTGAAATACGCCTTTCAATCCAGAAATTCCGGGGTCATCACCGTCAGGTTCAGGAAAAAAGACGATCAGGCCTACGAGCTCGTGGTCCGGGACAACGGCGTGGGGATCCCGGAGAACGTTGATTTCCGGAATACCGAATCGCTGGGCATGCAGCTGGTCACCAGCCTGACGGCCCAGCTTGGAGGGACCATTGCGCTGCGCCGGGTCGGGGGGACCGAATTTACCATTACCTTCCCCTCCACGCGCAGCTGACCGGGAGTAGAAGGAGAGACAATGACGGAACGAAGAATCCTTATTGTGGAAGACGAGATGATTGTGGCGCTCGAATTAAAGGAGACGCTCCAGAGACTTGGCTATACGGTGGTTGCATCCGTCGACAACGGCTATGACGCCATCAAGATGGCCGGGAGGCTGCTGCCCGACGTGGTGCTCATGGACATCCGGATACGGGGGGATATGGACGGCATCGAGACCACTGAGAGGCTCTTCTCCCTCTACGACATGCCCGTAATTTACCTGACGGCCCATTCCGACAACGAGACACTCCGCAAAGCGATCACCACCACGCCGGCAGGATACCTGGTCAAACCGGTCAACGAACGGGCCCTGTACAGCAATATCGAGATGGCCATCCACAAACATACGATCCGGAAAAAGATGGAGGCCCGCGCGGTCTCCGGGGTAACTGCGGTGCAGGAAGGGGCAGGGGTGGGCGGTTCGGGCCGTGACCACGCAACCTTCGGGCAGGAGGTGCTCGATGTCCTCAAAGACCCTATTTTCATCGTGGACCGCGACCTGCGCCTCGTCCAGCACAACCGGGCCTTCTCCTCGCTCTGCAGCATGCTGGGAAAGCCCTCGGTTGAGCCGGACACGCATCTCCACGACCTCCTCCCTGCCTCCCTCCTCGGCACCGCGGAGGAATTCGGCGAGGTGTTTTCCACAGGGTCACCGCAGAAAACGGAAAAAGTCCTCAAAACACAAGGGAAAAGCATTTTTATCGTCATCGAAAGGATACCCATGGTTTCGGGGCCCCAGGTGCGCCACATCGTGGCAATCGTCCACGATGTCTACGAGGAGAAATCTTCGGAGATGATGCGCACTGCTATTGAGACCGGGTTTCAGGCAATATACGATGATCTCAGCGAGATTGGACGGCTGCATGCGGGGATGGGCGATCCCCTCCACGAGATCCGCAAGCTGGCAAACGCCCACGGGGCGATCATCTCCCGGAAAGCCACCCTTGATGAGATCTCCGGGCACACGGAGGACCTGATCGCCCTGTATGCCGATATCGGTTCGAAAATCCGGCAGTCTCAAAAGAATGCCGCAGCCTGGGCACCCGACCGGACCTGACGGTGCGCTCCTTCATCCCCGCCGCAGCACGCAGGTCATGCAGTGCGCACCGCCGTAGCCGCCGGTGGCATTGGTGAGCATAAGCGGGGTCATGTCGAGGCCGCGCGCATACACCTCCCGCTTGTGCGGAAAAAATTCGGCATCGGCCCGCAAAATTGCATAATCGTGCTCTGCCTGCCTGAGCAGCGGCCCGTATTTTTGCGGGTTCCGCCGGGCTTTCTCCGACAGCCGCTCGAGGACCGCCGGTGCGATGCGGGCCGTATCGGGCGCGATGCATTCGCCGTCACGGATGCAGAGGAAGTTGGAGGCATAGCAGAGCTGTTCGAGCGTCGTGATCTCGATGACCTCGAATCCCCGGTCGGCCAGGTAGGCGTCAAGGGGTGCAGGCGGCCCCGCGGGTTCGTACCCTCCGGATGTTTTGTGAAAGACCTCGACCTCCGCGGCATGCAGGAGGGCTGGGGTCCCGACGCATACGCCTGCTGCGGGGATGTTGCAGTAGGTGTCCAGGTGCATAGCCAGCATCGCGTCCCTTCCTGCCACGAGGGGGTGGGAGGGCTGGCGGACGAGGGCGACTTCGTCGAACCCGAGCCCCCCCGCCATCAGTTCCTCCGCTCCCCGGCGGGTTGTGCGCGTCCCGTAGCCGACGAGGGCGAATGTCCCCGCCGGCATCACGTCGCCCCCTTCGAGATATCCATCGCCGATGCGCATGACCGGGGCGGCATCGATCGCGGCGAGGGCAAGGCCCGTCAGGTCCCGCTCATGTTCCCGCTCCCGGCGTGCCATGCGGCCGAGCACCATCCCGCGATCGGTGCATGCCTGCTGGTCGCGCAGGAAATAGAGGTTATGGAGGGGGCGCTCCAGCTCCACGCGAATCGCGGCCGCCGTGTGGACCAGCGTGGGATTGAGCCGGATGATATCCAGCAGGTGCCCGGCGTCCCGTTCGTCGAGGGACAGCGGCGCTTCCCGCTCTCGCTGCAGGCCCGGCGAAAGCTCGCACCCCGCATCCTCGCACCGCCGGCCGAGCCGGGATGCGGCAAGTGCGGCGAGGTCCCGGTGGAATGCCGGGTCCTTACGGGCACGCGTGGCGACGGCATCGCTGATCGAGACGACCTTCACCCCGAAGGATTCCCGGAGGAGGGTGCAGAGATGGCGGTGTTCCCTCTGCGCCTCACTGAGGTTGAAAAAACGTTCATACAGGTGTGCCGAAGGTGAAAGGAGAGCAAAAAACACTTCTATTCCCGGTTCATGCACCATGACCTCCCTGAGGGGATCCCATTCCGCACCAGCGCGACACTGCATCGTTCTCATGGTGCTGTACGCCGCCGATGCTTCATGGTGATTTCGATCGGGGGCCCGGGCCGTTGTGCGGCAATACCAAAAGAACCTATAGGGGCGGATGCAATACCTCTTCGCAGAACACAGGCGCTCGCAATGTCACAGTCCAACTATCCCTGGCTCGTCGTTGCAGGGTTCGGCAGCCACATCAGGTCGACACCCTCCACGCTCACCATCCGGCACGGAGGGGAGGTCCGCGAGTATCCCCTCGCCGCGATCCGGCACCTGCTCGTGGTCGGTGGCCATACCATGCACACGTCGGTGGTCACCCATTTGCTCAAATCAAGGGCGGCAATCACGTTTTTCGATGCGGACGGGACACCGACCGCCAGCATACGCGCCTTCGGTGATGATCAGGAGGTGGCGATCCATGAGCGGCAGAAGCATACGCCTGTCTATGCCGCAGCCGTGCTCACGGCACAGAATTCGCTGAAAGCCCGGCTCCTGGGCATTCAGAGGCAAAACGAGGCCCTGAAACGCAACCTCTTCTACCACGGGGAAGAAGAGTTCCTGCACGAGTCGCTGTGCCAGCTGGAGTTCCTGATCAAACTCGACGAATTGCGGCGCATGCACCGGCTCACGCTCGACATGTACTACGAGATCATGGCACGCGCGCTTCCCCCCGAACTCGGGTTTCACCGGCGCACCGCACGACCGCACCGCGATCCCGTCAATGCGATGCTCTCGCTCGGGTATGCACTGCTGTTCGGGAACTGCTGCGTGTCGGTCATCGGCGCCGGACTGCATCCCGCCATGGGCGCCCTCCACCAGGGGGACGGATCCCTGGTCAACGACCTGATCGACCCCCAGAAACCCCGGATGGTCGACGAGGCGGTCTTTTCCATGGCGGCAGAAGGGCTGTGCGATGCCGGGTACGAGCTGAGCGCCGACCGCTGCCACCTCTCCGACGATCTGGTGCGGCACCTTATCGCACGGCTGCACGAAACGATCGATCAGGAACTGCTCAATGCGAATTGCGCCCGGTACCTTGACTATATCATGGGGACGAAGGAACTGCACCTCATTTACTAAAAAGCCCCCGTCTCACCATGAAATCAGAAAAATCCCCGGTATCAACCTCTTTTGTCGCAATCCCCCGGATTACCGCGCGCGGGCACCCGTAGAGCATGGAGATGAATTTCTCGAGGACGAAGGCCTCGCCGCGTGCGGTGATGAGCACGGCGCCGCCTGCGAGGTTCATGACCTCGCCGGTGACACCGAGGTGCACGGCGATTTTTCTGGCGCACGCGCGGAACCCGATATTCTGGACATGCCCGGAGATCTCTATCTTGAGCGTAATTGTCGCGTTGTTCCGGGAAAATCCAGCGTTCTGAGATGTATCCGGTGACACCTGCATGAACGTTGTTGCGTGAATGCTAAGTACTTACCTCTTCGGCACCCGGCGGTGCCCGCTTCCTCAGGGGGGAGGGGTTTGCTCCTCCCTGTTCGCGGCACCGGTGACGTTTTTGACCTCGCCGTACAGCGCTTCCGCCGCCTGCCGGTCGCGCCCCTCCACTAGAAGGCGCATGAAGGGCTCGGTGCCTGAGGGCCGGAGGAGCGCCCATGCGTGGTCGCGGTTGATCCTGATGCCGTCGGTCGTATCGAGGCGTTCGCCGGAAAACTGCGCTTTCACCCGGTCGACGACCGCCGCAGGTTCCGCTGCGAAGATCTTTTCCTGAATCATGCAGTAGGCGGGAAGGTCGCCGGCGAGCGACGAGAGACCGGTTCCTTCCTCGGCGAGAAGGCCCACCATCGCGGCCGCGGTCATGCCCCCGTCCCTGCAGTGCTGGTGATCGGGGAAGATGAGGCCTCCGTTCCCCTCCCCCCCGAAGATCACGGTGCTGCCCGATGCGGCCATGTCCAGCATGGTGCGGGCGACGTAGATGCTGCCCACCGGCGTGTAGGCCACCCGGCATCCGGTTTCTGCGCAGACATCCTCCACCCGCCGCGAGGTGCTCACCGGCGTGACCACATAGCCCTGCCGGTCCCGGCATATGTAGCGCTGCATGAGTGCGAATTCCACATTTTCCTCGACATACGAGCCCGTTTCGTCGATAAACACCGCCCTGTCCGCATCGCCGTCATGGGCCACCCCGAACGCTGCGCCGGTTTTCACGACCAGTTCGGCGAGCGCGGCGAGGCCTTCGGGCGAGGGTTCGGGGAGCCTTCCCGGGAATGTCCCGTCCATGGTCGCGTTGACGGTGTGCACCCTGCAGCCCAGTTTCGAGAGGAGGGCGGGCGTGCTGTGCGATGCCGGCCCCGATCCGGGATCGACGACGACCGTCATCCCGTCTCCCACGCCCGGGGGAAACCGCCTCACGATGGCGTCGATGTACTCTTCGATGAGGTGGGGGGCGGAGACCTCCGATCCCACCGATTTCCATCCCTGCACGTCGAATGATCCCGCGAAGAGCCGCTGTTCGAGGTTGATGATCTCCTCGTCTCCCATCTCGGTCCCGTCGGTATCGATGATCTTGACCCCGTTGTATTCGGGAGGGTTGTGGGATGCGGTGATCATCGCGCCGGCGTCGAAATGCTGCCGGACCAGGTACTGGAGGGCGGGGGTGGGGAGCACGCCCACATCGACCACCCGGCACCCGCAGGCGAGGATGCCCGCCTTGACCGCACTGCAGAGGGCGGGCCCGGAGGTGCGCGTGTCCCTGCCCACGGCGATCGTCCCTTTCCGCATGGATGCGAGCGCCATCCCGATGCGCATGACGAGATCAGGGGTCATGTCCCTGCCCACGACGCCCCGCACCCCGTTGGTGCCGAACAGCTGTTTTTTCCGGGGTTCTGCCATCGCGCTACACCCCGGCGATATCCTTTCCTGCATCATGGAGTTCGCGTTTCAGGCGGTCGATGGCATTGGAAAGGGCGCTGAAGGCCTCGTACCGGCGCTCCGAGAGTATCGCAACATACGTGATATCTTCGCCTGCGTACAGCCTGCCTTTCTGGTGGTGGAAGCGCACCCCGAGGATGCCGGGAACCTGCTCCATCTCGCGCCGGATGCTTGCGAGCAGTTCCTCGAAGTCCTGGTCGAAGTCGAGATGCGGGGTGCGGGTCTCCCCGGTCCATTCGCGCACGATGCCGTTGAAGGTCATGAGCGCCCCTGCCCGTGACATATCGCAGGAATGTTTGAGGTCCTGCACGAGCCCCTGCAGAGTGACGAAGTCGTCGAATTGGTCCAGCGAGGCCATGACCTCGTCGACCGACGGGTTGCGCAGCACGCATGTTTCGGATTCGAGCTCGCCTATGACGATGCTCGCGAACGTGTGCTGCTTGAACCCCTCCACAACGGCGTAGTCCACCCCCGCATCGCAGAGCATGCGCAGGTTCGCCTCGAGGTCGGGGTTTCGTATCGCAGCCACTGCTTTTTCTTCATCGATCCCGACGGAGAACGCCGCGCCCTTCTCGTAAAAGAGGGTCGTATCCTTGCCTTCTTCAAGGGCATACGGGTGCCCGCCGAGGTGCTTGACTGCGGCGACCGTTCCAACCGCCGCAAGCCGCTCGAGAAGCTCGCCGACAAAGGTCGTCTTCCCGGTATTGGAAAAACCGATTACCTGAATCACTTTCATTCTTCATCCATCTCCTGATCGTCGTCCTCTGGTTTCTGCTGCCGGATCATCTGGGCCGCTTCGGCAACGCTGCGCATCACGTCGGTGATGCGGTCCTCGATATCGAGTTCGTCGTCGATGTCGATGGACGTTTCCTCGACCTCGAGGAGGAAGCGCGCCACCTCGCTCGCCTCAAAGAGGATGTCGTCGAGCTCGTCCGCGGTGAAAAATCCGCACAGCGCCCCGTAGAAAAAGGTCGCACCCGCTTTCCGGACCTTCTTTTTAAACGAGTTGCGCGCCTGGTTGACCGCCTGCGGGGTGTAGGTGTCGGTCATGAACGGCACGAGATGGGGGAGGTTTTCCCCGATGAAGGTCATCTCCGCGCCGCTCCGCGTGGAGAAGTCCGCGCACAGGCGGGCGATAGCCCATTCCCGTGCCGTGATGTGGGTGCGTTTGCGGAGGAACTGGTTGACGCGGTGGTAGGTCGCCCCGTCCACCTTCTTGAATTTCCGGTACTTGTTGATGCGTTCCCGCTGTTCGGGGGTCAGGGTGACGGGCTCTTCCGGGGCGTCGCCGGAGGCCCCGGCGAGTTCTTCCGCCGCATCATCGGCGGTCTGCCCTTCGTCATGCACCGCATGTTCGAGTGCGCTTCTCCCGTCGTTCTGCACTGCAGCATCGTCTGCATCCCGGTTTTCGAGGTCCGCATCCAGCAGGGTGGATTCCTCTGCTCCGCCGCGTTCTGGCTCGTCCATTGTGCTATACTTCGAGAGCAGATCAATTGAACATTACTGGTCGCGGGAGGAGCGGCCGGGTGCCGGGGCGCTGCATATCGCATGATAGGGTGTATGGGCGAGATCGCCGCTGCGATCGCCGGACCCGGAGGCGGCACGCATTCCCTGCCGGAATCGCACACCACCGCACGTTGCGGCCTGCGACGGGCGGGGGTCCCACGGCCCGGACCTGCCCTCGCCCTCCCCGGCGGACCTGCCTCCCTGCCGGGCGTGCGGCCCCGTCAAGAAGCGGCGCCCGGGTGCGTGCATCGCAAGTAGGCTCGACGAGGATCCCCGGGAGACGAACCGGTGCCATCACTACCCGGTGTCGGGCGTGCATAGCGAGGGTCCGGTGCGACTGTTCGTTTCCGGCGCCCGGGGCTGCGCCGTCGCAGATCAGGACGGTGGGGGCCTGCTCGCCTCGGGTGCTCCGCCGGGGATTGTACTGCCCCTCCAGCGCCGGCACCGGGCAGCCTCCGGCGCCCCCGCTGCATATAGCATCATATAGTATATCACTTGAACGCCATGGCAGCCCGAACGGGATCACCAGGCACCGTATCTGCAGGGATCGCTCGCATCGGGGCCCGGTGCGCGCCTGTTTTGCCTGGCGATCGATGCAGGCGGAGGCCTGGCTCCCCGCAGCGGGCCTGCGGGTGCACGGAGGCGCGGCGTGCCGCACCTTGCGAGCGCACGGGTAGATAGTCCACCGGGGCCCGTATTTATAAACGGCTTCCATAGCGGCGGTTTGCGGCGGGATCGCTCGCCGAATGGATGCTGGGTATGGCGCCCGGCTGTTTCGAGGCCTGCAAGGACCTTCATGGAGGCGTATTTCCGGGGGTTGGTGCCGTGATTTCGGGGCGGGCGGAGAGAGAGAAGGGCCGTTGCGGGACACGGGCGTTTACTTTCTCCCCGCACGGTTTGCCCTTAAAAGGGGGTGGAGTGACTCCTGTAGTGAACCCGGAAGGGTTCGATCAAAATCCTACCAACCTCCAGAACGCACTTCGAACCGGAAACGTCGGAATTTCCCTCCAGGTGCGGACACCCCACCAATCCCCCATACTGCCACCCGGTGCACCCGGGTGAAGCCGAATCCCTCTCTTTTTCTTCGCTGACCACCCGCATGGAGGGGGATTGCCGGTCCGGGACATTATTGCGCAGAATGGGCATTCTGCGCAAAACTTAATTACGTGGAGCTATGAAAGATCTAAGCATGGAGGGCGATTATTTCTCCGAGTGGGTCTCCCGGTTCGGCCACCACCTGCGGATGAGGAATTATTCGCCCCGTACCATCCAGAGCTACGAGCGGGTGCTCCGGAAATTCGCCTACTATATGTGGCTCCGGCGGCATATCGACCCTTCAAAACTGGTGATCTACTGGAAGGACCTCGACCACGCCCGCATGGACACGGAGGTGGACGCCACCCCCGTGCTGGTCAACGATTTCCTCTCGTTCCTCCTCTCGATGCGGGATTACAAGCCGGCCACGCTGCACCGGGTAATCTCAACGCTGAGCTCATTTTACCGGTATCTCGCCACGCAGGGCGTCATCGATCGCAACCCCATGGTCAGCGTGGACCGGCCCCGCGTCAAGGAGACGGAGATCCGCTGCCTCAAGCACAACCAGGTGCAGAAACTCATCGATTCCATCGAACAGCCCCGGGACCGGCTCATTTTCCGGACGATTTACGCCACCGGGGTGCGGGTCTCCGAGCTCTGCGGCATTATGATCGATGACATTGATTTCGAGGAGCACACCATCCGCGTCCGGGGAAAAGGGGGTAAAATACGGACTGTATTCGTCGACGAGGACACGCTTGCGGAGATCGAAGCGTTTGTCGAGGGGAGAATCGCCGGACCGCTGTTCGAAGGGCATATGGGCAACGCCATCTCGCCCCGCACGGTCCAGCATATCTTCCGGCAGTACGCCCCCGAGGGGATCACCCCGCACAAAATCCGCCACAGTTACGCCTCCGAACTCTACAAACGCTCCAGAAACCTGCGCGTCGTGCAGGAGAACCTGGGCCATTCCTCGATCAAGACCACCGAGATCTATCTGCACACCGATATTGACGAGCGAAGAGAGGTGTATCGGCGTTATTTCCCGCTTTCGAACGGGAATAGCGGTGAATGAATCCTGCAGTCCCTTGCGGATTCCTGCTGCGATAAACCTTATGATGCTATATGATAACAGGGCGCAGGGAGATACGCGATCCGATCGATCAACTCTTCCTTTCCTGCCCGTCTCCCTTCGCCCGGCTGCGACATTGCGTATCGGCCAAGGATCACCGCCCCCCTGCAGGTCTCCCCGGGTGTGGGGGAATTGCCGATGAAGCATCCGGCATTGACAAGCAGAGCATTTCATTCTGTCCGGTGTACATGCGCCGTCTCACAACTCCCCTGCACTGCCCTTTTTTATCACCGTGGAGCGATTCATCATTGTTGACGTCGGAAGAGATGGGAACTAACCGTTGAACAGAATCTCTCCTCTGAACAATGATCGGGTGTATGCTACGGAAGGCAGACGAGTTCATCCTGCAATTTCCGCAAGCCGCCGTAATGGTTCCCGGTAGAATGGATTGGCGAAAACTCCAGCAGCTGCGCCCGGATCTTCCTTACAACCTCACAGCCGGAGAAAGTTGTTCGGGAAGAGCAACAAGTGATTGGGAGTGGACTCCGTGGCTGGCAGAATGAGCGTGCAGGACCATCGCGATGCACCATGCACCATATTCTGCGGTATGGAATCGCAGGGTGGGCGATCCGGCACGCCCACCCGCGTTCACCGATCCCCCTGCGTTTCCACGGGGCTGTTGTGGCGGAGTATCCTGTGAGGCAGTCCGCCGGAATCGCTTCATGCGGGCGGTGCATTCCGATGATCCGGTGAAGAGGCACATGGTTTTTATAATAAAATTGTTATAAAACCTCGATCGGATCATGAAGGGGCTGATCTTGTCGGGGGGTCACGGAGTACGGCTGCGGCCTATTACCTATTCGCAGCAAAAGCAGCTCATCCCTATTGCCAACAAACCGATTTTGTTTTACTGCATTGAAGACCTGATCAATGCGGGCGTTCAGGACATCGGCATCGTGGTCGGCCCGAACAAAGAGCAGGTAATGAATACCGTACTATCTTTTAAATGGGATGCGAATATCGAGTTCTTCTGTCAGGATGCTCCTCGTGGCCTGGCACACGCCGTAAAAATTTCGGAGGAATTTCTCAAAGATGAAAAATTCATCATGTATCTTGGGGATAATCTCCTGAAAGGCGGAATCAACGGTTTTGTAAGGGATTTTGTGGATGCGAAGGTTGAGTCAAGCCTGCTCCTGACCAGGGTGGAGGATCCGCAGCATTACGGGGTTGCCCTTGTAGACGAGCAAAGAAAGGTCATACTGCAGCTCTTGGAAAAGCCCAAAAAACCTCCGAGCAATCTCTCCATTGTGGGAATTTATGGTCTGACCCCCTCGATTTTTGAAGCAATCGACAATATCAAACCCTCTTGGCGCGGTGAATTTGAAATTACCGATGCGCTTCACTGGCTGATCGAGAAGGGGTACTCGATACGGTACGATCTGGTCGAGGGGTGGTGGAAAGACACCGGCAAGCCCGAAGATCTCCTGGAGGCGAACCGCCTGATTCTGGACGGCATCTGTTCGGAGAATAAGGGATGTATCGAAAACAGCAGGATAAACGGCAGGATTGTGATAGGTGACAATACGGTCATTGAGGAACATTCAACAATTGCAGGCCCGACAATCATTGGAGACAATTGCACCATCTCCAATGCATATGTCGGTCCGTTCACGAGCATAGGGAATAACTGCCGGATTATCGACACCGAAGTTGAGAATTCGATTGTGCTGGACGGATCGGATATTGTACATGGGGGAAAGATTATCGAGAGCCTGATCGGCAAAGACGTGAAGATCAGGAAAAACAACTCATTGCCGAAGGGGAAGAAACTGGTCATCGGAGACAATTCAGAGATCGAACTGTGACCGGGCACGTGAGAATATGCAATGCATGAGCCTTAAGGGGAATATCGGTGCAGAGGGAGCATTTCTCATGGCATTGCCATTTTGAAGACACCATGATAGTTCGCAGGAGGAGGTTGTATGCGATTTCTTATCACAGGCGCTGCAGGTTTTATCGGGAGCAACTTTGTCCGTTTCATGCTGGACCGGTATCCGGATGACGAGTTCGTCGTCCTTGACAAGCTGACCTATGCGGGGAGAAGGGAAAACCTGGATGACATTGCCGATCATATCGAATTTGTGAAGGGGGATATCTGCCAGCGGGAGGATGTAGAAAAAACCGGTAGTTGTGATGTGATTGTTAATTTTGCTGCAGAGTCCCACGTTGACCGCTCGATCAATGATCCGGGGCTGTTTATCAGGACCGATATTCTGGGCACGCATACGCTCCTTGAATATGCCCGGAAAAATGAGGTCAAGCGGTTCCTTCAGGTGAGTACGGATGAGGTATACGGGAGTATCGAAAAAGGCTCTTTTTCCGCGAACGACCCGCTCAACCCTTCGTCTCCCTATTCCGCGAGCAAGGCCGGGGCCGACCTCATTGCGCTTGCCTACTTTAAAACCTACGGACTGCCCGTGCTCATTACGAGATGTTCGAACAATTTCGGACCGTACCAGTTCCCGGAAAAATTGATCCCCGTCCTGATCCTCAGGGCCCTGAAGAACCAGTCCCTGCCAATCTATGGGGATGGGACAAACGTGAGAGACTGGATTTATGTCATGGACCACTGCAGTGCCATCGACCGCGTGATGAGCAGGGGATCCTGCGGGAACATCTACACCATCGGGACAGGATATGAAAAAACGAATCTCGAGATTGCGAAACTGATCCTGCAATCCTTACACAAACCGGAGGGTCTGATCACGTTTGTCGGGGACCGCCCCGGTCATGATTTCCGGTATTCCCTGTCGGCGAAGGAAATGAACCAGCTTGGTTGGAACCCGCAATATGGGTTTGAAAAGGCGCTCGAAGAGACAATTTTGTGGTATGTCCAGAACGAGTGGTGGTGGCAGCCGCTGATCAACGCTCCCTGATCTTGAGCCGATTTAACAAGAAGGAGAGACACTATTTTTTATAGGCAGAGAATTATTTATTTCTTCGATTCTGTTGGGGGAGATATATGGAGAACGAGTCCGATCAGATTTCAACCGACCTGACAATGAAACAAAAACTTCGGGATGATATCAGGGAGTGCTGGCATTGTTCCCGGGAGACGAAAGAGAAGTTTGTCCCGGGCAGGACGAAAATCCAGTATGCCGGGGCCGAGTACGATGAAAAAGAGATAATCGCGATGCTCGATGCGATTCTGGATGGCTGGTTCGGCGTGGGGAAATTTTCCCACCGCTTTGAAAATCAATTTTCCGGGTTTCTGGGTGCACAGGAGTCAATCCTTGTGAATTCGGGTTCGTCCGCGAATTTGATCGCGGTCTCGGCACTCATGTCCCATCAATTCCCGGGACAGTTACAGCGGGGAGACGAGATCATCTCCCCGGCCGTCACCTTCCCCACGACGTTCAATCCATTGATCCAGAACGGCCTTCGACCCGTGCTGCTGGATGTCAACCCCAGTACCTACAACATCGATGCAGAAGACCTGGAAAAAGCGGTATCGCCCCGTACACGGGGTATCATGATCCCGCACACGCTCGGTAATCCGAATGAAATGGATACGATCATGGATTTCGCGAGGGACCATGACCTCGTGGTCGTCGAAGACAGCTGTGACGCACTCGGCTCAACGTACAAAGGAAAGCATGTCGGCACCTTCGGGGATGCCGGGACATTCTCGTTTTATGTGGCGCACCAGATGACGCTCGGCGAGGGAGGCGCGGTGGTAACAGGCGATCCGGATCTCGAGCCGATCCTCAGGTCCATACGTGATTGGGGGCGTGCATGTGTCTGCCCCGTGTGCAGGGTGTCACTCGATCCTGATTATCGGTGTCCTTTGAGATTCCAGTTTGAAACGGATACCCTGCCTGATGATTACGACAAGAGGTACGTGTATACGAATATCGGCTATAATCTGAAGCCGGTTGAATTCCAGGCGGCAATGGGGCTCGAACAACTGAAAAAGCTTCCACGCTTTATCGCTGCACGAAAGAGTAATTTTTCTCGTTTGTTCGAATTCTTTGAAGGATATTCCGACTATTTCACGTTACCTGAAGCATTGCCCGGCTCGGACCCGGCATGGTTCTCTTTTGTGTTGACGGTCAGGGAAAATGCGCCTTTTTCGAGAAAAGATATCGTGATGTGGTTGGAACAGCACAATATCGAGACAAGGCTGCTTTTTGCTGGCAACATCATCCGCCAGCCGGCGTATGAACATGTGGACTGCAGGGTCGTCGGCGAACTCGAGAACAGTGATCGGATCATGAGGAATGCCTTTTTTATCGGCGTCTATCCAGGCCTCACCGATGAACATCTTGCCTATATCATGGATACGGTCCGTACATTCATGCACAAAGCAACCGGGGAGGGGGGGGCGCCATGACCGCGCACGCAAGCCGTGGCATGGAAGATACGAACGTGCTGATCATCGGCGGGCTCGGGTTTCTCGGCAGCAACCTCGCGCACAGGCTGGTAGCGTCGGGTGCACGCGTGACCATATTCGACGCATGCCTCGATCCCTATGGGTGGAACTATGCGAATATCAAAGAAATTGCGCGTGACGTGGAGGTCGTCGTTGCCGACACCCGCGACTTTGAAGCTGTAAAAGCTCAGGTGGCGGATAAAGAACTGATATTCAATTTTGCTGCGCAGGTGAGCCACAGCCTTTCCATGGAACGGCCGTGCATGGATATCGAGATCAACTGCCGGGGGAATATGAATGTTCTTGAGGCCTGCAGGCGGTTCAATGACGGCGCGATGATTCTCTTCGCGGGTACGAGGAGCGAAACAGGCGAAGCGCACTACCTCCCCGTCGACGAACGGCACCCGGACGAGCCCTCCGATATCTACAGCATCAACAAACTGGCTGCGGAAAAATACCACCTGATGTATACCCGTGTCTACGGGATGCCCACGACGATCATTCGTGTCGGCAATACCTACGGGCCGAGGCACCAGATGAAGCACGGACAATACGGGGTGCTGAACTATTTCGTCAGGCGAGCGATGCTCGATGAACCTATACTGATCTACGGGGACGGCGAACAGATCCGTGACTATTGCTATGTCGACGATGTGTGCGATGCGTTTTACCGTGCCGCACAGACTCCGAAATCGATCGGCGAGTATTTCGTGATCGGCAGCGGAGAGCCGGTCAGGTTTATCGATATGGCCAATCAAGTGATCGGGGCCGTAGGAAAAGGATCATTGCTCCATACGCCGTATCCCGAAGGGCGTGAAATGATTGATGTGCAGCAGTACTATGTCACAAATGACAAGATCACCGGCTACCTCGGATGGCATCCGACGGTCTCCCTGAAGGGAGGTCTGGAAAAAACGGTCGCATTTTATCGGACGCAGTTGAAGGAGTATCTGTAACCCGGTGGCATGATTCCTGTTTTTAAACCCTCTCTGGGAGAAGAGGAGATAGCAGCGATCAGGGAAACCTTTGCATCCGGGTGGATCGGGATCGGGCCGAAAACGGAAGCATTCGAACAGAGGTTTGCCGGCTATATCGGGACACCGCATGCGATCGGTGTCAATTCGGCCACCGCGGCACTTGACCTCTCTCTCAAGGCATTCGGTATCGAGTCCGGCGAAATCCTCATCCCTGCAATCACGTTTATCTCTACGGCACATGCTGCAGTGTACAACCATGCCACGCCGGTGCTCGTCGATGTCTCTCAGGATACGCTTTGCATGGATATCGATGACCTCCAGGAAAAGATCACGGACCGGGCCCGGGCGATTATCCCGGTGCATCTGGGAGGGCATCCCTGCGATATGGGCCCCATTCTCGAGCTTGCCGGGGATCACAACCTGATCGTAATCGAGGATGCCGCCAATGCAACGGGGGCGGTGTACAGAGGGCAGAAAGTGGGCTCCTTCGGCGATGCCGGATGCTTCAGCTTCCAGGCGACCAAGAATATGACTACCGGGGACGGAGGGATGATCACCACCTCCCATGCTGAGATCGTGGAACGGCTCCAGCGGCTGCGGTGGGTCGGCATCGATCAGGACACGTGGCAGCGGGATGCGCACCCGGACCACTATTCATGGTATTATGAAGTCACCGAGATTGGATACAAGTGCCATATGAACGATATCCAGGCGTCGATCGGGCTGGTGCAGCTGCAGAAACTGGAGGTAATGAATGCAGCGCGGCGACGCATTGCCCGCATATACGACCATGCGTTCTCCTCCATTCCCGACCTCTCCCTGCCCGTCGAACGACCGTGGGCAACCCATGCATACTGGCTCTACACGCTGAAAATGCATCAGAGGGATGCATTCATTGCGCATATGAGCAGGTGCGGCATCTCCACAGGAGTCCACTTCATGCCGGTCCATCACCATCCCTGCTATGCCGCACTCCCTGCAGATGTTCCCGTTGCAGAGCGCATCTGGAAGGAAATCGTGGACATCCCCATTTATCCAGATCTCACCGACGAGGAACTACAGAGAATACTTCATGCAGTGAAGACATTCTATCTGCCCGGTTGAGTGCGGTCGATGTTCAGCCAGAACCGGCCTTCCCAGCACACCCGCCGGGTGCAGGGCGCCTGTAAACCGGAATACCTGGCAAGGTCGCCCGAGGGGCGATACATGCTTGCTGGAATTTCCCCCCATGTCTCCCGGCACCTGCGGTGATCCCGGGACCCGGGTTCGGTATGTTGATCCCTCAGGGATATATCGAATAACCTTTATAAATCATCAAATATGATATGGCCTGTCAATTGACTGTGGTTTTGGGGGGTATGATGCTGACACCAAAAGTTGCGATAATTATCCTGAACTGGAACGGTTGGAAAGATACGCTGGAATGTCTGGAGTCGCTCTATCAGATCACCTATCCGGCATATGAGGTGATCATCGTCGACAATGGATCGGAGGACAATTCTATCGATCATATCAGGGACTATTGCGCAGGGAATTGCGAAGTCACCACCGATTTCGTCACCTATCAGGCGGAGACCAAACCCATTGCGCTTGCCGAATACACCCGGGACGAGATCGAATCAGGGGGAGCTGATCCGCTCGTTGACATCCCCTCGGACCGGAAACTGCGCATCATTAAAAATGAGAAAAATTACGGGTGCAGCGAGGGCAATAATATCGGAATGCGGTTTGCACTCAACGACCTGAACGCAGACTATATCCTTTTACTGAACAACGACGTGGTTGTCGACAGGGAATTTCTAGGGGAAATGGTTGCTGTTGCCGAAAGAGACGAATATATAGGGTTTGTCGGGCCAAAAGCATATTTCTACCATGACAAGGGGGTCATCCAGTATACCGGTGGGGGAACAGTTGATTTACGGCGGGGAGTTTCGCCTTGCATAGCCAGGAATGAGCGGGATAACGGTAATTATAATCGAAATTATGAGGTGGACTATGTCGGCGGCGCGTGCATCCTGGTCAAAAGGGAGGTAATCGACACCATCGGGTTGTGGGATGATACATTCTTCGCCTACTGGGAGGAAACGGACTGGTGCCTGCGGGGGAAGAAGGAGGGTTATGCAAGTATGTATGCGTGGAGAGCGAACATATGGCATAAAGAGGGTGCGACAAGCGGGAGCGGGCTGAATACCTATTTTATGACGAGGAACCGGCCGTATTTTGTCAGAAAACATACGGATCCGGTACAATATACGCAATTTTTACTTTACCAGATGGGATTTCGGTTCTGGTACACCCTGTTCCTCTACGGCATATACCAGCGGGACATCACCAAACTGCGATACTATCTAATGGGAATTAATGACAGCAGGAAATTGAAACCAGGAACGCCCTCAAATCGTCAAACCCCGCAACCGCCGATTCG
>DSDF01000068.1 GCA_011048835.1 Methanoculleus sp. | reverse complement strand
TCGGCATCCGGATGCCGAGCGGGAAGCACAAGTGGTTCCACAACCTCTGCCGTGCGACGGTCGGCATCGTTGCCGGCGGCGGCAGGGGCGAGAAGCCGTTTGTCAAGGCGGGCAAGAAGTATCACAAGCTGAAGTCCCAGGCGCAGAAGTATCCGAGGGTCAAGGGTGTCTGCATGAACGTCATCGATCACCCGTTCGGCGGCGGAGGCCACCAGCACGTGGGACGGCCCAAGACGATCGCACGCGGCACGTCGCCGGGCCGGAAAGTCGGATCCATCGCTGCACGGCGCACGGGGAAATGGAAGAAGTGAGGGTGGTTGAAGGATGGCAAAAAAGACACAGAAACGGCTGCCACGGCGGAAAGAAGAGTTTACCTATCATGGGTATAAGATCGAGGATCTCCAGCAGATGGGGATGTCCGAACTGATGCCCATCATGCCGTCGAGGGTCCGCAGGAAGTTCGTCCGGGGTCTGTCCCGGGACGAGGAAAAACTGCTCGCCGAGATCAAGGAGGGCAAGGAGCGCATCAGGACGCACCTCCGGGACATGGTAATCCTGCCGGAGATGGTTGGAAAGACCATTGAAGTCCACAATGGCAAGGACTTCATGAAGGTCGAGGTCCAGCCCGAGGCGGTGTTCCACTACTTCGGGGAGTTCGCCCTGACGAGACGGAGAGTTGCCCACGGCAGCGCCGGTATCGGTGCGACCCGGTCGAGTAAATACGTGCCGCTGAAGTGATGGATATGGCAAGGACAGGTTATTCAAGCAAGCTGGAGGGCGAGGGTGTCGCACGCGCCAAAGCAAACGAACTCCCCGTCTCTCCCAAACACTCGATCGAGATTGCACGCTTCGTGAAGGGAAAGACCACAAAAGAGGCAATTGCCTATCTCGAAGACGTGGTTGCCTTAAAGAAGGCCATTCCCTTCAAGCGGTTCAACCGCAACGTCGCCCACAAGCGCGGCCTTGTGGGCTGGGACGCGGGCCGGTACCCGGTGAAGGCGTCCGAGGCGTTCATCCGGCTGCTCCGGTCGGTGGAGAAAAACGGCGAGTACACCGGTCTCGACACCGATAAGCTGAAGATCGTGCACGTATCCGCAAACCGCGGGCGGGGCTTTCGCGCCTTCTTCCCCCGGGCGATGGGACGGGCAACCCCGAAACGGCGGGAAACCGTGAATATCGAGATCATCGTACGGGAGGTGGAGTAATGGCGATTGAACGGCGGTTTATTGAAGACGGCGTCCGCAAAGCGCGCGTGGAGAAGTACCTTACCCGGGAGCTCAAACGGGCCGGCTATGGCGGTATGGACATTGTCCGCACCCCGCTCGGTACGCAGGTGACGATTTTTGCCGAAAAGCCCGGCATCGTCATCGGCAAGGGGGGCAAAGTGGTCCGCGAGCTGACGCAGAATCTCGGCACCATGTTCGCGATCGAGGCCCCGCAGGTCGAGGTCCAGCAGATCGAGAACCCGAGCTTCAACGCCCAGATCATGGCCGAACGTCTTGCGAATTCGCTCGAACGCGGCTGGTACTTCCGGAAAGCGGGCTCAAGCGTGATCCGCCGGGTCATGGAATCGGGAGCGCTCGGCTGCGAGGTCGTCCTCTCGGGAAAACTGACCGGATCCCGTGCTCGCGTCCAGAAGTTTACGGAAGGCTACGTCAAGCATGCCGGTGAACCCAGCGAGACCATCGTGGAGAAAGGGTTTGCTGTGGCGATCAAGAAGCTGGGCACCATCGGTGTGCAGGTCAAGATCGTGCCGCCCGGCGCCAAGCTGCCCGACCACTTCGAGGTGCTCGAGCCCGAGCCCAGAGAAGCCGAAGAAGAGATTGACCTGACCCCCGAGGCGATCGGCGAAGAGATCGATGCTGAACTCGAAGAGATGGAAGACATCCCCGTCCCCGAGGAGGAGTACTAAAATGGCAATCTTTCGTGCCCGCGAGGTGGCCCAGTTTTCCGATGTCGAGCTCGAGGAGCAGCTGGCAAAGCTGCAGCTTGAGGTCCTGCAGGAGAACGGCAAGGTCAGCGCCGGCGGTGCGATGGAAAACCCGGGTCGCATCAGCGAACTCAGGCGCACCATCGCCCGGATCAAAACGGAGCAGTCCTCCAGGCAGAAGAAATGATCACCCCGCAGAATGTAATCCGGCATGAATTGATCGGGCTGTCCGTCCGCGTGGCAGACTCCTCAAACCCCCGCCAGATCGGGATCGAGGGCACCATCGTCGACGAGACCCGGAACATGCTGGTGATCATGACGCGTGAGGGGCAAAAGAGGATCCAGAAACGGTATGCGACATTTGACCTGCGTCTTCCCGATGATACCCGCGTGCGGGTTGATGGGTCGATTCTGGTCATGCAGCCTGAAAAGAGAACAGGCATGCGAATCAGGAAGTTGAGGTAACATATGGCAAGAAACATCGGATTAAACGTCTCCGTTCCTGAAAAGGAATGCGATGACGTGAACTGTCCATTCCACGGCATTTTACCGGTGCGCGGCCAGGTGATCACCGGCAAAGTCGTGAGTGACAAAATGCAGGGGTCGGTCGTGGTCGCACGGGATTACCTGCAGTACGTGAAGAAATACAAGCGCTATGAAAAGCGCAGTTCCAAACTCCACGCTCACAATCCGCCGTGCATCGGCGCCAGGGTCGGCGACAGCGTCAGGATCGCCGAGTGCAGGCCCCTGAGCAAGACGAAGACCTTCGTTGTCGTGGAGGTGATTGAGAAATGAAAGCAAAACAGTCGCGGACCCCGCGGGCGATCGCCACCGGGTCGAGACTGCTGTGTGCGGACAACACGGGTGCCCGCCTCGTCCAGATCGTATCGGTGGACGGCTACCACGGTGTCCGCCGCCGCCAGCCCAAGCTCGGGCTCGGGGACATGGCAACGGTGACCGTGAAGAAGGGAACGCCCGACATGCGGCGCAAACTCGTCAAGGCTGTCGTTATCCGCCAGAAAAAAGAGATCCGCAGGATCGACGGGCTCCGTCTCTCGTTCGAGGACAACGCCATGGTGGTGACCAACGAGCGCGGCGAGCCCCGCGGTACCGAGATCAAGGGCGCGGTGGCGCGTGAAGTCGCCGAGCGGTTCCCCAAGATCGGGTCGATGGCCACCATCATCGTGTGAGGGGCAGAGATATGGTACGAATGGCAAGCAAACAGCCAAGGAAACAGCGCAAAGCACGATTTACCGCACCTCTGCACGTTCGAGGCAAATTCCTTCGCGCCCCGCTCTCCCCTGATCTGCGGGAAAAGTACGGACGCCGGAACGCCCGGGTCATCCGGGGCGACACGGTGAAGGTGCTCCGCGGCGACTTCGCCGGCGAAGAGGGTATCGTCGATGCGGTGGACACCGGTGCCTGCAAGGTGCAGGTGCACGGTGTTGCGCTCACGAAAAGCGACGGGACCGAGGTGCCGCGCCCGGTCGACACCTCGAACCTCCAGATCGTGAAACTGAACCTCAAAGACCGGCGCCGTGAAGAACACCTGGAGGCGAAGAAATAATGTCCGGACACCAGAAGAGGCTGACAACCCCCAATGCATGGCGTATCGCCAAGAAAGCCAATACGTTCATCACCAAGACCGCACCCGGGCCACACACCAAAGAAGCAATGCCTGTTGCGGTCTGGCTGAGGGACCACATGGGCTTTGCCCGCACCATGAAGGAGGTCAAAAAGATCCTCTCGGATCGCGCCGTCATCGTGAACGGCACACCGGCGAGGGACCCGAGGATGGGCATCGGGGTCTTCGATATCATCTCGATTCCGGCCATGGCGAAGCACTACCGGATCCTCCTCGACAAACGGGGCAATCTGGTCTCCATCGAGATCACCGCCGATGCGGCAACGACACGCCTGTGCAAGATCCGCGACAAGACCGAGGTGAAGGGCGGCAGGGTGCAGCTCAACCTGCGCTACGGAGCCAATATTATCGCAGACCACCGCTACCGCCCGCGCGATTCGGTGGTCCTCTCGCTCGAGGATTCGAACCGCTTCGCTATCGTCGACCATTTCCCCTTCCAAACGGGCAATGTGGCGATGATCATCGGCGGCCGGCACTCGGGCAAGGTAGGCCGGATTGTCGAAATTACCCGCACAGGCGGCAGCATTCCCAATAAAGTGACCCTGGATGACCTGGAGGGCGGCACCCGGTTCGACACCATCGATGACTACGTCTTCATGGTGGGCAGGGAAGAGCCCGCGGTACAAGAGTGGGGGATTGAGGCATGAGCACCATGCGGGAGCCCCTGATCTACAAGGTGGTCGTGCACATGAGCGTCGGTGAAGCGGGTGAAAAACTCACCAATGCCGAACACATCATGCAGGCGATCACGGGCCAGCAGCCCATCCGCGTGATGGCCAAGCGCACGCAGCCCGCATTCGGCATCCGCAAAGGCCAGCCCATGGGGTGCAAGGTCTCTTTGCGCGGTGAAGCGGCGGAGGCGTTCGTCCAGACCGCACTCGATATTGTCGAGCGCCGGCTGAGCGCCTTGCAGTTCGACATCAACGGCAATGTCGCCTTCGGGATCGAGGAGCACACCGACTTTCCCGGCCAGTCGTATGACCCGGCAATCGGCATCTACGGCATGGATGTCGCGGTGATACTGGAGCGGCCGGGCAAGCGCATCGCCCGCAGGCTCATCGGACAGAAAAAACTGCCCCAGAAACAGCGTGTCTCCCGCGAGGATGCAATCGGCTTCCTCCAGGACCGCTACCAGGTGGAGGTTCTCTGATGGCACAGAAAACGACAAAGAAGAGCGACCGCGCACACGCCATCCCGTTCGGCCGCGGGGCCCACGAATGCAAGATGTGCGGCCGCAAGCAGGGGCTTGTCAGGCGCTACAATATCATGCTGTGCCGGCAGTGCTTCCGTGAATGGGCGTCGAAGATCGGGTTTAAAAAGATGGACTGAGGTGACGGGCAATGGCACGACAAAATCCAATCGCGGATGCGATGAGCACCCTGAAAAATGCCGCGGATACCGGCAAAGGCGATTGCATCGTCGAACCGGCGAGTAAACTCCTCGGCGCGATGCTCGGCATCATGAAAGAGAAAGGCTATATCTCCGACTTCGAGTTCATCGACGACGGCCGCGGCGGCCAGTTCCACATCAGCCTGAACGGCCGCATCAACAAGTGCGGTGCAATCACGACGCGCTACTCGGTGAAGGCCGGCGACATGGAATTCTGGGAAACCCAGTACCTGCCGGCCAAGGACTTCGGAATACTCCTTCTTTCCACCTCAAAGGGCGTGCTCTCCCATGAGGGCGCCAGGAAAGAAGGTGTCGGCGGCGAACTGCTGGGATATGTCTTCTGAGGGAGAGATCAATGGGAGTCGAAAGGAGAGTTGAGGTTCCTGGGGGCGTGACCGCTTCGTTTGAAGAAAGGATCCTGCGGGTCACCGGCCCGAAGGGCACGCTCGAGCGGACCATGCGCTATCCCCAGGTGGAGATGTCCTGTGACGGGGCCGAGTTCGTGGTGTCCACGGCGTCGGACCGCAGGAAGATCACGGCAATGTGCGGGACCTTTGCCGCTCATGCACGGAACATGTTCAAGGGCGTCGTCGACGGCTACGAATACCAGATGAAGGTTGTCTACAGCCACTTCCCGATCCAGCTGAAGATGGCCGGCACCAGGGTGGAAATCACCAATTTCCTCGGTGAGCGTGAACCCCGGTACGCGAGGATCGACGACGGTGTCGAGGTCAAACTGGGCAACGACGAGGTCATCATTACCGGCATCGACAAGGACGCTGTGGGATCAACTGCCGCCCGCATCGAGGCAGCCACCCGGGTACGCCACCGCGACCCGCGGGTGTTTCAGGACGGCATCTATATTGTGGGCAAGGCGTGATGCAGATGGCAGATGAAAAAACGAGACTGATCCGGGAACGCACCCGGAAGAGGGCGACGTTCAAGCGCCAGGGTGCGAGCCGTAAAAAGAAGCTCGAGGACACGTGGAGAAGACCGCGCGGCCTGCAGAGCAAACAGAGACGACAGTATCGCGCAAAAGGCCGCCACCCGGCGCCCGGGTATGGCGCACCGTCCGCAGTCCGCGGCTACCACCCGTGCGGCTACCAGGAGGCGCTCGTATTCAACACCGCCGATCTCGAGGGGCTCGACCCCGGAATGGTCGCGGTGCGGATCGGGGGCAGCGTGGGGATGAAAAAGCGCTCCGCAATCCAGGCAAAAGCCCTTGAATACGGATTGCGCGTGCTCAACCCCAAAGAGATCACGGTCCCCGAGCCGGTCGAAGAAGACGAGCAGGAGGCGGAAGAGGATGACTGATCTCGCAAACCAGAAGCGCATCGCCGCAGCGGTCCTGAAATGCGGGGTGAACCGTGTCTGGATGGACGCCGACCGTGCGTCCGATATCGAGAACGCCATCTCCCGCGACGATGTCAGGGCGCTGGTCGATGAAGGCGCGATCAAGGCCCGGCCCAAGCGGGGAGTCAGCCGCGGGCGGGCCCGTATCAAGGCGGAAAAGCGCAGTTACGGCCACTGTAAAGGGTCCGGGCGGAGAAAGGGTGCTGCGGGCGCTCGCAACCCCAGCAAACGCCAGTGGATACGGAAGATCAGGGCAATACGGCGAGAATTGCGCACCCTTCGCGATGACGGCACCATCGACAGCCATGTCTATCGTATGATGTACCGGAAAGCGGCAGGAGGCCAGTTCCGCAGCGTGGCGCACATGAAAGCGCAGCTGGAATCCATTGTTGGGAGGATGAGCTGACCATGGCATCTGGAGCACGTTATTTCGTCCCGTTCCGCAGACGGCGGGAGGGGAAGACCGACTACTACCGGCGGATGAAACTCATCCTCTCCGAAAAGCCGAGATTTGTCGTCCGGAAAACGAACCGGCAGATCATCACGCAGCTCGTGGAGGCGCACATGGAGGGCGACCGCACGCTTATTGCGGCCTACTCCAGTGAACTTGCCGCTTACGGGTACACGGGTTCGACCGCAAACACGCCGGCCGCGTACCTGACCGGCATGCTCTGTGCGGTCAAGGCAATGAATGCAGGATACAGCGAGGGAATTCTCGATATCGGCCTCAACCGCGCAAGTACCGGCGCACGGGTCTTCGCGGCGCTGAAGGGCGCGGTTGACGCGGGATTCGACATCCCGTACGGCGAGAGTATCCTCCCCGGGGACGACAGGGTGAAAGGGGCTCATATCGCCGAATATGCACCGGATAGAGCGGGCGACCTCGTGGGGAACGTTGAATCGGTTGCTGAAGCAATCAAAAAGGAGCTGAAGTAACATGGCATGGGAACAGGAAGAATGGGTTCCTCTTACCGGTCTGGGCAGAGAGGTCGCTGCCGGACAGATCTCGAGTATCGACGAGGTGCTGTTCAGCGGGCGGCCCATCAAGGAGCCGCAGATCGTTGATTACTTCCTGACCGATCTCGAGGACGAGGTGCTCGACATCAACATGGTGCAGCGGATGACCGACAGTGGTCGGCGCGTGAAATTCCGCTGTGTCGTGGTGGTCGGCAACAAGAACGGCTATATCGGATTCGGTCAGGCAAAGGACAATCAGGTTGGCGCGGCGATCGCTAAAGCGATCGGCAATGCGAAGACCAACCTGATCAAGGTGAAGCGCGGCTGCGGCAGCTGGGAATGCGGATGCGGTATGGAGCACTCGATTCCCCTGCAGGTGAGCGGCAAATCGGGCAGTGTCCGGGTCACCCTGAAGCCCGCCCCGCAGGGTATCGGGCTCGTCACCGGCGACATCGGCAAAAAGGTGCTCGAACTGGCAGGTATCAAGGATGTATGGTCGTTTACCAGCGGGCATACCCGGACCACCATCAACTATGCAAAGGCCACCTTCGACGCACTCAAAGAGACGAACAGGATTCGCGCCGTCAGGGGAGCTGAGTGATGTACGCGATTGTCCAGGTTCGTGGAACGGTCAAGACGCGGCGGGAGATCAAGGACACGCTGAAGATGCTCCGCCTGCACCACGTCAACCACTGTGTGCTGGTGCCGGACTCCCCCGCCTACCTCGGCATGATCCGGAAAGTAAAGGATTTTGTCGCGTACGGGGAGGTCGACGAAGCGACGCTCGCACAGATCCTCCGCACGAGGGGCCGCCTCACCGGCAACATCCGGCTGACGGACGAGTACGTCGCCGCGCATACGCCGTTCGAGGATATCGACGGGTTTGCCCGCGGCCTTGCCGCCGGTTCGGCAAAGATGACGGATGTGCCGGGCTTGAAACCGGTCATCCGCCTTCACCCTCCCCGCAAGGGATACCGGTCGATCAAGCGGACATACCAGCAGGGCGGAGCGCTCGGGTACTACGGTCCCGAGATCAATTCGCTTCTGTATAAGATGAGGTGATGGAGATGCCGACCAACAAACGTTCGAAATATCGCGGTTCCCGCACCTGCGGGGGAGGGACGCACAAAAACCGCCGCGGTGCAGGCAACCGCGGCGGGAGGGGACGGGCCGGGCAGCAGCAGGGCCGATTCGTCCATTTCCTCCTTCGGGGTGAACTGGCCTATGGAAAGCACGGGTTCGTGCGAAAGCAGACATCTCCCAACCGGGTGCTCGATGTCGGCCAGATCGACGAGATGGCGGACGCCCTCGTGGAACGGGGCCTCGCAACCCGCGACGGGGACGCTCTTGTCATCGATGCGAATCAAATCGGTATTGATAAAATACTTGGGGGCGGAAAAGTAACACAGAAAATGAATATTACTGCCCGGGCATTTTCGGAAAATGCCAGAACTAAAATCGAAGAAAAAGGCGGTCAAATCGAGATCGTCTAATTTTTTTTGGTGACATTATGGGAGCAATGCTGGATAGACTAGAACCTCTATTCGCAGCAATGCCTGCTGTCCGAGCACCCGAAGGGCATGTGCATTTTAAAAATAAACTGCTCTGGACACTTGCGATATTGCTGCTGTATTTTGCGCTGACCAATGTTCTGGTATTTGGGCTTGATCCGAGTTCACAGGATATTTTTGGATACTACCGGGCGCTCCTCGCCGGAGCGCAGGGCTCCATCATGCAACTCGGCATCGGGCCGATCGTCACCGCATCGATCGTACTCCAGCTGCTCAAAGGTGCGGATATTCTGCCCATCGATACCTCGCAGGCACGAGGCCAGATCCAGTACATGGGCCTGCAGAAGCTGCTCATCTTTGTCATGATCCTGCTCGAAGCGGCACCGCAGGTTATCGGAGGCTTCCTGCAGCCTGATCCGGCGGTTGCGGCCGCATTCTTCGGGGGGAGCCTCGGCGCCGTGTCCCTGCTGATATTCCTGCAGGTCGTGGTGGGCGGCATCCTCATCGTGTTCATGGACGAGGTGGTCACCAAATGGGGCATGGGATCGGGTGTCGGTCTCTTCATCATCGCCGGCGTATCGCAGGGTCTCATCAACGGGTTCCTCAACTGGATGCCGGTCGCCGATCCCTACCCGGTCGGGTTCTTCCCGCGGCTTATCGCGGTCATCGCCGACGGGGCGGATTTCCTGCGGTATTTCGGCACCGATCTTCTGGCGTTCGTGACCACGATCGCCATCTTCCTGGTCATCGTGTACGTGGAATCGACCCGGATCGAGATCCCCCTCGCCCACACCGCCGTCCGCGGCGCACGGGCGCGGTTTCCGGTCAAGCTGATCTATGCCAGCGTGCTTCCCATGATTCTCGTCCGGGTGCTCCAGGCAAACATCCAGATGCTCGGGTTGTTCCTGAACAACATCGGCATCACCACCCTTGGCACCTACCAGAACCAGATCCCGTTGGACGGACTGATGTGGTTTTTGGCTCCCATCAACGGCCCGGAGGACTGGATGTGGTGGGCATACGACCTCGGCCATGCGGCATGGGAGGTTATTATACGGATGGGCATCGATATTTCCATCATGGTGGTCGGCGGCGCGGTGTTCGCCCTCTTCTGGGTGAAAACCGCCGGGCTTGATTCATCGCATGTGGCCCGCCAGATCCAGATGAGCGGGATGCACATCCCCGGCTACCGCCGCAACCTTCAGGTTCTCGAGAAGTACCTGGACCGCTACATCCCGCGTATTACGGTGATCGGTGGTGTCTTCATCGGGCTGCTCAGTGTGGTTGCCAACCTCTTCGGCGTGATCGGTGCCGTGGGCGGGACCGGTCTGCTGCTGACGGTGAGTATCGTGTACCGTCTCTACGAGGAGATCGCAAGCGAGCAGATCATGGAGATGTATCCGTTCATGCGGGGGTTCTTTGGCAAGGAGTGAGATTATTTGGGAAAAAAGGTAGTCATAACCGGTGTTCCCGGCGTGGGGAAGACGACGGTTATCAATGGAGCGCTCGAACTCCTGGAACGCGAGGGAGTTTCCTACCGACCGATCAATTTCGGCACATTCATGTTCGAGGTGGCGTCCGCAGAGGGCCTTGTCAGTGACAGGGACGAGATGCGGACCCTGCCCCAGGATATCCAGCGACGACTGCAAAAGACTGCTGCGGAACAGATTGCCCGGATCGGGGAGAATATCATCGTCGACACCCACTGCACGGTGAAGACGCCGAAAGGGTTTCTTGCGGGGCTCCCCGAGTGGGTGCTGCGCGAACTGATGCCTGATATCTTTGTGCTCGTGGAGACCGATGAGGACCAGATCCTCCGGCGCAGGCTGTCTGATGCGACACGCACCCGCGATATGGAAGGATACCAGGGGATCAAAGACCACCAGCAATTCAACCGCGCCATTGCGGCATCCTATGCGATGCTCACCGGGTGCACGGTGAAGGCCATCCAGAATCCCGATTTTCTGCTTGACAACGCCGTCGCCGAGATGGCGGAACTTCTGAGGTAACGAGTCTATGGCAGCACCGAAAGGAGGATCCTTTTCTTTTCTTTTGACGATGATGCTCGCCATCGTCGTCTACAGCATCCCCGCACTCCGGGACGGTATCGGGGCGGCGATGGATATGATTCTGGGACCGATCGTTGGAGGAGGGGATGTCCCGTGGCTGATCGTCATCCTTGTGCTCTCCGGCATCACCGGACTGTATTCGTCGCTGTTGCAGAAGTACACCATCGACTACGAAAAGATGCAGCGCGTCCAGGCCAAAATGCGGGTATTCCAGAAGGAATTCCGGGAAGCCCAGCTCTCCGGCGATGAAAAGAGGATCAAGAAGCTCAACGAAAAACGGGATAAGATGATGCAGGAGCAGCTGGAGATGTCGCAGGAGCAGTTCAAGCCGATGTCCTACATCATGGTCGTCACGATCCCCATCTTCCTCTGGCTGCTCTACGTGGTCTCGGTGACCCGGGGCGAGATCGCCGGCACCTACGCCTATGACATGGGAGCGATCGTCTTTCCCTATCTCGGCATCGTGAACTTCGTCGACGTCGCCTTCCTGCTGCCGTCCTGGATCCTCTGGTACATGCTCTGTTCGCTGATGCTCACCCAGGTGATCAGAAAGACCCTCAATATCGGGGGAATCTGATGCGGATCACGATCAGCGGCCCGCCGGGGAGCGGGACCACCTCGCTCGCCCGCTATCTTGCGAAGAAGCACAATTTCGAACTCATATCCGCGGGGGAGGTCTTCCGTTCGCTCGCCGCGGAAAAGGGGATGGACCTCGGCGAGTTCGGCAGGCTCGCCGAACAGGACCCGGCGGTCGATGCGATGATCGATGCACGGCAGAAGGAGATCGGCGAGGCCCGCGATGATATCGTGATCGAGGGGCGCCTGGCGGGGCGGATGGTCGGCAATGCCGACCTGCGCATCTGGGTGGCGGCGTCCACCGCCTGCCGTGCGGAGCGTGTTGCGGATCGCGACGAACTCCCTCTTGCCGAGGCAACAGCGCTCACCGAAGAGCGCGAACGGTGTGAGGCGATACGCTACGAGAAGTACTACGGCATCGACATCACCGATCTCTCCGTCTACGATATGGTGCTGAGCTCGGAGAAGTGGGGGAAAACCGAGCTCGGCGCGATCGCGGACCTCGCAATGACGCTGCTCAATCGCTGATATTTTTTGGCTTTCGGGCCCGTTTTTCTTCGTTTTTGCATATCTGAGCGGAGCGCCGGTATATCAGGAAGAAGGGGTCGGATGGTATTCTGATTTCGAGAAAGATTGCCTTCTCCTCGATGTACCGGAAAAAAGGACAGGGTGGATTGCAGGATTATCAGAGGTTTCTTTTTCGGAGGATGATAGTGGCAACCGCTCCGAGCGCCGAGATAGCCCCGAGCAATCCGAAGCCGGGGGATGCGGGTGCGCCGGCGGGTGCCGGGGCGTCCTCGTCATAGAGTTCGGGATGGATGTCCCGGGCGACGAGCTCGAGGGAATCGATGATCCGGGGCCCGCCGCGGTCGATGATGTCAGAATCGATAATATAGACCCGTCCGTTTTTCACCGCATCGAGGTTTTTAAGCCGCGCTTCCTGCATGAAGAAGTCGTAGATGGCGTTCTCGCCGCCATCGCCCATACCCGATCCCGAGTTCACGATGATGATCTCCGGGTTCGCGGTGATGAACTGCTCGAGGGTGACCGTGCCCCACTCCTCGATATGCCCGAACGCGTTTCTTCCGCCGGCAAGCCGGATCTGCTCATGCTGGAACGTTTTTGCGCCGCTCACGTAGATGGGCTCGTGCCAGACGACGTGGGCGACGGAGGGGGCATACGAGATCGCTGCGTGGCGTTCCTGCACCGCGTCCATCCGCGCCCGCATATCCGTCACGATTGCGTCCGCTTCCGCCTCGGTGCCGGTCGCCCGGCCCACGAGCTCGATGTCGCGGAGGATCCCGTCGATGTCGGGAGGGTTGAGGAAGATGACGCACAGCCCCAGGCCCCTGAGGCGGTCGATGACCGCCCCGGTGTTGCCGTCGGCGGCCACCACGAGGTCGGGGTGCAGGGCGACGACTTTCTCCACATTCACGGTGCTGTAGCCGCCAACGGTTGCTTTGTCCGCGACGTTTGGCGGGTAGTTGCAGTAGTCGGTGACCCCTACCACGCGGTCTTCGAGCCCCAGCGCGTAGAGGATCTCCGTGTTCGAGGGTGCGAGCGAGATGATGCGCTGCGGCGGTTCGGCGATCGCCACCGCGACGCCGTCATCATCGGTGATGGTCACGGCGCATGCTGCCGGGGCCATGAGCATGACGATGCAGAGCAGGCAAATGAATGGTGTGTTCATACCTATCAATTCCATCCCAATTGTGTTAAGGTAATATCTATGGTGCAGGCAATCAAAAACCTGCTGGAATTCATCCTTCATGGGGTGCAGCTGATACCGGAAAACTGTCACGTCCTGAGCGGGCGGTGCTGCGGCCCGGTGATAAATACAGGGCGCATTGTGCAGGACCGCATCATGCAACTCTCCTCTGCACGCCCCGCTACGCCGGGCTGGTGGCGGCCCCTCGATCCGGCGATCTTGTACCCACGAGTTTCTCACGGGGTCATGTGCGGAGGTGCCATACGCCATCGCCCGCCAGCGCGTCGCCCGCAATGGGATCGATCCCTGATGGCCGATGATTGCGGGAATTATTATATACTGCTGCAGAGAGAATGGGGCTGGTGCTACCATGATCTGTATGGGATACGCAAGCCTTACCCCTGAGCAGGTGGAGAAGGTGAAGAACTGTGAAAAGGAAATGGGCGTCACCCTCCTCGCCTATGCAAAGCCGACCTACGCGAAACTGAACGATGCCGACCTGCAGAGGATCAAGGACCTGGAGGGCGATCTCGGGCTCTCGCTCGTGGCCTACGAGGTCTGAAGCGCTTCCCCGGCTGAAGGCCGGGATCATCTCTCGTTTTCCACATCTGGTGATGGCCCGGGAGGACTTGACGATGCAGTTTTTTTCGACCGTCGGCGTTTCGCGTACCTGCGGGCCGGCGGCATCCCTCATTATGGGCCCGCGGGGGTCTCACCGCCGTCGTCCGGGCCGACCACCCTGAGCGGGACGACGTAGGGCGCCCCGAGGTCATGCTTCACCACGGCATGGATGCCGTAGATCTCCCGCACCATCTCGGGGGTGAAGAGCGCGGCAGGGCTTCCCGTGCCGAAGGCCGTGCCGTCTTTGAGCACGATGATCTCGTCGCAGTAGCGGGCGGCGAGGTTCAGGTCGTGGATGGCCATCAAAATCGAGATGTTGTCCTCGTTCGCCACCGATGCGAGCACCTCTAGCACCCCCATCTGGTGGTGGAGGTCCAGGTTGCTGGTGGGCTCGTCGAGCAGGATGATGCCGGTGTCCTGGGCGATCGCCCGGGCGATCATCACCCGCTGCCGCTCGCCCCCCGAGAGCTCGTGGAGGTGCCGGAACGCAAACTCGCCGACGCCGAAGCACGCCATTGCCCGGGCCACCTCCTCTTCATCGGCGGCGGTGACCGACCAGTTCAGGTAGGGCCGCCGTCCCAGCAGGAGGATCTCGTACACGGTCAGGGCGCTGCGGGTGGCGGCTGTCTGGGGGACGTAGGCGATCGCTTTGGCGATCTCCCGCCTGCTCAGGGAGGCCATGTCGCGGTCCCCGATGCACACCCGTCCGCTCGACGGCACGAGCAGGCGGTCGATACAGCGGAGCAGCGTCGTTTTGCCGCAGCCGTTCGAGCCCACGATCCCGGTCACCGTTCCCGGCTCACTTGCGAAGGAGATGCCGTCGAGCACACGCCGTGTCCCGTAGGAGAAGCAGAGGTCTTCAACGGTGAGGTTCACCATCCCGACCCCCTCCGGCGCATGAAGAGGTAGAGGAAGAAGGGGACGCCCAGGAATATGGTGACGATGCCCACCGGGATGATCGTAGCCCCCTGGATCAGGGTGCGGGCGGCACAGTCGGCTCCCAGCAGGAGCGCCGCCCCCACCAGCCCCGACGCCGGCAGGAGCGCCCGGTGGTCTCCCCCGATCGCCATCCTCGTGATATGCGGCGCCACGAGGCCGATGAACCCGATGGTCCCGGTGAAACAGATGATGCCGGCGGTGATGAGCGAGGCGATGAACATGAAGATCGCCATGGAGCGGTCGACCGGCACCCCGAGGCTCCCTGCCACCTCGTCCCCCTCCGCCAGGGCGTTGAGGTCCCAGGCGCGGACGAGGAGGTAGGGGACGAATACGAGGAGGACACTCCCGCTCACCCCCAGTTTCAGCCACGAGGATTTGTCCACCGAGCCGAACACCCAGAAGACCACCTCCTGGAGCTGCTCGGCGCTGCTGAAGTACTGGAGCAGGGCGGTGATGGCGGAGAAGAGGTACATCAGCGCGATCCCGGCGAGGATCATGCTCTCGGCACCCATCCCCCGGTAGCGGGCCATGGCGTAGATGGCAAAGGTGGCGATCAGGGAGAAGAGGAAGGCGTTTGCCACGATCAGGTACTCCCCCCCGGCAACTCCCGCCCCTGCCACGATGGCCAGGGCGGCGCCGGTGGTGGCGGCGGAGGAGATGCCGAGCGTGAACGGGCTTGCGAGGGGATTTCTCAGGATGCCCTGCATCACCGATCCGGAGATGGCCAGCCCGAACCCGGCGACCATGGCGAACATGACCCGGTGGAGGCGGTAGTCCCAGACGATCACCTGTGCGATCTCCGGCACGTCCACCGCCCCGGGGAAGATGCCGGCGATGATGGCGGCGTAGGATTCCGCCATAGAGAGGTTCGCGGAGCCGATGGTGACGCTGACGCCCGCCAGCACCACGAGGATGAGGAGGAGGGCGGCGATGAACCGCACCTTTTTCTGCCGGAGCCTGGCGTACTCCTGCCTGAGCCCCTCTCCTGCTGCGGCGGTCGCGTGCCCGGGCGTCATGGATACACGAAGATGCCGTCGGTCAGGGGATCGAAGGCGAGGTGCTGGAACTCGCGCAGGTACTGCCGGTGGAGGGTGCCGGGGTCGAGGCCGGCGAAGCGCTCCGGGGAGAACCATTCGGCGAGGTAGGCGGTGCCGATGAAATGCTGGGCGCCGCCGAGCAGGTCGGAGTGGATGAGGTACACCCGCTGCTGCTGCACCGCATCAAGGCTCCACCACCCGGGCCGCGCCATGATCTGGTGCTGCAGTGCGGCAAACGGCGCCGCATCGCCGCCGCGATAACCCCCGAACTCGAGCTTCTTTCCCACCAGTTTGATCACCACGGACGGGTTCGCCGCAATGACCGCTTCCGGTTCGATATTGGGGTATTCCGCGGGTTCGTCGGCAAAGAGGTTCCTGCCGCCGGCGAGGCGGATCTTTTCATCGTAGCCCGACCCTGTTGCGACGGTCTTGTACTCGTCATAGTACTCGAAGTAGACCGGCACCCGGTCCCCTTCGGAGAGCGCGGCAACCTCGCCGGCGATCCGGTCCATGATCCCGGTGTAGAAGGCGGCAAACCGGGCCGCTTCCTCCTCCCGTCCGGTGATGGCGCCGACCGTCTCCACCTCGTCCATGTAGGATGCGGGTTTGTAGCAATCGAAGCGGAAGATCCTGATCGACGGGTCGCTGGACTGCAGTTTGGCCTGGATCTCGTCACATGCGCCGGTGCTGATGGTAGCATAGAGGAAGACCGCATCGGGCCTCAGGCTGACGACCCGTTCGAGGTCGGGCGACCATATGGACCCCACATTCTCCGCATCCTGGAATTCGGGGAAGAATGCGGATTTTTCCATCGAATATTTGTCGATCCCCACGATTCTCTCCGTCTCGAAGTCCAGGGACCGGAGCGTTTCCAGGGTCTCGCCGTTGAAGACCACCACCCTGCGCAGGGGCCGGACCATGACGGTCTCCCTGCCCGCCGAGTCGGTGACCTCGAGGGGCGTGCCGCCCCAGCAGGAATAGACGCAGGCGGCGTCCTGCACGTCCTGCCTGCCGGTGGCGGCACCGGCTGACCCGCCGTCCCGGAGGTAGCCGAGGATCGCCCCGGCGAGCTCGGCGCGGGTCAGGTGCATATCGCCGTCGGCGTCGCCGGGGATGGCGGCGGCGTCGGGCCCGGCGAGGGCGGGAGCGGCGAGGACGGCGGCGAGAACGAGGGCCAGGAGGATCCTGCGCTTCATCGCCGCCCACCTCCCGCATGCAGGCAGAGGAGAAGGAGGCCGACCACGGCGACCGCGACCAGCGCGCCGGGTGCGGAACTGGCCGGGGGAGGAGCGGGGGAGGCCTGCTCTTCTGCTGCAGTTGCCCCGTCTCCGGTGACCATCCCGTTCGTTTCGTTCAGGAAATCCTCCCAGGTGCCCGAGATGCCCGTACCGGCAGCGGAAGGCATCGTGATGGTGTAGCGGATCTCGCCCTCGCCGATGACCGAGAACATCGCCCTGCCGTCGCTGACCGCGACCTGCGCCGGAGGGTGGTCCGTTCCTTCGAAGGTGGATCCGCCGGGGAGCGTCTCGATGATGCCCCCGATCTCCATGCCGTCGATGGAAAGCACCACCATGAGCAGCGATTCGCCGTCGCCGTCGATATCTGCGATCGTCCTCGTGACGGGAGCTTCTCCGGCAAGGGCGGGTGCGGCCAGAAGAAGCGTGCAGAGGATGACAATGCCGCATGCTGGAAGATTCATTGACAATGGGTTTTTCTGGCTGATAATAATATTTTCCTTTTTTGTATGATTCCGTGGAAAAATCAGGAGTATCCCTGTTACTTCACGGGAGCAGGATGGCGGCGGTGCCGGTGCAGACGATACCATCGGCCGTCCCCTGCAGGCGTGCTGCGCGTTCGCCTCGTGAACCTGCGACCGGTTCCCGTGCAGACAGCAGGCCTCGCCGTTGAATCACACAAGAGAGCTTGAATATAGCAATAAGTAACAACTAAATACAATTAATTAATAAGTACACGGTGTGGGTGGGTGCCAGACAATGAATGCATGCTGGAGCACACACATCCGATGCAGGTCCTTCTCATTTAATCGCAGGCACATGGAAAGAAACCACACCTGAAACCTTCAGTATCCACCCACACTCAGTGAACGGCTCTTCGAGAGGTTGGACGGGGTATTCCTCTCGTACCTTTTTTCCGTGGCAGTGAACGGTTCCTGGCGTAGCAAGCGAAAAAGAGTTAGAATTCCTCCAGAATTCCATACCCGTACGAGCGGAGAAGTGCGCTCCCCCTCTGCTCGGGATAGCTGGCGAGG
>DSDF01000080.1 GCA_011048835.1 Methanoculleus sp. | reverse complement strand
GACGACCAGGTGATGAACCGGATGCTCACCGTCTGGATCGACGACTCGCGGGAGCAGGACCGGGCGGTGCTCGAGCACATGAAGACGGTGGAGGCCCGGGCAACGGCCGAGGAGGACAACGACCCGGACGTGCTGGTCTGCCGGGCGATGTGGGAGCTGCTCAAGGAGCAGCGGCTCCACGTCCGCATCCCGTTCTCGACCCGCATCCACTTCTCCAACTCGGCGAACCGCCGCAACCCGGGGATGCTGTTCGATTTGATCAAGTGCCACGCCCTGCTGCACTTCTGCCAGCGGGAACGGGACGAGCACGGGAGCCTCATCGCTACCCGGCAGGACTTCGCGTACGCCCGGCGGCTCTTCGTCGCCATCAACGGGGATGCCGGAGGGCAGGAGACCAAACAGACCCGCAACGAGGCGGCGGCCCTGGGGACCATCGCGAAGATGGGCCTCGAGGTGTTCACGGTCAAGCAGTTGCAGGACACCCTCGGGCTCTCGTATCACCAGACCTACCGGCTGCTGCACGGCTATACGAATAGCAAGGCGACCTACACCGGCATCCTGGACAAGTGCCCGGCGGTGAGCCTCATCGATGCGACGGTGGCCGAGGAGGTGTACGGCCTCGAGCTGGAGCGCCGGGAGCAGTACTTCTCGTTCGATTACGAGCAGTACCGCCAGTGGTCGGCGAAAGCGGAGGTCTGGCTGGAGGAAGGGGGTGATGAGGACGCCGGGGACCGGGACGATCCCGGCCCCGATGGTTGCACCTTTGCACCCGCTTTGCACCCGAAACATGCAAAAAGTGCAAACGATGGAGACGCTGTTTCTGCTGATGATTCGTGCAATCAAGAAAAGTATGAAGAAAAATGTACAGATAACATGGTACTTTTGCACCCATGTCAGGGAACACAGAACGCACCCGATCATGCGGGTGGTGAGTGTGCGGGTGGCCGTGAATCCGGGCCGGGTGCAAACGTCATCGAAATTCGAGCGCCAGCACCCTTTTTTGCAAATCAAACGCCCGAGAGCAGAGTATCCGGGTGCAAATTTGGGTGCAAAGGTGTGCAAACGGGTGCAAATCTGCAGACGAAAAAGGGGAAGGTCCTGCCCCTGCCCGGCGTGCTCGATCACCGGGACTTTGCCCGGGTGGACACCGGGCTGGGCCGCTGCCGGATCTGCGATGAGGGGAAGGCGGTGTTCCAGGCGAAGGATCTGCAGACCTGCATCTGCGAGGCCTGCTATGCCCGCCTGGTGCGGGAATGGAACGCGAGCGAGGGAGTTCGATGATCGATCTCCCCTTCGTTTGAGATCCGCTGCAGGGATCGCCTACTCAAGGATGGGTGAAAGTATGTGCTTTAAGATGAATGTTTGTTTAGATCTATCTGACAGCTACAATATGATGAATTGAGGATTTCAATAATGACATTTTCGCCCACACCTTTTCCCGATGGCCCCGATCCAGGATTCGAGGGGGCTGCTTTCCTTGGTTGGCTAAAAAAACGCAGCGGAATGCGTGATGTGTCACATTGTGAAGTAAAATGCAAGGAAAATGGGTTTACCGCCAAGGAGTTCATCAATAGAGTTGGAGAGGACTACGTACGACTGGGAAGGAGGCCCGGGGGCGGAAAAGTCATAAAACTGGAAAAAAAAGTTTGGGCAGACCAATGGATGAGTTATTATGATCTGGAAGTCCCCCATCATCGACACTGGAAGAGGCTGTAAAATTTTACATGTCCTAAGAAAAATTTATCAGACTGCCCCACCATACCATTGTGTACTGGAAGTGACGTATGCGAACTGAAAACCTACCAATGATCACTGAAGAAGAGGAGATGTACCTCAATCGCCCCTATGGAGGGTTGTTTGGCAATACGGTGATCGCAAGCGTGGTTGAGGAATTAGTCGCCGATCCTACCATGGATTACCGTCCGAAATATCTTGAAGAAATTACTGGCAAATCACAGAGATCCATCTATACAGCCTTAAAAACATTAACTAAACTTGAACTCATCGAAAACGTTGGCGATGTCCAAGCCCCTATCTACCATGTCAAGGTTGAATCCAAGAAATTCATAGCATTGAGTTTCTTGGCGTATGCCATGCTTGATGACCGTGAAGGGTCGGACTGCATGGATTTGGCAGTCAGAGAATATTACAACGAGGTCCTGAGAGAACGGGATGAGCCGCAGGCGATGGCTACTATGAGCTATTATAAGATTCATGCCTCAACATCAGACAGAGAAATGTTCAAAATGAGTGCAGCGAGTGCGTAATATGGTAAAAAAAACAGAAGATTCGGATAGCGAATCAATGGTAATTGATTTGCGGGATTTGTATAAATATAAACCTGAAGATATAATGCCGGACATCTCTTACAGTACGTATTCAAATCTAGCATATATCCAGGTGACGCACAGAGATGTATATATCGATTTCCTTGAAATGCCAGGAATCAAACGAGAAGATGGAAAAATGCACGTGGATGGAACAAGGGTGTTCATGTCACACGCTGCTGCCCAGAAACTCGCCGAAGCTTTGAATGGAATTCTTGAAAAGGTATATAGTGAAGGCGGGATGGAGAATTATTGTCCAGCCGACAAGGAAAAAAGCGAACTCACTTCTAAAGTGATCCGAAAATCAGCAAACAAATCCACATAATTTTTCTATCCACACACCTCCACCACCTTTTCCGCATCATAGCGCAACACAATCTCCCTCGTCCGGCCCCGTTGTTTCGGCGCATGCAGGTTGATCAGCCGCATCTCGTCAAGCTTCTTCACCCGCTGGAAAAAGGCCGTGTAACTCATCTTCTCCCTGCCCCGGGCCGCCTCGTACAGCTCCCCCGACTGCAGCACCCCGGCCCCGTCCCGGTTCCGCTCGGCGATGCACCGCAGCAGGTCCCGTTCTTTCTCCGAGAGCGCCCGCACCGTCACGGCGAGGGGCAGGTTCTTCGCCACCTCGAAGGCCGCACAGACATCCTCCCGGGTGATCTCCTGCCGGGCATCGCGTTCCGCACCGAGTGCCGACCGCCGCAGCAGGTCGAGGCCCACCCTGAGATCCCCGGACTCCATCGTCCTGTCCACGATGAAATCCAGCATCTCCACCGAGAGCCCCCCGGGGTAGAAGCCCCCCTTCGCCCGCTCCCGCAGGATTGCCCGGATCTCCTCCTCGTCGTAGGGCGGGAAGTAGATCTCCTGCGGGCGGAAGACCGATTGCACCGGAGCATCGAGCATTCCGGTGAGGTCTACATCCACGCTGCTCATGATGGTAAATACTCCCACCCTGGTGCCGGGGTACTCCTCGTGCATCCGGAGCAGGGTGTAGAGCACCTTGTTGAGCGTCCTGTCATGGATCATGTAGTTCGCATCGTCCAGGCACACCAGCAGCACGGCGTTCAGCTCATCCAGTTTCTTCCCGATCGTGTTGGCCACCCGGGTGCGGGCAATCCCCGTCAGCGGCGGCAGATGGCCGATGATATTTTTGTAGATCTTGGAAAAGACCGCAAAGTGCGTTTTGTCGTGCTGGCAGTTGATGTACACCGGGATCAGGCGCCGTGTCGTTTCCTCGATCTCGGCGAAGATCCGGTGCACGCTGGTGGTCTTGCCCGTCCCCGGCACGCCCCTGAGCACGGCATTGACCGGCCGGCTCCCCCGGAGCCCCGGCCTGACCGCAAAGGCGAGGTCTTTCAGCTGGGCGTCACGGAAAGCGAACTGTTCTGGCACATGGTTGAAATCAAAGACCCCTTCATCCTGGAAGAGGGTCTGGTCTGACATCAGCAACCGCTTCTTCATGCACAGCTACTCGGGGGTGGTGGGGATAAAGGTGGAGCGCACGTGCGATCTGAAAGTATTCGATCGATGGCGTGCCCCACGAGCGCGAGTGATCGAGCACGAAAGGTGGGCTGGAGCGAGGCCAGTGAAGAGAACCGGGAATAGGATCGTTTCGGGCCGATAGTGATGGTTTTTGACCGATCGCCCACGCATCGGCCGTATCGTCACGAAGGGAAGGGGAAGCTCTTGCCGGCATACCCGTCCCGCACAGCGGTCACGCAGGTGTGCCGAACAACGGTGGTGCATTGTCCTACCACCCGAACAGCACCCGGGAGAGCACCGCCACCACGCCGCCCATGATCCCCCCGGCACCGGCACCGATCTGCCGGGCCCTCCGCTCCTCGCCGACTTTTCCCTGCTTCCAGCCCTCCAGCCCCCGCAGCCGGCCCTCGAAGTCGGCGTGCCGATCCTCCATCCGCTCGAGGGTGCGGACGATCCACTTGACATCCCGGCTGGTCTCGCAGATCAGCTCGCGGGTGGACTTTTCCTCTCCCATGCGTGCAATCACTCCTGTAACTGGTGGAGCCCGCAGAGGTGATAATTCTGACTGTATCCGATACAGTCACGCTGAAATACGAAAAAACCCCAGAATATGATGTCTACCCTATTACCCGGGGAAACGGTAGGCGGGAGACAGAAACAATGGCTGATTTCATCGAGACCAGCAACACCAAGACCGCTGTCCGTGAACTCTCCGCCCCGATTGCGGATGTCGCCACCTTTGCGGGCGTCATCCAGGATGTGCTCGACACCAACCCCTTCGGGTGTGTCGGCTACATGCAGGGCGGCGTGAACTACGACGGCGTGGTAAAGAACAGGGAAAACTATACCGCGAGGATCAACTACGAGGACTTCGAGGCCAAAACGGTCGGGTCCATCTCGGCCCGGGCGCCCAGCGTGGCGGCCTTCACGGCCGCGGCCGCCGATCTTCTGGCCGACGAGGATCTCGCCACCGCCATGGGCGGCGATCCGGTCCGGGCCTTCGACCGGGAGAGCTATTCCTGCCAGCTGAAGTGCCACGACCCCAACGGCGAGATCTACTACGTCACGTTCGGGCGCGACGCCGTGCGGATCACCTCCTACGAGGACGATGCCATCCGCACCACGGTGGAGACCTGGGCGGACACCGTCCCGGCCCTGGCCTGAGGGGGCACTCCCCCTCTTCTTGTGTGAGGTGAGGTGATGGACAACGAGATCCTCATCGTCGGGATCTCTGTCGGGGCCGGCCTTCTGGGATACGTGGTGGTCCCGGGCCTGCTCGTCATGGAGGATATGGTGCTGGACCATATCGTCCGGCTCTAGGAAGAGTGGGGCGATTTCCCCCTCTTTTCCGCGCTGGAATGCGGGTGATTCGATCGTATTTTCGGAATTTTTCGGCGTCCCCCCTTCACCAGGACCATCCTGCCCTTCGTCACCGGTCCGCACGGGAGGTCGTTGGAGGGAACCGGGGACGCGCGCGTCGGAGAGAAGGCTCCCGGGGAGCGGTGCGGGATGTCCCGGTGCCAGCCGCGGATGGCGCGGCCGGGACAGAACAGGGGGAAAAACAGATGGGGGGCTCAATAATTCTCGCAGAAGATCTCGAAATGGGCCTGCGGATGGTCGCAGACCGGACATTTCTCCGGGGCCTCCCGGTCCTCATGGACATGCCCGCAGTTCCGGCAATACCAGAGTGCCGGGCTGTCGCGGGAAAAGACGGTGCCCTGCACGATGCCGGCCAGCAGCTTGCGGTAGCGCTGCTCGTGATGCGCTTCGACCGTTGCAACATCCCGGAAGAGCTGTGCGATCTCTGAAAATCCCTCTTCTTCTGCTACCTTCGCAAAGTCGGGATAGAGCGTGTCCCACTCGTGCTTCTCGCCATCGGCAGCGGCCAGCAGGTTCTCCCGGGTCGTGCCGATCGTGCCGGCCGGATAGGCCGCCACGACCTCGGCAGTGCCCCCTTTGAGCTGCTTGAAGAAGAGCTTGCCGTGCTCTTTCTCCTCGTCGGCAGTCTTCTGGAAGATTGCCGATATCTGCTCGTAGCCCTCCTTCTTGGCAACGCTTGCAAAGAACGTGTACCGGTTGCGGGCCTGTGCTTCGCCGGCAAATGCGGCGAGGAGACATTGTTCTGTTTTACTGCCTTTGAATTTCATTGAATGCTCCATATTCATATAATATTCATCGTTCATCTCCATATATCCTGTGATAACCGGAGGCCCCCCGGGTTCCTCACGCACCAGCGGAGTTCCATCCCGGCCTCAACCCGGCGGATGCGGGGGATGCGACCAAACAAGCTCCTGATCCCCGGCCAGTGGGCCGTGGGTGCCGTCACCCGGGCGCTCACCAGGACCCGGGAAAGTCCTCTTCCGACCAGACCACCACGCCCCGGGTCACCTTGCACTGCGCCTCTTCACCCCGAACCTGTCCCTTTCTCGGAATCGAATCACCTCTCTCACGGCATACTTTCTCAACCAGGTGTCTTGCACGTCTGCACCGTTTCCCTGCGAAGCAGATTTTCAGGGAATTTCGCCGAGCAGGCACGGAAGACCAGCGAACCGGTGCCGCGGTGAGAAGGGCGGGCCGGCAAAGAGAACGGCTGCTCTGCAGGGTACGCCCGAAAAGACAGGGGGATTTCAACAGGCCGACCGGCGTGGCGCTCCCATTCATTTAAATGCTCAGGGGGAGCATCTGCGATCGGTGAAGAGTCGATGGAGATGCTGAGGCCCGGCACAGCGGCCCCGGACTTCTGCCTGCCGGATGCGGCGGGTGCGGAGCGGTGCCTGCACGAGTTCAGGGGGAGGTGGGTGGTCCTGTACTTCTACCCGCGGGACAACACCCCGGGGTGTACCCTCGAGGCGAAGGGGTTTTCCGAAGCGATCGATGCATTCGGCGACCTCGATGCGACGATTCTCGGGGGGAGCAAAGATTCGCCCACAAGCCATGCGAAATTCATCGAACGCCACGGCCTGAAGGTCCTCCTCCTCGCCGATCCGGCCCGTGAGGTCCTGGAAGCCTACGGGGTGTGGCAGCTGAAAAAACTCTACGGAAAGGAGTCCTATGGAACGGTTCGCTCCACCTACCTCATCGATCCCGACGGCATCGTCCGCGAGGTCTGGCCCAAAGTCACCGTGAAGGGGCACGTGGAGGAGGTCAAGACGAGGCTGCAGGAACTCAAAACGTCAGGGTAAGGGGGAGGGGGACCGTGGAAGACGGGATCGAAGGAACCCCCCCCGGAACATTCCCTTTTCTATCCATATTTTGCCTGTATCGCCTCCATCTCCTGCCGGGTGACGCCCTTGAGGTTCAGCACGTCAACGCCGAAGGACCGCACCCTGATATCATAGAGCTTCGTGAACGGGCCGTCATCGCCCCACAGGTAGGTGTGCTCCACGATCTCGACGTCGGCGAGGACGTTTCCAGCGGAGCGGGTGGTCGAACCGATCTCGACGCATCCGCACGAGAAGATCATGAGCACCGCGAAGAGTGCGAAGAGGGTGAGAATTCTCGGATGCATTACAGGGGGGTCGGAAATGAGAGCACAAATGCTTTCTGATCCGTGATTGCCCCTCGCCCGGGAACCATTGAAGCGCTCAGAGATCCAATATCCCTTCAACCTATGATCACCATCCACTGCGCCGCCTGCGGCCAGAAGCTCTTCCGCTACCAGAAGATCGGGAAGGGGAAGCTGCTGCACTGCTGGCTGGCCCGGATCTCGTCCGACCACTCGGTGCGGGAGGGCCCCGAGGTCTCCTGCCCCTGCGGCCGGCACATCGGGACGGTGGAGGGGCCCTGGATCAACCTGCACGGGGGATCGGTTACCGTGCGGGGATCGGCGCTGAAGAAGTGAGGTGACTTGGCGTTTCCAGGGGAGATGGTAATTTAATAAAATTGAATTGCCATACCACACGTAGGTACATCTCAGAGATCACTTGCCGATAGATGGGAGGAGAGAACATGTCAAGCCTGAATTACCGCATTCTGCTGCGAAAGGAGCCCGAAGGGGGATACACGGTGACCGTGCCCTCCCTCCCGGGCTGTGTCACCTACGGGGAGACCGTCGATGAAGCAATCTCGATGGCGAAAGAGGCGATTGAGCTCTATATCGAGGACCTCCGTGAGAGGGGGGAAGAGATTCCCACCGAAGAAGGGCTGCTGGAATACACGCTCACCGTCGAAGCCCATGCCTAAACTCCCCGCACTGGATGCCCAGAAAGTCATCAAAATTCTGGAGAAAAAGGGGTTTGTGCTGAGTCGGGTGAAAGGAAGTCATCATCTCTTCTACCATCCGGAATTCCATCGGCGAGTTGTCGTTCCGGTCCACGGGCGCGATCTTCCCATCGGCACACTCAGAGAGATCCTGAAGCAGGCCGGCATTGAGCGGGATGAGATTGAAGACCTCTTATGAGGTATGAGTACATTCTGTCGGAATAGTGCTGGAACAGAAACCAGCTCACAAATATATCAGCAATTCAATAAATTCGCTTTTTACTCGTTGTGTTCTGTTTTTTCGGGTTGTCACGCCTCACACCAGACGACCTCCTCCTCGACCCGCGGGCGGAGATAGCGGCTCAGCCCCTGTTCCGTGACCAGGTCCCTCGCGGCCCCGAAGAGATCCTCGAGAAAGTATGCGAGGTCCATGAAGTTTTGGAACGTTGCCTGGCCGGGTGCGAACTCGACCAGCACGTCTACGTCGCCGTCCGTCCGCTCCTCTCCCCGGGCGGTGGACCCGAAGATGCCGATCTTCGCCACGCCGAACCGGCCCCGGAGCTGCGGGATCACTCCTTCGAGTGCGGCAACGAACCTGCTCTTCTCTTCGCCGGGAACCTGGACGGCCACAGGGACTTCCTCCTGATCGAGATGGGGGCGGTGGATTGATTCAGATTGCTCTGCATCTGGCGGGAGATCAGTCGCTCTTGCCCGGACACTGCACGAACATGCCGCAGCACCTGCACATCCTCACGGACCTCCCGCTGGGAAACCATGTATCGGGGCAGTATCGGCCCGCGGGCGTTTCAGGGCCGTCTGGGGAAGGGAACCAGCGCCGGATGCATCCCGCCGTGTCCGTGAGTAGGCGGAGAGGATTGGAAGGATACAAGGGGAAAAATTGGGGTCACACCGGGCCGCCCAGCGTGGGGAGGAACCAGCCGACGATGGAGGTGACGATCCAGATCACGACGGCAATGATCAGGGATTTGATCCAGCCGATGGTGTACAGTCTCTGCAATGCCAGCAGCCACACGATACCGGCGATGAGTGCCGCGAGCAATCCCCCCAGGAAGTAGTAGACGATCGCATAGATGATCGTGCCGGCGAGGGCGGCGAGCACCGCCGTGGTGAACCCTTCCTCTTCGCCGAACAGTTTTACGATGACGTAGATGACGATCGCCGAAATGATCAGCGCAATGACAAACGAGAGTACAACAGCAACAAACGATGCCATAGCGCACCAGTTTTCATACAAATACATAAAACTTGCCCCGGGGCCGGAGGGGGAGGCGGCCCGCCATACCCCTGCTCCATCATCGCCCCTAATCGTCATCACCCCGGTAGCACTCCTCCGGGTGTGCATTTCGTTACGGGAAGACCTGCGGTGCGGAGGCAGTCCCTCCCGTAAACTCCTCCAGGTACCGGGCGCATGTCCGGTAGGCCCCGGCCACCCGCTCCCGCTCGATCGTCGGCACCCCGCAGGCGACGATATGGATGGTCGTCGTGCCGGCGGTGACCTTCGTGGCATCCGCATCGCGGTAGGGGTAGACGGCAACGATCGCCGCCGCATCGGTCACGACGACCTGGTTGTCTCCAAGAAGGATCGGCGCCTGCATCCCGATCCCGAGGAACGCCTCCCCTTCGCGGGCGAACCGGAGCGAGAGATCCCCGTGCAGGCGGTCCGCATCGAACGCCGCGAGGGGAACACCGCTCGCTGCCGACGCCAGGTTGTAGGCGTCCACCGCCGGATTGATCCGGGGGAGCGGTTTGCCGGCGAGGATCCTGCGCACCAGGGCCTCGGAGGCCGGCCGGGTCTTTGTCGGGTCGACGCCGGTGCTCCAGAAGAAATCACGATAGGCCCGGAAGACCGGGTCGTTTCGGACCTGTTCCAGCGTATACCGCGAGAGAAGCTCCCGGGTGACGGCCTCGCGCAGGGCCTCGAGGCCGGGGTGGGTATCAGCGACATGGACGGACCGGACCACCCCTTCCGCGACGCTGATGCCGGGGAAGGCGTCCAGGACTTCGCGGGAGAATTGCATGGAGTGAGTGTTGTCCGGGGATTTCTTAAAAGAATGGGGAACGGGAGCGCCCTCGAGGTTCGCCGGTCAGCGAAGCCTGCGTAGCAGGAACACCCCGACCATCGCGAGCAGGGGCGCCCACAGGAGCGGCGCCTGTGTGGGAGCGGGGGTGGGGATTGCGGTCGAAACGGGTTCGGTGGGTTCTACCCCTACCGTCTCCTCCACGCTCGGCTCTTCGGTGGGAATCGTGGTCGCGTCCTCACTCGCGGCGGGGTGCTCCACCGCGACGATGGCGAACCACGAGAACCCCGGGCTCGTTGCCGTGAAGTATGCCTTGCCGCCCTCTTCGTTCACGAACGTGGTGGGGAGCGCTTCCCATGCACTGTCGTGCCGGCGGTAGAGGACGATGGCGGCCGGATCGAGACCCTCCTCCTCAAACCACGCCAGCGGCACCGTGAACAGGATTTCCGCTTCGGCGATTGCAGCGTCGGTCGTCTTGTAAAGCGTCACCTCGATGACCTGGAAGACCGTCCCGTTGGGCGGGGGAAGCGTGCTCCCCGGCAGCCCGTAATCCCGGGCGGTGACGAGGAGGGCGTCGATCTCCTCGTTCGCCCCCACCACGATCGCGTAAAAGGCGCTTTTTGAGGGATCGAGGGTGAGGGTGACGTTATCGCCCGGGGAGAGATCGGTGGCCGCCGCCACGGCCGTATCGCTCGGCCCCCCGCCGCCCGGGGTGCGGGTGGGGGCGGGGCCCGGGGCCTCACTCACGGTGATGGTTGTTGCGGTTCTGCTGTAGCCCGAGCCGTCGGTGATGTTGAGGGAGACCGTATAGGTGCCGGCGGACGCGAACGTGTGATCCACTGAGGAGAAACTGGTGGTGTCCGTCTCCCCGTCGCCGAAGTCCCAGGTGAGCGAGGTGGGGGTGCCGACGGCGGTGTTCGAGAACCGCACCGTCAGCGGGGCGGTGCCCGAGGTCGGCTCGGCAGTGAAGGCAGCGACCGGCGAGGTGAGCGGATAGGCATCGGTGGCGCCGGTCACCGTATAGGGCGCGTCCCCGAACCCGTCGCCGTCCGCATCGACGCAGGTGTCCGAGAACCCGTCCCCGGCGGGGCTGCCCCAGTAGTTGCCGCCGGTGAAGGGGCCGCCGACGATGTTGGTCGATGCTATGACGGAGGAATTGAGGGTGGCGGTCCCCTCCTCACGGTGGAAATTGTAGGTATTGCGCAGGATGCAGTTGGCGATCGTCACGGTGCCGCGAGAATGCACGCCCCACCCGCCGTACTGGGCGGTGTTGTCGGTGATCGTGGAGCCGGTGAGGGCGAGGGTGCCACCCGCCGCCATCTGGTACACCCCGCCAGCGTAATAGCCTGCGGTGTTCCGATCGATGATGCTGCCGGACACGGTCATCGTCCCGTCATCCTGGCACACCCCGCCGCCGGAGTAGGTTGCGCTGTTGTTCGAGAGGAGAGTATCGGTGAGCACGGCAGTACCGTGTTCCTGATACACCCCGCCGCCGTACATGCCGCTGTTCTGTTCGACAGAGGTGCCCGAGAGGGTGAAGGAATCCACATACTTGCACCGCACCCCGCCCCCGTATCCGCCTGCATAGTTGTTCTCGATGGTACCCCCCAGGATCTCGAGGGTGCCTTCCACCTGGGACACGCCGCCGCCATGGCTGTAATCGACATAATTGTCTGCGATGACGCAATCGGAGATCAGCACCGTTCCATCGGCCGCATGGATCCCACCGCCGTAGTACATGGCAAAATTGCCCCGGAGGGTGGAATCCACCAGCGCAAGGCTGCCGCCCTGCAGGAACATCCCCCCGCCGCCGCCGGTGAACACATCATCAAAGGTATAGGATACCCTGTTCTCCTCGATGGTGCACGCGGTGACCTCTGCGGTCACATCGGCCAGGTGGATGCCGCCCCCGCGGCCCGCGGTGTTGCCGGAAAGGGTACTGTCCGTCATCGTCAGCGTGCCCCCCCGCTGGCTTATCCCCCCGCCCAACCAGGGCCTGTTACCCTCCAGTGCATGGTTGCCACCGATGGTGGTCCCGATGATCGCCACGGTGGCATCGTACACGCCGATACCACCCCTGCCGAGGGCGGCGACGATTGCCTCCCCGCTCCACTCGTTCTCGGCGGTGTTGCCGGAAATGTCGCTCCCGGTGACCGTGAGGCTGCCCTGATCCAGGTATATCCCGCCGCCATGGGCCCCCGCGGTATTGTTGGTGATACAGCAGTCGGCGATCGTGAGGTCGCTCTCTGAGGCGTACACCCCGCCCCCGAGATGCGTTGCGGATCCATGCTGGATCGTCAGGCCCTCAAGAGAGACGATGACATCGTGCGCACGCAGCACCCCGCCGTTGGTGCAGGACGTACCCAGCCCGTCAATAATCGTGGATCCCGCCCCCTCACCGGAGAGGGTGAGGTTTTTGCCGAGGGTAATGCCCCACTCCTCGTAGGCCCCTGCCGCGAGGTGGATCGTATCGCCATCAGCGACACTCGCATTTTCCTCGACCGCATAGGTGATCGTCCGCCACGGGCTGGCAAACGATCCGTTGTTGCCGTCATCACCGGTGGTGCTCACGTACCAGTCGGCCGCCGCTACCGGTGCGGTGGCGATGCTGCAAAGGACCAGCACCACCACGCAACCATACCATCTTCCTGTACTCTTGATGCCCATCCCGCACGCCACCTCTCGCACAGATAAATAGCAGGAGCTTAGGGGTCATGGTGTTAATAGTTGTGAAATCCCGCCAGGGCATCAAAACCGCATGATTCCAGCGATGAAGAGGCTATTTTTGTATTGCGGGGATTTAAGAAATATTACCGTTATGCATCGTCACCGGGAGGAGGCGCTGAAGACGTGAGAATAGCAGACACTGCTCCTGCGGAACAGAGAAGGCCGCGGGCCCGGATATTTTTGCAGGCCCACAGCCGCTCGGTTCCCGATCGTCCGGAACACATCACCGCCGGGTACCGCGCTCCCAGTAGGGCTCGTAGCCGAAGTGGGTGTACATCCCCGTCATCCACTCGCGGTCGGCGGTCGCCGGCCAGTTCTTCTCGTCGAACCCGGGCGCGTTTTCAAGGCGCTCCTTGGGAATGTCGAGGATGAACGTATTGTCGACCGCGTTGTAGCTGAACGCATCCCAGGGAATGGCCAGGTGTTTCTCGCCGAGCCCCAGGAATCCCCCGGACGCGAGGACGGCATACGCAATGCAGCCCCGGTGGATATCGATCACGACATCCTTGATTTTTCCCAGTTCGTCACCCTGGGGATTTTTTACCGCATAATCCGCAATATCATGCGCCCGCATGATATCCCATCTCTCTACCTGTGTGGCAGCTCCTCTCATGTGCATCACTTCTCCAGGGTCTGTTTAAATCGCCGTTTTGACGGCAAAAAGGTCATTATAGGGCAGATGATATTTAATGCTTGTCGTAATATACTGCGAATGCAATAGTTTTCACCGGATCGTCTCCCGGCATTGCCGCCTTCGTCGGCCCGCCCCCACCGGGGACCCGGACCGGGAAACGGTGAACCGGACGGCGAGGACAAGGGTGCGACGGGGTGGGCCGAAGCGGCGGTCTCGATACCGCATGGCCCCCTCTCGCAGATCCGGTGCACCCTGTACGGGGGCGATTTCGGGCCCGTGGGGATCACCCCGGCCGCCTTTTCCACCTGAGGGCGGTACAGGGGAACGGGGCGGTGGAGGGGCCGGCGCCGAAGAAGCGGAGGTACCGGGCGAACGCCGGGAAACTATTTAACCATCCGGCACAGTATGCACCCGCAGGCGTTTCAGGGCCGCCGGGGGCGGGCCTGCGGCGTCGCATGGCATCCTGCCGTTCCCGGGAAAGCGGCGGACAGGATCGGGAGGGGAGAGCCCTGAAGGTTCTGTCCGGAGGAGTGCTGCGTATACCGGGCGAGGATGCAACATCAAGGGGGAAATCAAAGGTATGTTATCAGACAAGAGTGTATGGCCCGTCCTGCCGGTCGCCGACATGAACCGGGCGAAGGACTTCTACACCTCAAAACTCGGCCTCTCGGTGGAGTGGGAGAAAGAATCGGGGACGCTCTTTGCCGCGGGGCAGGGTGCCTACCTCTTCATGTACGAGCACGGGCCCACCAGGGCGGACCACACGGTGGCGGCCTTCAGGGTCCAGGACCTGGAGGCGGAGATGCAGCAGCTGCGCAACCGGGGGATCAGTTTCGAGGAGTACGACCTGCCGGGCCTGAAGACGAAGCAGGGGATCGCCGCCATGAGCCCCGACCGGGCGGCCTGGTTCAAAGACTCCGAGGGCAACATCATCGCCCTGGTCGAGTTCAAAGATTGAGCGCCCGGGAGCGGGAAGGATCGGCGGGGACGGGGGGCCCCGCCGGCGGATCTCCATCCACTGCGGATCGCGGAGGCCTGCCTATGCCGCGCTCCGGTAGCAGTACTTTGGCACCGGCTCGCCCCGGAGGGGGGCGAAATACCCGCAGGGATCCTCCAGGCATTTCACGAAGTTCATGAATTTGGCGTCGGCCTCCGCTTCGGTGAGGCACTCGCAGCCCCGGGGGCAGACCCCCTCGGCGGACGAATGCCGGCAGCCGACCGCGGGATCGCACCAGTCGTCGGTCAGGGGATCGCCGTCATCGCAGTCCAGGGCCACGCCCGAACAGACCCCGCCATCGTAGACGTCGTTGATTGTGCAGGCATTGCCGTCGTCGCAGGGCGTCCCGTCCGCAATCCCGCCGCCGATATCCTCGTGCCGGCACCCGAACGCCGGATCGCACCAGTCCTCGGTCATGGGGTTGCCGTCGTCGCAGTCCAGGGGAATGCCCACGCAGATACCCTCCTCGTAGTGGTCCTCGGCCGTGCAGGCGTTGCCGTCATCGCAGGGCGTGCCATCCGCAATCCCGCCGCCGATCTCTTCGTGCCGGCACCCGAACGCCGGATCGCACCAGTCCCCGGTCGTGGGGTCGCCGTCGAGGATATCCTTGGGAAGGGAAAGGAGAGACCCTGAGGGGATCGAGGCTGAACCGCCTACTCCGGCCTCCGGTTGCCGGAACCAGTACGAAAATCTTCCAGCACGCTCTGTGACTTGTGCCGGTTTTCTCCATCGGCCGCCTCATTCCACAGCGAGCACTTCTCGTTGAAGATGAATATGAACTCCCGGCCCCGCTTCTCCTGGATGAGAAAGCCGAGATCCGCCAGGTGGATCAGGTCGGTCCGGGCCGTCTGGTAGACCACATCGAACATCTGCATGAGCTCCCTGATGGTGAAGAACTCATCGCTGTGCTCCATCATAGAGCGGAGAATCGCCGCCTGGCGGGCGTTGATATCCCTGATCTCTTTGATGATCGCCTTCGTGGCATTCTGTTCCGTCTGTTTTCGTTCCAGGTAGGCGAGCAGGTCGTGGAGTGCCTCGGTGATGCAGGTGATATTGAAGTTGATGAAATAGGTCAGGTCCATGTCGTCGTACTCGGTGTAGAGGTAGGCGAGGGCGTACTTCTTCTTTGACCGGAGGATGATCCTTGAGATGGACATGTACTCGAACAGCCAGTAGCCCCGCGAGAGGACATACCAGTAAAAGATAGTCCGGGCCGTCCTGCCGTTGCCGTCGTTGAAAGGATGAATATCGCCGATCAGGTAGTGGAGAATGATGCCTTTGATAATGGGGTGGACATAGGTGTCTGCCGCCGGCCCCGCCTCTTCATCGTCATTCGCGAAGGTGCACAACTCTTCGATTAGGGCAGCGATCTGCGCATAATCCGGCGGCTGGTGGTAGACCACCCCGGATACAGGATCGCCCACGACGATATCATTGCTCGTCCGGAACCGCCCGACATGCAGGTCATCGATGGTTTCCCTGGTGACGAGGCGGTGGATATCGAGCATGAGTTCCGGTGTCAGGGGTTCATCCTTGTGGGCGAGAATGAACTTCATCGCCTCGTAGTTGTTGATGACCATCTGCTCGCCCTCGGTCTTTGGTTTCTGGCCCCGCCTCAGCATTTTTTTTGCATGGATGCGGGTGGTGGCCGCACCCTCGAGAATACTGGAGGCGATAGCCTCCTCCATGAGGGAATTGATGATATACGATTGTTCAAGGCGAATGGTCTTGTTGTGAATGCGAATGGTCCCCGAGAGATACTGATCGAACTCGTGAAGGCTGCGGATAATGGTCGGGGTGAGAGTATAGACCATGGGAAGCGACCGGTAGGGGACGTGCTCGAACCGCATCATCCTGATGAATTTCATGAGAGCCCACACCATTTTGCGCCGTTCCGTATCCTTTATACGGTATTTCAATTCGTCCCAGTAGAGATAGCGGCGGTTATATTCGGCTGCATCGCTCCGCAGTGTGGCATCATCCAGGGCAGAATGAGTAAATTCCCCAAGGATCTGGTCCAGGTCGAGGGGTGGTTTTTCGGGAAGCGATTTCACGAGGCGGCCAACTTAAATACTAATTTAGTATATTTTAGTATTTATTAGTAGTTCATCTTCGCACGCGGAACGTTTCACCAACTACTAATTTGGTAGATTTTAGTATTTATTAGTAGTTCGCCATCGGCTGGCAGTTCACGATCGTCCCGATACACTTCCTGTGCAACGGAAGCACTGCTCCGGAATGATGCATTGAGAGGCGCGGTACTGCGCATGGAGACAGTTTCAATCCATGCAAAGCAGGCTGCCGGAATGCTCCCGCAAGGGAAACGGCAATCCCGGAAATGTATAGAAAACCCTGATTATGACTATGCACCATGACGATCGAGGTAATACCCACCAGAATCGCAGGGCTTGTGGCAGCAGTGGTATGGTTTGTGGTTGCCGGCACCCTCTACATGAACCCGGTGGTGGCGGGGATCTACCAGCGCCCGGGAACGTCGCCGGCCGTGAAACACTGGCGCGACACCAGGACATGGCTGGCGAACACCTTTCTGTATGCCGTGCTGGTGCGATGCCTGATCTTCGCCTTCGTGTATGCGTTCGTCCGGCCGGCCCTCCCCGGTGACGTGGTGCCTGTAGCGGTATCCTTCGGGCTCATCCTGGTGGTGGTGAAGATCATTCCGCGGTTTCTCGATATGTGGATGCAATCGTCCTATCCCCCAAACTGCTGGGCATCGAGTTCATCAACGGCACCATCGGCAGTTTTCTCATCGCCGTGGTGTTCGCCATGATCCTGTGAATGCCGCAGGCACCAGGTCCCAATGATGTTTCAGGGCGGCATGCGCGCTGCGAGAAACCGGTACGATGGGTGGTGTATTCGGAAAAAATAAAAAAATAAGCCGCTGGAGGGATTCGAACCCCCGGCCTGCTGATTACGAATCAGCCGCTATACCACTAAGCCACAGCGGCACGTGCTTTATTCTATTGGTCGCAGGGGGTCAAAAATGTATCAGTCGGGCTGGTTGGGGCCAGACCAGTCCACCGGGAGCCCGCCGTCCGTCGCCCGGGGCCGTGATGCCCGGCACCGCGTTCAAATACCCATCCGTCGTATCCTCTCCATGCCTCCCCGGGTGATCATTCACAATACAATCAGCCTCGACAATGCGGTCATCGGCTTCGATATCGACATCGGCCTGCACTACGAGATTCTTTTATCCTATAAACCCGACGCGATGCTCATCGGGTCGACCACGGCGAAGACCGGGATCGAGATGTTCCTGGATAGCGAGGAGCCGGAGGTGCCCGCCGACCGGCACCGGCCCCCGCAGGACCCCGCGGACCCGCGGCCCGTCGGGGTGTTCGTGGACAGCCGGGGGGTGCTGCACGGCCTGTTGCACTTCTACCGGCGGCTCGAGCACATCAGGGACGTGGTGGTGCTCGTCTCCAAGACCACCCCGGAGGCCTACCTCGCCTACCTGGAGGAGCGGGAGTACCCGCACATCCGCTGCGGGGAGGAGCGGGTGGATCTCGCGGCGGCGCTGGGGGAGCTCGCGGAGCGGTTCGGCGTCGAAACCGTGGTCACCGACAGCGGCAGCGACCTGAATGCCGCCCTGATGGAGCAGGGAATCGCCGATGAGATCAGCCTCATCGTCACCCCGGCCATCGCAGGACCCGCAACCAAAAAACTCTTCGGCTCGGTGCGGACCCCCCGCACCCTGGAGCTCATCGCCTCTGCGGAGCTCGGGGAGGGGAGGGTGCACCTTCGCTACCGCTTCCCCGGGTAGGCGG
>DSDF01000077.1 GCA_011048835.1 Methanoculleus sp. | reverse complement strand
CGAGATCCATGGCCCGGGCGAATTCCGCATCAGTGTTCAGCGTCCACGGGACGACGGAAAGCCCCGCATCATGCGCGGCTTCGACAAGACCGGGCGTCACCCTCGTGAATCGGGGAAAGATTGCACTGGCGTTTGCCGCACGGGCGGCCTGCACGGGATCCGCCAGCGCCCGTGAATAGATCAGGCCGGTCGCCACATCACCGAGCAGCTCGATAATCGGTTGAAATACCTCCGGGTGGAATGATGCCACGATAAGGGGTTCAGGCCGCACCCGCGCGAGCATCGCGCAGACCGCCACCGTGCTTCCCGGTTCTTTGATCTCCACCACAAGGCCTCCCCCTCGCCGGCTGACCAGATCGAGCGCCTCCGCAAGCGTCGGGATCTGTTCACCGGCGCCCGCATCAAGACTCCTCAATTCTGCGAGCGTAAGCGATCCGACCGCCCCCGTGCCGTTCGTGGTGCGGTCCACGGCGGCGTCGTGGATCACGATAAGATGCCGATCCCTGCTCACGCGTACATCCACTTCCACGTACGGTGCACATTCCATCCCCCTGCGAAGCGCTCGCAACGTGTTTTCCGGTTCCAGCGCTCTCGCCCCCCGGTGCCCTATGACGAACATACCTCCGCCTCTGCTCCGGATTATTTAGTGGTTGCGCTTTTGCGGCAAAGGCGTGGCGCGGCATTCTCGGATGGCAGCGGCCGAGCGACTTGCGCGGGTAACAAGCGCCTACATCAGCATCACGAGATCGGTAATCGTTTCCCTGACCGGCGGTATCGTCCCGAGAACGAGCAGGAAAGCAATGGCAACCAGTATGCAATGGACAGCAAGCCCGATATTTGCAGAATTTGCGAACGCCATGCCCGCCACATTACACCTGCTGCATTATATACTTTTTAGTGATAAAAATCGTCAAATAATTTGTTGTACACCGATTCTCATTGATCCGGACGATGGTGGGAGCAGGGGAGTCCGCCACCCCCGCACAGATACGCGACCGGCGCATGCCGTGATCGCCGGCAGGACTATACCGCAGTAAAGCCGCAAAACACGATATTACTACAGGATTCCGGATTGCCGAGCGATGTGTTAATCATTGCAACGGGTGAACTTTTTCCACGTACATTTCTGCCGCCATACTCATTGTCGTTCTCGTGCTCATCGCCCTGCGCACTACGCTCCCATCGAGACCGGGCATCTGGCAGATAATGCTCGGCGGAGCCATCGCAATGCTGGTCACGGGGCAGATCACACCTCTCGATGCACTGCGGGCGATCAATAGTGACATCTTGCTCTTTCTCTTCGGCATGTTCATCGTCGGCGAGGCACTCTGGCGCAGCGGCGCACTGCTCCCTCTCTCATACAGGCTCTTCTGCCGGTCGATGAACCTGGATAGCCTCATCCTGTTGCTCATTCTGGTTACCGGCCTTCTTTCGGCCATTCTCATGAACGATACGGTGGCGATCATCGGCACGCCGTTTGTCATCCATCTCTCGAGAAAATACGGCATATCGGCCAGGATGCTCCTGATGGTCCTCGCATTTGCCGTGACCACCGGAAGCGTGATGAGCCCTATCGGAAATCCCCAGAATCTCCTGATTGCAATCGGATCAGGCATGAAGTACCCGTTTTTGTCATTCCTCCAGTACCTTTTCCTCCCCACGATGGCAGGCCTTCTGCTCCTCTATGCCATTGTCCGATATGCGTTTCGCGAAGAGTTTACCCGGTGCGTGCTTTGCTATGAAGACGAGGCCCTTGCTGATGAGAAACTCGCGACACTCTCCCTCGGTGCACTCGCCCTGATCGTCCTGATGATTGCGGCAAAGACCATATGCAGCCTTGCCGGAACCGGGCCCGATATCTCGCTCACCGCCATCGCACTGGTGGGTGCGCTTCCTGTCATGCTCTTCTCCCCGAGAAGGGCGGAGATCTTCAAAACCATCGACTGGCATACGCTCATCTTTTTTGCGGCGATGTTCGTGACCATGCAGAGCGTGTGGGATTCGGGGGTTTTCCAGGCACTGCTGCCTCCCGTGTCCGCATCGTTCTTCGAGGTCCCCTCGGTGATAGGTCTGGGCATCCTGATAAGCCAGATCACCTCAAATGTTCCTTTCGTGGCGCTTTTCCTCCCACTGCTGATTGATGCAGGTGCTCCCATCGAGACATACCTCGCCCTTGCCGCCGGCAGCACGATTGCAGGAAACCTCCTTATCATCGGGGCGGCCAGCAACGTGATTATCATTCAAACCGCGGAAAAGCAGGAGCATTCGATCAGTTTCGCGGAGTTCGCAAAAATCGGAATACCGTTGACGATAGGCCAGGCGGTGATCTATATAATCTCATTTGGCCTGCTCCCTTAAGGCCGCCGGTCCGCCAGCGGTCCCTCGTATTCCCGCAAATCTACTGCTGCGGTTTCACATGAAGCCCGGCATCGCCGGATTAGTCTGCATGGACCTGGCGGTGCGGGACAATGATGCCACCGGATCGGGGCGTGCCGCACCCGGACATCCCGGGTTCACTACCCTTAAATGCAAAGGCCGGCAAATGATTGAAGAGGCACCGGACCCGGAGAGGAAGGAGGATCAAAGACCATGACTGCGCTCGATCGGTTGAACCAGTTTGAACGGGGAGTCTATTATATCCTGATCGCCCTCTTTTCAATCGTCATTCTCTTCGCGGTCATGGAAATGGCGATACTGGTGGTCCAGACCATCACTGATGTCACCTCATACCGTATGGACAGCGAGGAAATCCTCCATCTGTTCGGGTTTCTCCTGCTGATTCTCATCGGGCTCGAACTTCTCGATACCATCAAGGTCTACATGCAGGAGAACAGGATTCATGTCGAGGCCATTTTACTCGTCGCAATCATCGCCATTGCGAGAAAGGTAATTCTTTTCGATCCCTTCGAGGAGGGCGTCGGTGAAATCCCTATCATCGGCATGGCCGCCATTGTCATCGCCCTCTGCGGCGGGTACTACCTGATCAAGAAAGCGGGATACTCATAACCGCCCACAATGTCGATCTCCGGGTGCACTCGAGGGCGTGGTTGAATACAACGATCATGCGAGCGCACTTTCCTGTGTGGAATCTCGGCAGAATATACAGGTAGAACCCGTTTTCATCACGATCTCCCGGATCATCCCGATGTCCGGATCGGGGGGGAGGCTGAAGATATTGATATCCACCCGGGGGGCGTCCTCGAGAAAATCGGTGAACGGCCCGAGCACAACCCTGACATTTTTCGCCGATATCCGTGCGTATTCGATGAGCATGGAGATCGATTCCTCCACTTTGGGGATGCGATCCTTCTCATTCACCACAGCGAGTAGCATGAGATCGGCGTCCCAGTTGAGGAGGAGTTTGTAGGCCACCAGAATAGAGAGATCGCAATTTTCCAGCCTTGTACCGGGATACCAGTCTGTACACGAACCGGTCAGCCAGAGACTGATCCGCCGTTTCCTTCCCAGCACGGCCTGCGGGTGGCCCGCGTAGAGAATGATTCCTTTCAGGTTCTCGGTCGCTTTTTGCATGATAAATGGAAGATCATGGATTTTACCCGTTTCAGGCGGCAGTTGCAGGAACACGATATTGGGACTGAAAAGCGTGCGTTTCAGTGTCTGAATGCTTGCTATCACGCCGTCTTCAAAAGTATGTGCGTTCACGATGGTCCATTCGGCATAAATGGCATCCATCTGAAAATCCTCCCACAGCAGCAGCAGCCCGTCTTTCTGTTCATCACTCATCCCATCAAGGGCGATGCCGATGATGCTCACCGAGCCGTGGGGAAAGGTGATGTCTCGCAGAAATTCAGAGATCCCATAGAGAACTGCAGGATTCTCGACCGGGACGAGAAGGTTCGGCCGCCATGCACGTTCCTGCGAAATGGGCAGGGACATCGCCTTTTTCGCGGCCCATTCGGCCAGTGCCACGAAAAGACTGCTCCGCACATCCCCGTAGGGCTGCGGGCTCGTGAGGTGGCGGTATAGCAGGATGTTGTAAAACGCCGCCACCAGTATCACCGCGATGAGGCTGAACACGGCATTGATAATGAACATCACGAAGAGGCAGCCGAGCGTTCCGATGAGCGGGATGATGCGGGGGATCCTGAAAAGAGGTCTGAAGCTGGCCAGTCCAAGGCTCTGCTCGAGAAGGATGACGATATTGATCATCGCGTAGCTGATCAGGAAAAACATGGTAATGAAGGGCGCAACGGTGTTGAGGTCCCGCAGCAGCAGGACGCCCGCCACCACGATGCCGGTAAAGATCAGGGCGTTGCGCGGTATACCTGAGGCCGAACGCCGTGAGAACCACGCGCTGCGTGGAAGGATATTGTGTTCAGCCATTGCATGGAGCACCCGCGATGCTCCCACAAAGGAATTCAGGGCGGATGAGAAGGTCGCTGCGAGAAGGCCGGCAACGACCACCGAGCCGACCGTGGCCTGTTCGAAGATGAAATTGAAATTGCTCGCCAGTTCGGATGAAGAGGCGTTCCCCGCAAACCAATAGGCCAGAATCAGGTATATCACCAGACTTGTTGCGATGGCCCCGAGGGTGCCGAGAGGAATGCTGCGCCGGGGATTTGTCAGTTCTCCGGACATATTGGCACCGGCCATGATCCCGGTGACTGCGGGAAAAAACACCGCGAACACGACCCAGAACGTCCCATCCACCGGCCCTGCTGTGAGAGTGAGAGGAGGAGCGAAATCAAGCCCGGCGGCAAAAATCGATACCAGAGAAGCTGCGATAATGGCGAGGATGATGTACTGCACTCTGAATGCCACGTCGGTGCTGAGGAACACGATGGAAAACGCCACAAGAAAGGTCACGAAGTCGACAAGTACCGGGGGGATAGCGGGAAAGAGGTACCGAAGCCCCTCCCTGAACCAGAAGATGTAGAGCGCTATGGAAAACGCTAACGCGAAGTACAGGGGCACCCCGATGCTTCCCCCGACCTCCATGCCCAGCGATCGGGCGATGATGGAGTACGGGCCCCCGGGCCCTATGCGGATATTGCTGATGATCGAGGACATGGAGAGCGCGGTTGATGTGGTGATGGAAAAAGCGATGACGATGATCATCCATGCCCCGAGCAGGCCGACATTGCCGACGACCCAGCCGGTGCGCAGGTAGAGGATCACCCCGAGAATCGTCAGGAGCGTGGGAACGTACACTCCCTTGATCATCCCGAATTTCACAAATATCGAGTCCGATCCATCCTTCCTGCCATCGGTGATGGGAACCGCCCCCCGTTCACGAACGCTATGGTGGCTAGTTCCTGTGGTCTCATATAATTATTCGTCACAAAACGGATGCCATGAACGCGGGGCACGCGAAGGGTGCGCCGGGATTTTCGGCGGTTGCGTCCCGACCGGTTCCGGGTCATCACACCCTCCCCAATGCATTGTATAAAGAAGGGAGAGAACGCATACTAGGAGAATGAAACCCTCTTTTTGTTTCTCGGACTTTGCAATATCCAGTGCAACACTCAAGGCAATAGAAGACATGGGCTTTGAGGAGCCCACGCCCATTCAGGTCGCAGCGATACCCGCAATTCTTGCGGGCAGGGATGTGACCGGGCAGGCTCAGACAGGCACGGGAAAAACGGCGGCGTTCGGGATACCCATCCTTGAAAAGGTCGATGCACGCAACAGGGCAATCCAGGCCATCGTGCTTTCGCCGACACGCGAACTCGCCATCCAGATTGCGGAGGAGTTTTCGCGCCTTGCAGCCCACCATCGCACCATCACGACGCTCCCCATTTACGGCGGCCAGCCTATCGAGCGCCAGTTGAAAGCGCTGCAGCGCGGCGCGCAGATTGTGGTCGGCACGCCGGGCAGAGTGCTCGATCATATCAAACGCGGCACACTCTCCCTTTCAGAGGTAACCATGGTAATCCTCGACGAGGCGGACCAGATGCTGGACATGGGATTCATCGGGGATATCGAAACGATCATCGCGAAGACGCCCAAACAACGCCAGACCATCATGTTTTCCGCGACCCTTCCCCGGCCGATCCTGGAGATCTCGAAAAAATTCCAGAAAAAACCAGAATTTGTCCGTGTTGCGGAGCGCGAGATGACCGTCCCGCAGATCGAGCAGCTCTACGTCGAAATACGGAGCAGGGATAAGCTCGACATCCTGTGCCGGTTTTTCGACATCTACGACCCCGCTCTCGCGCTTGTCTTTTGCAACACCAAGAGGGGGGTCGATATACTCTCCACGCATCTCCAGGCGCGGGGATACCTTGCGAAAGGGCTGCACGGGGATATGAAGCAGTCCCAGCGGGACCGTGTGATGGGAGACTTCCGGAACGGCCAGATCGATGTCCTCATCGCCACCGATGTCGCTGCACGCGGTATCGATGTCGGTGACATCGATCTCGTGGTGAATTTCGATGTGCCGCAGGATGTGGAGAATTACGTCCACCGCATCGGCAGGACCGCGAGAGCCGGCAGGGCCGGGCGCGCCATCACTTTCGTCGATCCGAAGGAAGTCTACAAGCTCCGCAGCATCCAGAGACATGCCCGGATTACCATTGCCCGCATCCCGCTTCCCAAAGAAAGCGACGCCGCCGAAACCCGAACAAGAAACCTCGTGGAGAAGGTCAAGCAGATCGTGGACAACGGCGACATCGAACGAGAGGTGGAAATCGTCGAACGTATAATGGTCGACGACTACACCTCACTCGAGATCGCTGCCGCGCTGCTCAAAGTCGAGCTCGCACAGTAACCTGATCCGGGATGCGACAGCATGGCGGAAGGGAAAGATGGACGCCTGAGAAACAACCTCAGTCCCGGCATACAAGTGCGGATCGTCCTGAAAAAGGACCAGAAAAGCGGTAAACTCACCGAAGGAACGGTCAAAGAGGTGCTGACCGGTTCTTCATTCCATCCCCACGGCATCAAGGTGCGTCTTGATGACGGGAGCGTGGGAAGGGTCCGGTATATCGCATGACGGGATCGGCAAATATAGCCGAATTTCCGAATCACGAAGCGCATCCTGCGAGGATTGCAGCCGCACCGGCCTGAATGCCGGAGGGAGGGGGTGCGCGGCACGCTTCGGGATCGGTGCCCGCCGCCCGTACTCCCGGGCGGGAAAAACCTGACTATTCCTACAACCGGCGCTTATCCTGTCCGTTCCCGTTTTCTCTCATCATCAGGTCGAGGTATTCGGCGACAAGGCGAGTGATGAGGAAGTGCTCTCTGACATGCTCTTTTGCGTTCCTGCCGAGCTGCCGTCCCAGTTCCGGGTCCCTGAGGATCTGCAGGGCCCTTTCCGCGAACCCCGCGGTATCACGGGGATCCACGAGGAATCCCGTTTCTCCATCGGTTATCTGGAGGGGAATGCCGCCTGCGCGCGATGCCACCACGGGCCGCTCCTTCCAGAGCGCTTCGGTGACGGTGAGGCCGAACCCTTCCCGCAGCGATTTCTGGATGATCACGTCGGAGACCCGCTGCAGGACGTTGACAAGCGTGCTGTTCTCGCAGGTAATCAGGATGACATCGCCGGTCGTGACCAGATCCCCCGCCCGGTCCACAACCCTCTGGTAGATCTCCCAGCCCTCGGGGTCGTCCGGCGCCATGCTGCCGCAGAGGACAAGGCGGCAGTCCACTTCCCGGCGTACGCGCAGGAAAATGTCGATCACCCCTTCGGGATCCTTCCACTTATCGAATCGCGAGATCTGGGTGATCAGCGGTTTGTCGGTGGCGATGCCGAACGATGCAAGCGTGTCGGCGATCACCTCCGCGGGGAGATCGCGGTTTTTTTCCGAGAGCGGATCGATGGCAGGGTGAAAAATCATCTGGTCCATGATCAGCGTCTCGCGCCGGTACGCTGGGTGCGAGATGATCATGTGGTCGTACCTGGTCACGAATGCCTCGAGAATTTGCCAGACACTCATATCGGGCGTGGAGAGATCGACATGACAGCGCCAGATCCACGGCTGGCTTTTTTCAAAAAACTGGATCAGGGGGAGCGGCTGGGGATCGTGCACCACCACAAAATCGTGATCGATCGAAAGACGCGACGAAAACTGTTTGTTCGTTTCAAGGTAGTGGTCGATCGATTCCGAAGGGAGATCGACATGTTCGCTCTGCAGCGCGTTATGAAACTGCTTTGTGATGGCGAAAAAATCATCGCATCCGTGCAATACCTTCCAATCGGCGGCAATCCCTGCATCATTCATGAGGGGGATGAGGGAATGGAGCATTTCGGCCACTCCGCCCCCCTGTGACGTGGAATTGATATGCACCATCTTTTTACCGCCAAGGCGCGCCGCTTTGGCATAGATCTCCTCGATGATAGTGTCGCCGACGATTGTCCTGTGATCTTCGAGCCTCCTTCCGTTGCCGCAAATAACGTCAATTCCTGCTGTTCCTGTCACCCCTGATCACCCTGCACTATTTTCAAAAAATTTTGGAATCTTGAGCGGAAAAGGGTAGTGATTTGGGCCAGTACGCCGGTCGCCCTTCCGGGTGCGCTCCTCTTGCCCCGAAACGACTGTGGGCCCCGGATACGGGAGGGGGGAGAGGACTGCGGACAGGGCATGCATGGGTGCGCGCGCCCGGTGGTTTTCGCACCCACGCACATCTTCAGCGTGTGCTCATCACCGCTGGAACAGCTGCACATGCGCGGGAGCAGCGGGTGCGGATACGCAGCGCTGCCCCTGCTGCAGGGGCCTGCACCCTCTTCCGATGCCTGTCAATGCTGGCGGGGCGGCGGGGCCTGCACGCCGGTCTTCGGGCGCATGCCCTCACGGAGCCATCGCCATGCATCCCGCCGCTGATCCGCCCCGAAGAACCGGACATCGGTATTCGGAAAGAGGAAAAAGGTGTCGACCCGGTTCAGCTCGTCTCTCAGATCCTCGCTGCCGACGATCGCCTGCCGCTCAATAGAGAGAAGCCGGAAATTCTCCCGCATGTCGTCGTCCATCGCAGCGATGTCCTCGCCTTTGTAGTCGATAACATCGACCATCAGGCGTATCGTCCCGTACTGCTCTATTGCCCCGAGCAGTGCCGGCAGAAAGACAAGGGAATAATCTTCATCGGTAATCTCGCCGCAGAACCTGAACGCGAGGATATACCCCGAACTTCCCGGGAGTTCCTCTATCATCGCACCGCACCTCCGCACATGCGGCATACTGGGACCGGAACGATATATACGTTCCCGCGCCCGCCGGCCAACCCCGGGGAGAATTGTACCGGTCTCCCCCGGTCCTCCCTCCATTCGCGTCGGGAGGAACACGGCACACAAGCGCGGCACGCGCCGGTCAGTACCCGGTAGCATAGTACCAGTCCCCTTCCTTCCGGATACGCAACCAAACACCAAAAAGCTCCCCGATGCGCTCGTCGGTCAGGATCTCATCTTTTAATCCGTCACGGGAGAAGGCTCCGTCCTTCATGAGGATGACCCGTGAAATCTCGGGGATGATGTCGTGGAGGTTGTGGGTGACCATAATGATGCCTGTGCCGGAGGAGGCGATTTTCCGCAGCGTTGCGCGGAAGGTATGGAGCGCATGGAGGTCGAGGGAGGTGGTGGGTTCGTCGAGGATGAGCGCCTGCGGGTCGTGGACCAGCGCTCTGCCGATCATGAACCGGCGGGCCTCCCCCGTGGACATCTCCGTCATGAGCCTCTCCCCGAGGTGATCGATATCGAGAAACCGCAATATATCGTCTGCTTTCCGTTCCATCGCAGGGGTGACCCCATGCCGGAACAGTCCGATGCTGGCGAAGAATCCCGACAGGATTACCTCCCGCCCCGTTATCTCGCGCAGGAAGGTGTGCTGGAGGTCGGGGGAGACGATGCCGAGCAGGGATCGAAGGTCGGAAACCCGCCATACGTCCTTTCCGCGGATACGGAACACCACCCGCCCCTCGTCACGGAGCGGATAGTACTCGCGGGTAATGGTTTTGATAAACGATGATTTGCCGGACCCGTTGGGTCCGAGGATAGCGACATGCTCACCCTGGCGTATCGTGACGGAGAGGGAATCGAGGAGTTTTCTATTCCCCGCCATGACCGTGATGTTTGCAAATTCCAGCAACGGCGGCGGGAAGTGTTCAGGGGACGGCGATTCTGCTGACATAACGTTCACTGCACGATGATTTCAGGTTCGGAGAGGCAGGGCATCAACGTTTCCTTTCGGGAGCTGGCCTGCGTGGGCGGGAGAGCAGAAGGTACACCGGACAGGAACCGGCCTGCGGATCTCCAGGTTCCCCCTCGTCGTCCGGCAGCGCTTCCGGGGGCTCGTTGCCCATACGGGAGAGGGGGCCGGCACTGAAACCATCCGCCGAGCATGTCGTTCCGGTGCGATTTCGGCACTCTTCCCGGGAGTCGGTGATGTGGTTGCGGCAGGTGCTGTCCCGGGCGGTGAGGAGGGGGGGTCTCGATCAAGCTCCTCCAGATAGTCGAACAGCATCTCCCGAATGACCTCATCGCCGATGGTCGCGTTCCGTTCGCTCCCGGGAGCGGTGCCGAGCACCTTGCGCCGGCGGCCCCGCATCACGCGGGCCTCTCCCCGCGAAAGGGTTGCGACCGCCGGGGACCCGTGCGCGCCGGGAATACTCCTCCCCCATCTGCCACAGGAGAGCGCCCTCGTCGGTACCGGAACCCGCCGCCGCATACGAGAGGGTCAGGAAAATGGTGGTGCCCGGAAAAACTCCGGGCAGGGCTCACCGGTGGATGGCACCGGGACCCGTGAACCTGAAGCGGGGGTTCGGGCACCGGGATGGGACAGAACCCTGTTCCGGCACGCTCAGTAGCTGGGCCGCGTGGCCGCCTCAAAGATGGGACCATCGCCCGTCGGTTGCGGCTCCCATGTCCGGGGGGGGTCATACGTCGGCTCGGGGGTATAATACGGATCATAGCCGGTCTGCCGGAGATAGACATTCACCTGACGTGTCTCGCCGGGATAGACCGTCACGTACTCCTGGTACGCATCGTAGCCCGCCTTGTAGATCTCGACCCTGTAGGTTCCGCCCGGCCCCTCAAGGATGAAATCGTCATATGCGCTGGTCTCCCCCCAGTACTGCCCATCCACATACACCGATGCACCCGCAGGCGAAGTCCAGATGGAGAGGTAACCGGGGCTGGAGGAATACGTGGAACCTGATTGCCCGGAGGAAGAGTACCCGTTAGAATATGAGTTCACGGTAGGATCATCGTCATCGCAGCCCGCCGCACAGACTGCAGCGAAGACCATGAAAATGACCGCTGCCACGATCGCGGCGCGGCGCATCCCTTCACACACCATGCGTGCAATGTTTCCGCAGAACTAAAAAGAGATGCTGCTTTTGATCCGCTACCCGGGCAATTACGGTTCCGTGATCGCATGCGCTCGCAAGCCAAAAATAACTAAAAATATATAAAATACGGCGTATCAAACTGTAGACATGAAGGAGATCATCACCGTCATCAGCCGCCCCAACGGACTTGATCTGATCTGGCAGCAGAGAGACGAGAGCATGACCGAACCGTTCACCTTCGAGGAACTGGTGGACATGCAGATTAATGCCGGGGATCTGCTTGAAAACCCGAATGATTACGCCCTCGATGTGCACACCCACCGGATCGTGGCAAAAAAGCTCTCTTTTCTCAAGAAATAGCTATCAGACCCTCACACCTCACTTTCCTGCCACCCAGCACAATCCCGCCGCACCTGCCGCGCGACATACCGCTCTGCCAGAGATCCGATGGCATGAAAGATGGGGTTAACCCGCACATCGACAAAATACCGTGCATTTTCTTCCAGCCACCCCCTGCTCTTCCAGAACTCGTGGTCGAACGGCGCGCGTTCGCCGAGCTCCCGGAACGTTGCCCGCTGGCCATGGAAGAGCAACACATCATGCAACGAGGGGGACCGCCGCGGCCGGTGCAGGGACGCGTGGAATGCACGGGCAGCTGCATCCAGCGTTTCCTGATTGCGACGCGCCTTGTCCTCCGGCAGGGGGCAGGGCGGGATGATAAGCCCCGCACGCCCGGCGACCTCGAACCCCCAGATGCGGGCGACCCGATCGAGGTAATCGAGGACCTCTCTGTCCCCGATCAAACCCGATGTTGTGAGGAGAAGCGCTTTTTTCTCGAAGAACCGTGGGCGGTGAAAAACGTAGGAAAAGCGGTCGACGAAGGTCTTGAAGAGGCCCGAGACGTTCAGGCCGTAGACGGGCGAGGCGAAGATCACTCCGTCGGCCTCGTGCATCCTGCGCTCGATGCCGGGGGCATCGTCATGGAGAGGGCAGTACTCCTCTCCTTTCTCAAAGCAGACAAAACATCCCCTGCACCGGGCCAGATCGGCATCCCTGAGCATGCAGTACTCGAACACCACCTCCCCGAGCCCTTGCATCCGCGCTTCGATGCCCTGTGCGGCACGCATCGTGTTTCCGAGGCGCGGGCTTCCCATGATGACGAGCACTCGCTTCACGCTCTCTTCTCCTGCGGCAAACGAAAAAACCGTTTCCCTGCACTCGCGTGACAGGCATTGCCGCGAATTGCACCGGGGGATAGACCATTTTTAATATAGTCTGCGCAATCATTCCACACGAAGTGTGCCCGGGAGAGACGCCCGGCATTTCCACGAGGAGAGGGTACACCATGACCGGAGAAGACACAGATACCGGATCCGAAACGATCAGAACCGCGGATCTGAAGGTATCGGGGATGCATTGCGCCACCTGTGCCCTGACCGTCGAAAAGGCGCTCAGGGGCGTCGAGGGAGTCGCCGATGCCGAAGTGGACTTCGCGGGCGAGAGGGCAATCGTGCGCTACGATCCCGACAAGGCCGGTCTCGCAGACCTCGAAAAGGCCGTGGAAGGATCGGGCTTCGGCGTGGTGTACGAACAGGTGACCATCAGGATCGGCGGCATGACCTGTGCGATGTGCGTCCAGGCCGTCGAGAAGGCACTAAACCGGCTGGAGGGCGTGGTCACTGCCACCGTCAACCTCGGGGCGGAGCGGGCGTACGTCACCTACTCCCCCCGCATCGTCGGCGTCAACCGGATGAAGGGGGCCATCGAAGAGGCGGGGTACCGGTACCTGGGCACCGAAGACGATTATTCGGGTGCCGCCGAGCAGGCCGCATTGGAGCGCGATCTCCGAACCATGGCAATCCGGTTTTCCGTGGGATTCGCCGTCTCATTGCCTCTTTTTGCCATCGGCATCCTCGGGATTCCGCTCCCCGTGCCCATGGACTGGTTCATGTTCCTCGTCACCCTTCCCGCCTTTCTATGGCTCTCCGCCCCCATCTTCAGGGCGGCGGTGCGGTCGTTGAAGCACGGGATCCTGAACATGGACGTCATGTACTCCATGGGCATCGGCGTCGCCTACGGTGCGAGCATTCTCGGCACCCTCGGCATCGTGCTCACCCCCGAATTCCTCTTCTACGACACCGCGGTCATGCTCGCCTCCTTCCTGACGCTGGGGCGCTACCTCGAGGCGAAAGCAAAGGGGCGCACCTCGGAGGCCATCAGGACACTGGTGGGGCTGCAGGCGAAGACCGCCACCAGGCTGCACGACGGCCGCGAGGAGCAGGTTCCCATTGAGGAAGTAGCGGTCGGCGACACGCTCCTCGTCAGGCCGGGCGAAAAAGTCCCCGTGGACGGCGAGGTCGTGAGCGGCGAGAGCTACGTGGACGAATCGATGATCACCGGCGAGCCGGTACCCGTGCTGAAATCACCGGGCGATACGGTCGTGGGAGGCACCATCAATAAAAACAGCGTGATCACCCTCGTCTCCACGCGGGTGGGAAAGGACACCATGCTCGCAGGGATCATCCGCATGGTCGAGCTGGCGCAGGGCTCAAAACCCCCTGTCCAGCGAATCGCCGACCGTGCAGTGACCTATTTCATACCCGCCGTACTCTCCATCGCCATTGCCGCTTTTATTCTCTGGTACGTTCTCCTCGATGCAACCCTGCTCTTCTCACTCACCGTGCTCATCTCCGTGCTGGTCGTCGCCTGCCCCTGTGCGCTGGGCCTCGCCACCCCCACGGCGGTGACGGTGGGGATCGGCAGGGGTGCCGAGCTGGGCATCCTCGTCAAAAACGGCGAAGCACTGGAGATCTCGGAGAAGCTCACCACCGTCCTCTTCGACAAAACCGGCACGCTGACATTGGGCGCGCCCCGGGTGACCGATGTTGCCGCTTTCGGGATCGCTGAGCACGCGCTTCTCTCCATGGCGGCGAGCGTCGAGAACAACTCGCAACACCCGCTCGCCGAAGCCATCGTGGCGATGGCTGCAGGTGACGGGATCGGGCCGGAAGAGGTGCGGCACTTCGATACCTACAGTGGAAAAGGCGTTGCGGCACTGTACGGGGAAACGAGAGTGCTGATCGGCAACCGGGCGCTCATGGAGGACCAGGGCGTCCCGATCCCCCCGGAACTCCGTGCCATCCTCTCCTTTCGCGAGCAGGAGGGCAAGACCGCCGTGCTTGTCGCCGCGGGAACCGCGGCGGTGGGGGTCATCGCCATCGCCGACACCCTCAAGCCCAGCGCGGCAGGGGCCATCGCAGGCCTGAAAGAGATGGGGCTGGAGGTTGCCATGATCACCGGCGACAACGCCCGCACCGCAGCGGCGGTCGCCCGGCAGGCAGGCATCGACCGCGTCCTCGCCGAAGTGCTGCCCGGGGACAAGGCGCGTGAGGTCGAAGCCCTGCAAACGAGAGGGGAACGCGTTGCATTTGTCGGGGACGGGATCAACGACGCACCCGCCCTCGCCCGGTCCGATGTCGGGATAGCAATCGGCAGCGGCACGGACGTGGCGATCGAGACCGGCGAGATCGTGCTCATCCACGACGACCTTCGGGATGCGGTGGCGGCCGTCCAGCTCTCCCGCAAAGTGATGAGCCGTATCAAGCTCAACCTCTTCTGGGCGTTCGCCTACAACACCGCCCTCATCCCTGTCGCGGCCGGCATCCTCTATCCCTTCTTCGGGATTACCTTCCGCCCCGAACTTGCAGGCCTTGCCATGGCCCTCTCCTCGGTGACAATCATCACCCTCTCGCTGCTGCTCAGGCGGTACACTCCTCCGGCAACGCAGCGCGCATTGCACGACCAGCACCCCGAAAACCGCACCGCCACCGACCAGGTGTGCCGCATGGATGAGCCGGAGAACTTCCTCTGACTCCGTGCCCGGGAGATCGAGGACATGCCCGCATGGCCCCTGCCCGAATGCCGGGAACGGACAATCCCCGCCCCCGGCGATGCCGGTTCGTTCTGGGAAGACCGTGGCGACCGCCGCCATTGCGGCATAGACCTGTATGCGCCCGAAGGCAGCCGCGTTGCTGCGATTGTTGCAGGCAGCCTTCTTCGCACGGGGGTACAGACCTCCCCGCAGCGAGTTGCCTACTGGAACCGGACGTTCTATGTGCTCGTGAAGGGCAACGACGGGCTCATCATCCGGTACGCGGAGCTGGGAAAACTCCATGCCGTCGGTGGCGACTGCATCGGAGAGGGGCAATGCATCGGGAGGGTTGGCGCGGTGATCGATCCGCAGCGCATCGACGGGTCTGCGCCGGCATACATACGCCGTCTCGGTGCGAGGGGTGCCTGCTCCATGCTTCATCTCGAGGTCTATGCCGCCCTGCCGAAAAACCCCGACTGCCATCCCGGCGGCAACTGGTTCGGGCGCGAAAAACCTCCATATCTCATCGATCCCGCAGAAATCCTCAGAAAAGCAGGCGGAAAATGACAGGCCCGCGAGGGCCGATTCGATCCATGCACACCACCCGCCCCGGGCACCTTTTTATAGAGAGGATTGTATACAGACCAGCATCCAGTGAGCCGGGAGAGGATGAACACGAAAGTCACAGAACAGAAAAAAACCATTCCCGTCTACGATGCACGATCAGGGATGAACAGGGACGTCGAGGTGATCAACCGGACTGACGAGGGGTGGCAGGAGATGCTCACCCCCGAGCAGTTCAGGATCACCCGGAAAAAAGGGACGGAACCACCGTTCACGGGGAAATACCACGACTACAAGGGAGACGGCATCTACGAGTGCGTCTGCTGCGGGACCGATCTCTTCGACTCGAAGACCAAGTTCGATTCGAAAACCGGCTGGCCCAGCTTCTGGGCGCCGATCGCGCCACAGAACGTGACCTACCGCGTCGATACGAGCCTTTTTATGGCCCGGACCGAAGTGCTCTGCATCCGGTGCGGCGCCCACCTCGGCCACGTTTTCTACGACGGCCCTCCGCCCACCCACCGGCGCTACTGCATGAACTCTGCATCCCTTCTCTTTGTACCCAGAGCAGGGTTCGACTGACCGGTACCGGGAACCGGCGCATTGCGGGGCGTGATGAGAGCCGGGCAGGCTATATGCCAGCCTTCCCTGCCTCCTGCAGGATGATGAACGTTTTTTACCCTGGTAACGGCAATCCTTGTACCGGATTTTTCGGACAGGATGGGAGATGAAAAGAAATGATGGCCCGGTGCCGCATGCTCCCGGGAGGGATGAGGCGGACGGCGACGGGCGGCGGATTTTTGCGGTGCTCTTCATTTCCGTCTTCTCGGCCATGGTGGGGCTCGGCATCATCATCCCGCTCCTTCCCTTCTACGCGGAGAGCCTCGGGGCGACCGGCATCTGGATAGGAGTGATTTTTTCGGGATTCGCCTTTTCAAGGGCGATATTCATGCCCATTGTTGGAAGCCTCTCTGACCGGCGAGGGCGACGATATTTCATCCTCGCAGGGCTGAGCATCTACACCCTCCTCTCCATCGCCTATATCAGCGCAGATTCGGTCATTCTGCTCACAGCAGTACGCATTTTCCACGGGTTCGCCTCGGCGATGGTCATCCCCATCGCCATGGCCTATGCCGCCGATTTCTCACCGGTCGGCCGTGAGGGACGATACATGGGAACATTCATGATCTCGATGTTCCTCGGGATGGGGTTCGGCCCGCTCATCGGGGGGGTGATTCAGGACCTCGCGGGCATGGACGCGGTATTTCTCACCATGTCCTTCTTCTCCTTCATCGCCCTGCTGATCTGCATCCTCTTCCTTCCCGAAGCGAGGGGGAGGCGCACAGAGACCGGATCGATCCTGAAAACGTTGCAGAACAGGATCATGCGCCCGGTGCTCTTCTTTCGGGTGATGAACGCGTACGCCCACGGCACGTTCATGGTCTTCTTCCCTATCCTCGCTGCGGGAGCGGCAAGCACCGGTGCAGGCCTCTCACCGAGCGAGACCGGAATCATCGTCTCGATGAGCATACTCACCACCGCAGTCCTCCAGCGAACCTTCGGAAACCTCTCCGACCGGTTCAGCAAAGCGTACCTCATCATCGCCGGAACACTCATTGGTTCTGCAGTTCTCTTGATATTGCCCGCAATGGACGGGTTCGCCATGCTCCTCGCAGGGGCGATCCTCTTCGGTGTCGGAAGCGGCATCGCCATCCCCACGTCTACGTCACTTGTCACCATCGCCGGGAGAGAGACCGGACAGGGCGCGGCGATGGGCGCTTACAATACCGCCTTGAGTATCGGGATGATCACCTCGCCGCTCATCGCGGGTATGCTGTACGACTTCTTCGATATCACCGTGGTATTTGTCGCCGGAGCGATCGTCAGCGCCGCTTCCGCGTTCATCTTCTATGCGATGGCACGCCGCGCAGGCATCCGGTGAGAAAAGTATTTTGAGTGGCACGGGGCGTAGTATGATGCATGAGCGACGCCGGGCAGATTGCCGTCGATATTGTCCTCCTACTCCCCGCTCCTATCGTGGATGCGATTATCGCCGTCAACCGCAGGCTCGTTGCGCGGACCGGCACCCGCGAGGTGGTGCTCGATAAAAAGGACACCATCCCCCATATCACGCTCGCCATGGGAACCGTGGAAGCATCAGAACTCGCCGCACTGGGCCGGCGCCTCGACGAGATCGCCCGCCGGCACCTCCCGCTTGCGACCACGATCACCGGGCTCGTGGTGGTTCCCACCTCGACGGGCGCAACCGTCTCCGGGTTCGATGTCAGGAAAACCGACGAACTGCAGGCGATCCATGAATCGGTCATGCAGCTGCTGCTCACCTTCGATGCGGGGAAGGCCGCCGCACCGATGATCGCGGGGTGGGAGCACGAGCTGATAGACCCTTTTACCACCGGGTATATCAGCGCATTTTCCGACGAGTCTGCATACGGGAACTATTCCCCCCACATCACCCTCGGCTACGGTGATGCACGCAAAGACCTGCCCGAATTCAGCGTTCCCCTGCCCTTTCTCTGTACCGGCGCGGCGATATGCCACCTGGGCAATTTCTGCACCTGCAAAGAAATCCTCTCCCTGCATCCTGAAGAGTGATACCGCCTGTCCTGCCATTATGATGATATTTTTGCGAACAGGCTGCAATGTGAGGAGGCGGCGCCACACTATAAATACAGGAAGCGGAATATCCCTCACCCATCAGACGTCCCCCGGAAAAGGAGGATCCGTACATGTTTGTCAAAAAGATTGTATCAGATGGTCTTGCCCACAATTCCTATTTTATCGGATCCGGCAGTGCCGCCGCGATCATCGACCCGCGCCGGGATGTTGAGG
>DSDF01000076.1 GCA_011048835.1 Methanoculleus sp. | reverse complement strand
TACAAACCGATCGAATTGGTACAATCCGGCTGCATTTCTCCAGAGGTACTGATTTTTTTCCGGCGTGTTGGATCTCTCCAAAAACACTAGATTTTGACCTAAAAACCGAAAAAAAAGCCTTATATATGGCCTATCCCAACACTGAATTGTTCGCATCCTTTCACCGAACAGGAACAACCGATCTGCCGGGAGGCAGATTCCCGTTCCCCTCTCACCAGCACGAACACCGAGAGATAGTATGCCCGCCGCCATGCACGTCCTTGAAAGCACCAGATTCGGGTCGATTTTTTCTGATGTTATCCAGCATTCGACATTCGAGGGTGTGTTTTCCTACCGCGAGCTGGTTGCCATGGCCCTCGATGAGAACATCAACGGCATTGCCCTCTCCACCCCGGACCATGATTTCGGCCTTACCGCAGTCATCTTCGCGGAAGGAAAGCCCGAATGCGTGCTGATGCTGGACAGCCACGGCTCCTTTCTCCTTGACCGCGCAGGCGCCCTGCTCGAGGAACCGGGAAAATTCGAACTCTTCGGCGTCGATGCGCAGAGCCTGAAAAACCACCGGAATCGTCTCGATGCCCTGATCAGGGCGTATATATCGCCGGTGGAGGGCAGAGATGCGGACCTCCGGGACGAGGTGATGCGCCTGTCCGTGGAAAATGCCCGATTGAGACGCAACGAGGCGCACTATCGCACGCTCGTCGAGGACGCGCGCAGCATCGTCATCAGGATTGATCGGCAGTGGTGTATCCTCTACATAAACGCATACGGCCGCGAGCTCTTCGGCCTGCGCAATACCCACCCGGGTTTTCATGTGGGGACCATCTGTCAGGGCGGCGGGGATCCGGAAGAAGACTTCTGCGCACGGATCGCCGGCATCATTGCCGTCCCCGAAGCGTGTCCCACGTTCGAGTGCCGGCATGTGGTTGCGGACGGCAGTACACGCTGGATCGCCTGGACGAGCAGCGTGCAGCAATCACCGACCGGTGGCGTCGAGTCCGTCCTCTGCACCGGCACTGTTCTCACCGATCGGCGCGTGGTTGGCGGGGATATGGAGCGTGCTTACATGCTCCTCGAGCATGCCCCCAACATGATCCTGGTCAACTGCCGGGGCAAGGTCGTCTACGCCAACCGGAAATGCGAAGTTGTCCTTGGATACGGTCATGATGAACTCTGCGCCCCGTCATTCGACTTCCAGGACCTGCTCGCGCCGGAAGACGCCGGTGCGATGGCGGTGTTCGACGAGACGGGCGACTGCCTGTGCCCCCGCGCGGTGGAGTGCACCTTCCTTGCAAAGGACGGTCACCGTCTCGATGTCATATTCTCGGGGCAGTTCATCCCTTACGAAGGAGAACGCGCCCTCCTCGGGGTGATCACCGATATCACCGGCAGAAAGGAATCCGAGGGGAAACTGCGCCAATCAAGGCAGCTCTACCGGGCGATCTTCGAGACGACGGGGACGGCGACCATGATCGTCGAGGAGGACGGGTCGGTCCTCCTCGCCAACGCGGAATTCGAACGCACGTTCGGGTATACGCAGGCGGAACTCGAGGGGAGCAAGGGCTATAAAAAACTCTTTGAAGGTGAAGATCTGGGAAAAGTGACCCGTTACCATCTGCTGCGCCGTAGTGACCCCAAACAGGCGCCGCGATCCTATGAGGCGAACCTGGTGGACGCGAAGGGGAGGGTCCGGTCCGTCTTTATCACTGCCTCGCTGATTCCCGGGACCGCGCGAAGCGTCGTCTCCCTCATGGACATCACCGATCGCAGACGTGCCGAGGAGGCATTGAGGGAAAAGGAGGAGTGGTACCGTATCATCGCCGAGAATGCAAAGGATGTCATCTGGACCATGAACCTCGATCTCAGGTTCACCTATGTCAGCCCCTCCGTCCTCCCCCTGCTCGGCTACACCACGGACGAGATCCTGGCAAACAGCATCGATCTGTTCCTGTCGGAGAGCTCGGTGGATTATATCCGGCGGATCCTCCTTGAAGAGTATTCCCGTGCAGCCGACTGCGGGGACGATGATGAGACAACCATCGTCATGGAGCTGGAATGCACGAAAAATGATGGTTCACCGGTCTGGGTCGAGACAAAGGTCTCCTTTTTACGGGACAGTGAGCGGACGCCGATAGGCCTCGTGGGGGTCGCCCGGGATATCGGGGAGAGGAAAGAAGTGGAACGTGTCCGGAGGGAGGCGCTCGACCAGATCGAGAGGAACATGGAGCAGTTCGCCATCCTCAACGATCACATCAGGAACCCCCTGCAGGCCATCGTGGGAATGGTCGATCTCGAGGGAGGGCCGCTCGCCGAGAAAGTCGTATCGCAGGCGGCGGAGATCGATGCGATTATCAAGCGGCTGGATATCGGGTGGCTGGAATCGAAGAAAATCAGTGATTTCCTTCGAAAACATTACGGAATGCGCTGAAATAATTGCCCCCGGAACAATCCCTATATAGGGAGAGTGTGCACCCTTATCCGATGAGGTACGACCGCATCCAGCGCACGCTGGGGCTGGTACTCGTTCTGAACCTGCTTGTGGCTGCCGCCAAGGCCACCGTCGGCCTGATGGCCGGATCGGTGAGCATGGTGGCCGATTCACTCCATTCGCTTTTCGATTCCCTCTCCAATATCGTGGGGATCGTCAGCACCCACTTCGCCCGGCAGCCGCCCGATCAAATCCACCCCTACGGTCACAGCAGGTTCGAGACGGCGGGAACACTGGTCATCGGCGCCATGCTCCTCCTCTCCGCCTTCTGGATCATCAGCGAGGGAGTGGGCCGGTTCTTTACCCGGGAGGCCCCGGAAATCACGGGCCTGACCGTCGGGGTGATGGTCGCCACCATCCTCATCAACCTCCTCGTCACCACGTTCGAGCGGCGCATGGGCGAGGAACTGCAGAGCCAGATCCTGCTTGCCGACGCCAGGCACACCGCAAGCGACATCCTCGTCTCGCTGAGCGTCCTCGGCGGGTTTGCGGCGGTGCTGCTGGGCTATCCCATCGCAGATCCGCTGATCGCCCTGGGGATCGGGATCCTCATCGGGCGCATGGGGCTGGCGATTCTCAAGGAAGCTGCCAACGTACTCACCGATGCGGTAGTCGTGGATTGCGAGGACCGGATCGCCATGGTCCTTTCCTCGATCGAGGGGGTGCGAGGCTATCACGATTTCCGCTGCCGGGGCAAACCGCATGAGCTCTTCGCCGATATTCATATTACGGTGGACCCCCATCTCAGCGTCGTCGAAGGCCATGCCATCGCGGAGGAAGTGATGGCGAGGATACGCAGCGAGGTGGAAGAAATCGAGGACGTGGTGGTTCACGTGGACCCGGATGATCAGCGAGGAGAGGAGGAGGCATGAGTGAAAAGGACCGGCGGCGGCGGGAGCTGCGCCATATCGATCCCGAGGTGCGCTGGATCGCGCTCTCCATGCTCGAGGGGGAGCCGGCCCCGTGGGTGACCGATCTCCTCGTTGAAGCGCTGGAAGACGGGGAGTTCGAGAGTATCCGCTGGCAGGCGGCGGTGCTGCTGGGCCGCCGCAACGACCCTGCCGCGGTCCCGCACCTCATCCGAAGCCTCGGCGATGCCAACTATCATGTCCGGGAGGAAGCGGCCGAAGCGCTCGGCAAGATCGGGGATGCGCGCGCCGGTGAGCCCCTGGCCGCGCTCCTCCGCGACCCGGTGAGAAGCGTCCGTTTGCGGGCGGCAAGCGCACTCGAGCGGCTTGAACGCGGCCGGAGATGAGGTCCCGAAGATCGGTAGGATCGCGCGCGGAGGGGTTCCGTGCGGCCCGCGTACTTTTTTAGGTGCCCGATTCCCATGGGTACAGGAAGATTCCCGTCTCGTCGATCGGGATTGCAGGGGGAAGCGAGCGAAGGCAGGGGACCATGAAACAACGGGTGCTGTTTATCTGTAACCGCAATGCCGGGCGATCCCAGATTGCGGAGGGGCTGATGCGGGCGCTCTGCGGCGATCGATTTGAGGCATACAGCGCAGGCATGAACCCCTCGTCTGCCATCAACCTCTCGACGGTCCGGGTCATGGAGGAGGCGGGGATCGATCTCGCCCACCACCGTCCCAAATCCTTCCAGGAATTCGTGGATATGCACTTCGATTACCTCGTGTTCATGTGCGAAAACAACCAGCCCTGCGCACAGTTCCCCCGCACGCAGCATGTCATGTACATGGAGTTCTCCGACCCCGCGCGGTTCGTGGGGTCGGATACCGACGTACTGGAGGGCTTTCGGGCGTTACGGGAGAGCATACGCGCCTGGCTCGGGGAGGCCTTCGGGTGCCCGTGAACCCTGCAGGGCGCGGCATCACCCTCGTCCTCGAACATTCCCCGGACGAGGGAATGCTGCCCCATATATGCCCCGATACCGGAAGGCGGCTCGAAGAGGTAATCTCGGATCTGCACTCCCTGCTCGAGAAACGGGGCATAGCTCTCTCCTTTTCAGAGACCGTCGCCGCCGCCGCCGTTTCGGGGCGTTGCCACCGCCTGCTGGTCGACGGCCGCCCCCTCGAGGACTTCGTCCCGCCCCGGAAACCCCCTCGCCCCTGCGCGGGATGCCCGTGGTCCTGTGATGCATCGCCGGAGATCGGGAAGTGCGGGAGTGGCGGGGACGGGGCCTGCTGGGACGATTTTCCCGAATCGGTGGTCCGCCTCGCGGTGCTGAAAGCCGCGGGCGTGAAGCACTGATGACGCGCCCCTCACCCTCACCGTTCCCGGAATCGTGTGTTCTTTTGGAAATCCGCCGACGCGGCAGGGTTCGATAAGTTCTGAAAAGGATTTATTGCAGGAGAATCATATTTGAGCAGGAATTTGCTATGGCAGCGGCAGTATTGGATCTCTTCCTGAATCCCGGGCGGTTCTTCGCGCAGAAAATGCAGAAAAAGGAGAGTCTGACCATCCCCTTCCTTGTTGTCTTCGTGCTGGGGATTTTCAGCGCCGCAGCGGCGGTGCTCAGCACGGCCCCCTTCCTCGCCATGATCCCCGCCGAGGCGGCATCGTTCACGCCCATCGTGATGGCGATCGCTGGAGGTGCGGCACTTCTCGCCTCGCTGGTGATGTGGGTTGTCTGTGCGGTCATCTTCTTCGTTATCTCGATGGTCTTTTCTGGCACCGGCGGTTTCAAACGCGTGCTGGAGTTCGTCGGCTATGGCTTCCTCCCCCAGATCATCGGGGCGGCAGTCACGCTCCCGATCTCCTATCTCTACTTTGCCGATCTCACCATCCCGCCGGTGAGCGATCCGGCCCAGATCGAGGAGGTCACGCAGCAGCTGCTCGCTGCACCCGAGCTGCAGTTCGCAGTCGTGATCTCTGTTCTGTTTCTCATCTGGAGCGCCAACATCTGGATATTCGGGATGAAGGAATCGCGCAACCTCTCCACCCGGAATGCTGCCATCACCGTGGGCGTGCCGGTGGGGCTCTATGTCCTCTCCCAGCTGTACGGCCTCCTCTTCTCCGGAGGATTCTGATATGAATTATGCAGTATGTGTTCTGATATGCCTTCTCTGCATGGCGGCGGCTCCTGCCGTCGCCCTGCAAATAACGACGACAGATGCCCTGGATCCTGCTTCGGCCGCCGCACAGGTTACAGTGACCGAAAAAACCATTGACCCGCAGGTCCTCATTCGAGGGGACCGGGCAACAGTGACGGTCACCGTCACCAACAACGGTGACGTGAGCGTCCCCATCACGCGGGCGTTTCTGAGCGACGCCTCGCTCTCCATCCCTGTCGATTCCTATGATTCGGTCGGCTCCATCGGCGCAGGCAACAGCATGACGTTCACCTTCACTGTGCGCGTCGACGTCCCCGATGGGGTCTATTACCCGAGGTTTAGCCTCAACTACCGCAGCGCCCCGAGCCTCCGCGATTATATCCCGGTCAAGGTGGAGAGCACCGAACTCGACGTCTCGGTGGTGAAACGGCCCGATTCCTTCTCCGCCGGCAACAGGGAGACCATCGAGCTCAGGGTGGGCAACCCCCGCGAAAACAGCATCAGCGGCATCTCCGTCGTGCCCGTGGGCGAAGGCGTCGAGGTGGAGCAGAGCGGCTCCTTCATCGGCAAACTTGAGCCGGACGAATCCGCAAATGTGAGCTTCGATGTCACCCCGCAGGAGAGCGGCACCCTGACCTTCCATGTCACCTACCGCAACGGTTTCAATACCCATGTGCTCGACCATACGCTCCCCGTCGTGATCTCGGAGGATAAGAAGGCCGCCCGACCGGTGGTCAGCAATATTGTCATGACCTCCAGCGGCGGCGTTTACACCCTCACCGGCGATATCACCAATGCCGGCCTGAAAGTGGCGAACTCGGTCATTATCACCACCGGCGCGCCCGCCGCCCCCGCGGAGCCGAACCGGATCTACGTCGTGGGATCCCTCGATCCGGATGATTTCTCCAGTTTCGAGGTGAATTTCCGTGCAGATAACGTTGACAGCGTGCCCCTGCTCATCCAGTACCGGGACGAGGACGGCAACAGCTACGAGCGCGAGACACCGGTCAGTATCAACCGGACGGCAGCGTCCGAAGAAGAGCGGGAGTTTCCGGTTGCGATTGCGGCGGTGCTCATCGTGGCCGCGGTCCTGATCGCAGGCATCATCGTCTATTCATGGAAGAAAAAGGCGTGAAGGGTGATCGGGTGTCGACGGATCAACCGGTCATACGACTGGACCATGTCTCCAAGATCTATCCGCTCCCTTTCGGCGATGTGACCGCCCTCGACGACGTCTCCCTCGACGTGGAGCCGGGGGCGTTCATCGCCGTCATGGGGCCTTCCGGGTCGGGGAAGTCCACGCTGCTCAATGTCATCGGCTGTCTCGATGTCCCGACGAAGGGCGATCTCTTCATCGCCGGCAGGAATATCGGGGAGCTCTCCGATGATGAGCTCACCGATCTCCGGAGGGACACGCTTGGCTTCATCTTCCAGCAGTTCAACCTCATCCCCCTGCTGACCGTCAGGGAAAACGTGGAGTACCCGCTCGTGCTGAAGACGCGCCGCCGGGAGAGCGAAGGATTGGTGGAGGAACTCACCCGCCGGGTGGGGCTGGAAGAGGAGCTGCTGTCCCACAAGCCCAGCGAGCTCTCGGGCGGGCAGCAGCAGCGGGTGGCAATCGCCCGCGCCCTCGTCAACGACCCCGAGATCCTGCTCTGCGACGAGCCCACCGGCAACCTCGACACAAAGACGGGCACCCTGATCATGGAGCTCCTCACCGAGGTCAACGGGCAGGGCAAGACCATCATCATGGTCACCCACGACCCGAGGATTGCAGAGTACGCACACCGCACCATCAACCTCGTGGACGGCAAAATCGTATGATCTTTTTTGAATTTGCACGACGGAGCATCCGCCTGCACTGGCTCCGCTCCCTGCTGGCAGTGCTCGGCATTGTCATCGGCGTTATCGCCATCTCCTCCATGGGCATCCTTGGAAACAGCCTTGTGCTCAGCGTGGGAGAGGCCCTCTCCGATGTCGGGGACACCGTGGTGGTGTATCCGCACGCGGGGGGTTTCGGCAACGGTGCCCCCCTCCAGACCGATACGGTCATCACCGGACGGCAGGTGCAGCAGATCGAGCGCGCGGTGGGTGTCAACGACGTCATCCCCCTCCACCTGAGCGCCGACCGGATCGAGGTGGGGGGAGAACGGGGCGTCGTACAGGTGTACGGCATGGATACGGCCGACATCCCCCTGCTGCTTGAAGTGACCGACGGCGTGTACCTGCGGGGGGCCAGCGGCGCCATGGTCGGGCAGGCGCTCGCCCGGACCTATAATCTCGGCGTGGGAAGCCGCATCACCGTCGGGGATCAGTCGCTGCGCGTGGTGGGCATTCTCGCCGAACGGGGCGTTGGCTTTGATATCAATCCCGACCGGGCGGTCATCGTCTCGGACCAGTGGTACAGGTCGGTCTACGGGGAGGAGGACTACGACCAGGTCATCGTCAAGGTGCGCAATCTCGAGGAAATCGAGGAGGTGAAACATGATATCGATGCCGCCCTGAACCGGCGGGAAATCGAGGTGGACATCTTCGACACCAGGATGATCCTGGAGACCATTCTCGAGACCTTTGGTACAATATCCACCTTCACCACGGCCATCGGCGGCATTTCCCTGGTGGTTGCGGGGGTGAGCATCTTCAACGTGCAGATGATGTCGGTCACCGAGCGGACCCGGGAGGTCGGGATCATCCGCAGCATCGGGACCCGCAGGCGGGAGGTGATGAAGATGTTCCTCTACGAGGCGTTTCTGCTGGGGTTTCTCGGCTCGGCTATCGGGGGTATATTGAGTTTCGGCGGCGGGTATCTCGCTCTTCTGGTCATGCTCCAGGACACTACGTTTCTCTTCGCCTCTTCGAGCCTCGTCTATATTCCTTACGGGATGCTCTTCGGGATAGGAACGAGCCTCATATCGGGCGTTTATCCTGCCTGGAAAGCGGCCAATCTCAACCCGATCGAGGCACTGCGCTACGAGTGAGGCGCCGGTGGGGGATGCATATTCATGGCGAAAAGCACAAGAGGGAGGAGGTTTTAACGACGTCACGGAGATCGGGTGATGACCGGGATGGAAGACTGGGCACTGGTGGATGCTATCGACTGGAACGAAGTGTGGAAGGCGAAAAAAGACCGTGTTCGCCGCACCCGCAAGGGAACTGCCCCTCAGCACCGCTGGGATGAGACGGAGCAGGCGAGGCGCTATGCACGGGAAGCGGACCAGGGATACCAGGCGCGCGTCGCAGAGGAGATGGCTCTTCTCCCGGTCACCCCCGAATCCCGGGTCCTTGATATCGGGTCGGGGCCCGGCCCGCTGACCATTCCGCTCGCGCGGAAGGCGGCGCACGTGACGGCGGTCGAACCTGCGGCGGGAATGGTCGCGGTGCTCGCCGAGCGCGTGGGAAAAACGGGCCTTTCCAACGTCGACTGGGTGGAAAAGACCTGGGAGGAGACCGATCCGGACACAGACCTGCAGGGGCCCTACGACGTGGTTCTGGCATCGTTTTCCCTGACCATGTATGATATCAGGGCGGCGCTGAAGAAGATGGACGCGGTGTCCTGCGGGTCGGTGTACCTCTTCGAATTCGTCGACGGGCCGCTCTGGGACCGGATGGGGGCGGCGATCTGGGAGGATCTCCACGGCGAGCCCTACGTGTCCGGGCCAAAGGCGGACTGCCTGTGGAACGTGCTCTACCAGATGGGCATCTACGCCAACGTGCTGATGCGGCCGCTGGAAAAGACCTACCGTTTCCGCGATCCCGACGAGGCTTTTGCCTTCTTCGCCCCCCGCTACGATGTCCGCACCCCCGGGCAGAAAGCGGTGCTTCGCTCCTCCCTTGCAGCAATCAATCAGGCCGACGACGGCACGTTCCTGTACAGCAAAAACTCCACCTATGCCACCATCTGGTGGGAGAAGACGGACTCCTGATCATCACGCGGGCCGCATTCGCTCTTGTTGCAGGATTTCATCGAGGCGCTCGACATGGGAAAAGTCCGGCGGCGCTCCCCGGAGGGAATAATAGTACTCGGCGTTTTCGTCCACGACGTAGATGCCGATAGGATCGAGCGATATTGCGGCGCTGCGTTCGAAGATGTGCACCGTCCTGCGGACGATGGGGATGAACGCCCTGCCATGGCGGCGCGAGGGCGCTCCGGCGACGATCCCGGCCCTCTCTTCGGTCACTGCGAGACCCCCATCCGGATGAGGTCGCGGACCGGTTTTCTGGTCAATGCCCATGCCCCCGCGAGCATAATCCGCAACGGATGCTGTATGGCAATGCAGAGGCTCGCATCCCCCTCGATCACCCGCTCGGAAAAGGCGGGTTCCATGTTCAGCCTGACATTCTCGAGGGGCCAGAGGATGCCCTTCAGCGCCCAGTACCAGCCGTAGACCTCGCCGGTCACCGCGGGATTGCCGAACCCGAGGCGGGCATCGGAAGCAAGGTACTCCACGCGAAGGGAACGCAGCGCAGTGACGATCGGCCGTTTGAGGTAGGGCCATGCACGGACGAACGTCCCGAGCATCTCCGTCGGCAAGGCCCGCTTCTTCTCCTCCGCTGCCGCCTGCCGTTCCGCATCGATTTTTTCCTTCTCCTCTGCCGGAGCCTTCTCCTCCACGGAGATCCGGCGGGAATAGACGCGCCGCCCGAAAAGCAGCACGCGGATCTCGAGGGGCTCTCCCGGCACCACCTCGCCGGCGACGGGCCCCCAGCGCGAGCACATCTCGGCATGCGGTGTTGTGTGATACCCGACGGTCCCCGCGATCTCAATCGGGATCAGGTAGAGCGCCAGCACCAGTGCCGCCGCACACGCAACAAGCAAAATAAGGATGAATATGAGCAGGGTCAGCGCCATAATCTCTGCTTATTCTTCTGCCGTGATCCCTTCCTCACTGATTTCTACCTTCTTTCCTTCCGTTTTTTCCCTTTTCTTCATGGCATCTTTTATCGCATTCATGATGTGGGGCAGGACTTCCTCCCCGACGGTACCCACGACTTCCGCAAACCCGGACGTCTTTCGAAGCGAAATCACCTGCACGCCCTCGAGCCCTTTCACGTCCTTGTGGAGGATGATCACCGCCACGGGATTGATGCCGCCGCCGGCACCCGCGCCGGCTCCGTGGCCGCACCCTTCGCCTTCCTTCCCTTTGCCGGACCCGTCTGCTTCTCCGGATCCGAACCCGAACCCGAATCCTGCGACCGGGATGAACGTCTTGTCTCCCGCATCAACCGCGTCACCGACAATGGTGTTCGCGGAGAGCAGTTTATCCAGCACATCAGTTGTTATCTGCAGCATTTCACCAGTCATAGGGCAAACCTCTGAGTGATTAGTATCGTGGCCCGTATATAAAGCCTTCTCAGGGTTTGCGATCTCTCCGGCGCGAATCCATGACAACCGGTGTTCACCGGCGTTTTCTCACCCCTAGATGTTCAGCGATGCACCACAATGTATATTAATGTTCAATTAGGTACACATATTCATGCAAACCAAGATCCTCCTCGACGAGGCGGAGATGCCGAAGCAATGGTACAACATCCAGGCAGATCTCCCCTCGCCCCTCGATCCGCCGCTCCACCCGGCGACGGGCAAACCGGTCGTTCCCGATGACCTGCGCCCCATTTTCCCCATGGAGCTGATACGGCAGGAGATGAGCCGGGACCGGTTCATCCCCATCCCCGAAGAGGTGCGGGAGATCCTGCAGATCTGGAGGCCGAGCCCGCTCTACCGGGCGCACCGGCTTGAAAAGCACCTCAAGACGCCGGCGAAGATCTACTACAAGTGGGAGGGGGTGAGCCCGCCGGGCAGCCACAAGCCAAACACTGCGGTGCCGCAGGCCTATTATAACATGAAAGAGGGCGTCGAGCGGATCGCCACCGAGACGGGAGCCGGCCAGTGGGGCTCTTCGCTTGCATTTGCCACCGCGCTCTTCGGCATGGAATGCCGGGTCTACATGGTGCGGGTCAGCTACGACCAGAAACCAGGCAGGAAAAGCCTCATGCGGGCCTATAATGCCGAGTGCTTCCCCAGCCCCAGCACGATGACCAATGCGGGGCGGGCGGTGCTGGCAAAGGATCCCGATTCGCCGGGATCTCTGGGGATCGCCATCTCCGAAGCGGTGGAGGAGGCGGCATCCCGTTCCGACACCAACTATTCGCTGGGATCGGTGCTCAATCACGTCTGCGTCCACCAGAGCGTCATCGGGCAGGAGGCGAAAGCACAGCTGGCCAAGGATGACACCTACCCGGATGTCATTATCGGCTGTGCGGGCGGCGGGTCGAACTTCGCCGGTCTCGCATTCCCCTTTGCCGGCGACAAGCTGACCGGAAAAAACCCCGACATCGACATCATCGCCGTGGAGCCGGCGGCGTGCCCCACCCTCACCCGGGGCCTCTACGCCTACGACTTCGGCGATATCGCGGGGCTGACACCGCTTTTGCGGATGTTCACGCTGGGCCACGATTTCGTCCCGCCCGCCATCCATGCCGGCGGTCTGCGGTACCACGGCATGGCGCCGCTTGTCTCGAAGCTGGTCCAGGAAGGGACGATACGGGCACAGTCCTGCCACCAGAACGAGGTGTTCGACGCGGCCCGCACCTTCGCCATGACCGAAGGGCTGCTGGTGGCGCCGGAGGCTGCCCACGCCGTGAAAGCGACCATCGACGAAGCCCTGAAGTGCCGGGCGACCGGCGAAGAGAAGACCATCCTCTTCAATAACTCCGGTCACGGTTTCTTCGATCTCTCCTCGTACGACGCGTACTTCGACGGCAAACTGATCGATTACGCCCATCCGGCGGACCTGATCGAGGAATCGCTTGGACATCTGCCGAAGGTGGGGTGATGCCGGTGGAATGGACACCCCGGACACCAGAGGCGAGCCGCGGCTGAACCTCGGGCTTGAGGAATTCATAGCCGCGGTTGAGCACCAGGCAAAACCTCTCATCATCCCGCTGTGTGCGGAACTGCCCCTGCCCGAGGGGCTCTCACCCCTTTCCGTCTACGCCGCGCGCCGGGCCGGGCGCGGGTTCCTGCTGGAATCCATCGAAGGAAGCGAGAAGATTGCACGGTACTCGTTTGTCGGCCTGGAGCCCGAGGGTATCGTATCGATCGGCGATTCGGTTGTGCTGGAGGGCAGCGCCGCGTTCACGTCCATCGCAGAGGACCCGGAGGGGGAGACCCCGGTCGACAGGATACGGTCCATCCTCCGGCGGTTCGCATTCGTCAATATCAAATCCCCGAGATTTTTCGGGGGGATGGTCGGGTATTTCGGCTACGATTGCGCATATTCGCTCTCCGGGAAGCTGCACACCTGCAGGAGGCGGGAGATCGAGATCCCCGATGCCCGGTTCATGTTCGTCAAGGACTGCGTCGTCTTCGACCATCGCGAGCAGAAACTCTTCGTCTTCAACAGCCCCCTCCTGACCTACGGTTCTGACTTCGGGGAGGAGTACCACCGGAGCGCGGTCGCGATCGGTGCGCGAGCGGCAGAGCTGCAGCACCTCGCGAAGGCCGCGGGGCAGGGCGGGAGCCGGGTCTCCCCTCCCCCGACCCTGCCGCCCTGTTCGTCCAGCCTTACACGGGAGGCATTCGAAGCGGCGGTCGAGCGGGTGCTGGAGTATATCCGGGCCGGCGAGATCTTCCAGGGGGTGCTATCGAGGCGCATCGAATGCCCGTTCGATGCCGATCCCTTCTCCGTGTACGCGGCGCTCCGCGAGATCAACCCGAGCCCGTACATGTACTACCTTGATTTCGGCGATTTTCAGATCATCGGGGCCAGCCCGGAGATGCTTCTCCGGGTGGAGAAGGGCACGGTCACCACCGTTCCCATTGCGGGCACGAGGCCGCGGGGCGCCACACCGGACGAGGATGCACGGCTCGCCGCGGAACTGCTTGCCGATGGGAAGGAGCGGGCGGAGCATACCATGCTTGTCGATCTGGCGAGAAACGACCTGGGCAGGGTCTGCGCATTCGGGTCCGTCCGCGTCGACGATTTCATGGGCGTCGAACGGTTCTCCCATGTCCAGCACATCGTCTCCACGGTCAGAGGAACGCTGCGGGGAAGGTCCGACTGTTATGATGCGCTGAAGTCGTGTTTCCCTGCGGGAACCGTGTCCGGGGCGCCGAAACTCCGGGCAATGCAGATCATCGAAGAGGTGGAAGGCAGCCGCAGGGGCATCTACGCCGGTGCGGTCGGCTGGTTCGGCTTTGACCGGACGATGGAATTCGCCATCGCCATCCGGACCATCCTTGCTCACGAAAACAGGGCGTATATCCAGGTGGGCGCCGGGATCGTGGCCGATTCCGTGCCCGAACGCGAATGGGACGAGACCGAGAGCAAGGGAAAAGCCATGGTCATGGCGCTCGGCATTGCAGGAGGCCGGCAATGAAGGTCCTGATCGTCGACTGCTACGACAGTTTCACGTTCAATCTCTACCAGCAGGTGGGAGCCCTCGGTGCAGAGCCCGTTGTAGTGACCAACGACGCATCCCCGGACGTGCTGGAAGCGGTCGAGTGCGACCGGATCATCCTCTCCCCCGGCCCCGGGATCCCGGAGAATTCGGGCCTGTGCCTCGAGGTGCTCAACGGGCTCGGCCGCGAGATCCCCACGCTCGGGGTATGCCTCGGGTTCCAGGCGATCTATATCGCCTTCGGGGGGAGGGTGGTGAGGGCGGATCGGTGCATGCACGGCAAGACCTCCGCGATCCATCATGACGGGAGAGGCCTGTTCCTCGATACGCCCGATCCCCTGGTCGCCACGCGCTACCATTCGCTCATCGCCGATCCCGGATCGCTGCCTGGATCGCTCGAGATTACCGCGACAAGCGGCGATGACGGCTGCGTGATGGGGGTGCGGCACAGGACGTATCCCATCGAGGGGATCCAGTTTCATCCCGAGAGCATCCTCACCCGGGACGGGGACGCCCTGGTGCGGAACTTCCTGTTCGGCGATGGCGGGGGGCGGGGCGGATGATCGCACAGGTAATCGCGACGCTGGTGCGGTGCGGGGATCTTGCGCCGGCGGACGCGGCCTCGGCCATGCACACCCTCATGGAAGGGGAGGCGACACCCGCGCAGGTCGGTAGTTTCCTGACCGCGCTGAGCATGAAGGGGGCAACGAGCCATGAGATCGCCGCATTCGCGCGCGTGATGCGGGACCACGCTGTCACCGTCGCCCCGCGGATTACGGGGACACTGGTCGATACCTGCGGCACCGGCGGTGACGGAGCGCAGACCTTCAATATCAGCACTGCGGCAGCGCTCATCGCCGCGGGCGCCGGCGTTCCGATCGTGAAACACGGCAACCGGAGCATGAGCAGCCGGTGCGGGTCTGCCGACGTGCTGGAGTATCTCGGGGTCGATCTGGAATGCGCACCGGCGCGGCTCTGCGAAATCCTGGAGAGGATCCATATCGCCTTCTTCTTCGCACCGGTGCACCATCCTGCCACGCGGCACGTGGCCGGCCCCCGGCGCGAGCTGGGTATCAGGACCGTCTTCAACCTGCTCGGCCCGCTCACCAACCCCGCCGGGGCCCGGGCGCAGGTCGTGGGGGTCTACGATCCCGCCCTGACCGCAAGGCTTGCAGATGTGCTCCGGCTGCTCGGTCTTGGGCGGGCGATGGTCGTGCACGGCTCGGGGCTCGACGAGATCAGCACGGTGGGGGAGACGCAGGTTGCCGAACTGAACGGCGGTGCGGTCACCACCTACACCCTGCGGCGCGAGGCGTTCGGCACACGACCTGCATCTCTCGATGACCTCCGGGGGGGCGATGCCAGGGAAAATGCACGCATTCTCACGGAGATCCTCGAGGGCGAGCCGGGGCCGTGCCGGGATATTGCGGTGGTCAATGCCGGGGCGGCAATCTATACCGGCGGCAGGGCATCATCGATCCGTACCGGGATCGTGCAGGCCGCAATGGCCGTCGATTCCGGCAACGCCCTTGCAAAACTCCACGCACTGATCGAGGCTACGGGAGGTGCCCGGTGATCCTGGACGAGATCCTCGAATCCACCGGGGCGCGGGTCGCGGCCATGGGGACGCCCCCCTCGCCGCCGTACCCGCATACACCGGTCTCTCTCGCCGGGGCGATCCGTGCCGCCGGCGACAGGGTTGCCGTGATCGCGGAGCTGAAATCAGCTTCGCCATCGCAGGGGAGCATCCGGCCGGAGATGGATGCCACCTCGATTGCGGGCGAATTCCTGGCCGGGGGCTGCACCGCCCTCTCCATCCTCACCGAACCCCATTTCTTCGGGGGGAGCACCGATCTCCTCACCATGGTGAGGTCATGGACCGGCGTGCCCATCCTGCGCAAGGATTTCATCATCGATATTGCGCAGCTGGAGGAGACGCGTGCGCTCGGGGCCGACGCGGTGCTCCTCATCGCCGGGGTCCTGGGCGGCGATCTCCCCGAGTTCGTGGACCGCTGCTTCGCCCTCGGGCTCGAACCCCTTGTCGAGGTGCACGCCCGGGACGAGGTGCCCGCGGCGCTCGCCAGCGGTGCGGAGCTCATCGGGATCAACAACCGCGACCTGCGGACGCTGAAGGTCGACCTGAGAACCACCCGGAACCTCTCGGCGCTGGTGCGGAAGGAGGGCAGGCTCGTGGTCTCCGAGAGCGGCATCCTCTGGCCGTACCACGTGAAGGCGCTCAGGCGGTCTGCGGACGCGTTCCTCATCGGCACCGCGCTGATGGCCTCGAAGAACCCACGAAAAACACTGGAGGGATTTGTATTCGCGTAAAAATCTGCGGGATCACCCGCCCCGAGGACGCACGCCGGGCAGAGGCCGCAGGGGCGGATGCCATCGGCGTTGTCCTCTTCAGCGCATCGACGCGCTCCGTATCGCCCGAACGGGCGAATGCGGTTTTTGCTGCGGTCGGCCCGTTTACCACGACCGTGGCGGTCACGCACACCGACTCGGAGGAGCACCTGGCGGCCATTCTCGCCCTGCGCCCCGACGCCGTCCAGCTCATGCGCGATCTCGCCGTCCCGGACGATGCGCACGTGCGGGTGCTGCGGGCGCTCGCCCCGGGCGATCCGGTGCGGGATGACTGCGACGCGGTGATCATCGACGGGAGCCACGGCACCGGCACTGTTTTTGATCCCGACTACGCCCGGTTTGTCGTGCGGCATTCCCGCGTCCCCGTCATCCTGGCAGGAGGGCTCACCCCCGGCACGGTTGCAGCAGCGATCGAGGCCGTCGACCCCTATGCGGTCGATGTGGCCTCGGGCGTCGAACACTCGCCGGGCATCAAGGACGAAGAGAAGATCCGGGCGTTCGTGCGCGCCTGCAGGGAGCGGCAGCATGGATAGTTCCCCACGATTCGGCCATTTCGGAGGGCGATATGTACCTGAAACGCTGATGGAAGCGCTCCTCGAGCTGGAGGGGGCGTTTGCACGGGCACAGGCCGACGCGGCATTCCAGCGCAGCCTCTCCACCATTCTCACCGAGTATGCGGGACGGCCCACCCCGCTCACTTTCTGCACCAACACCTCGCGCAATCTCGGGTGCAGGGTGTACCTGAAACGGGAGGATCTGCTCCACGGGGGAGCCCACAAACTGAACAATACCCTCGGGCAGGCGCTGCTCGCGCAGTACATGGGTAAAACACGGCTCATTGCGGAGACCGGTGCAGGCCAGCACGGGGTGGCGACGGCGATCGCCGGGGCGGTGCTGGGCATCCCCGTGGACGTCTACATGGGGGCGACCGATATCGCCCGCCAGGGCCTGAACGTGGACCGGATGGCGCTGCTGGGGGCGCGGGTGATCCCGGTGCACTCCGGGAGCAGGACCCTGAAGGATGCGGTCAACGAGGCGCTCCGCGACTGGGTGGCGAGCGTCGAGGACACTCACTATGTGCTCGGCTCGATCGTGGGCCCCCACCCCTACCCCCTCATGGTGCGCACCTTCCAGTCGGTGATCGGCGAGGAGACGCGGGCACAGTGCCTGGAGAAGGAAGGCCGCCTTCCCGACGTGATCCTGGCGTGCGTGGGGGGCGGCTCCAATGCCATGGGGATGTTCCATTCCTTCATCGACGATCCGGTGCGGCTCATCGGCGTCGAAGCGGGCGGCGAGGGGCTGGACACCGGCAGGCACGGCGCCTCCCTGTGCGCGGGCACCGAAGGGGTGCTCCACGGGGCGCTCTCCTACCTCCTCCAGGACGCCGCGGGCCAGATCGCCGAGACCCATAGTATCGCCGCGGGGCTCGACTACCCCGGCGTGGGCCCCGAACTCAGCCATCTCACGCACACGGGACGGATCGAGGCTGCAGCCGTCACCGATGGCGAGGCGCTCGACGCTTTCGGCTCCCTTTCCCGACACGAGGGGATCATCCCGGCGCTGGAATCCTCTCATGCCATCGCCCACGCCCTCCGCATCGCCGATCAGCTCGGGCCCGACGACATCATGGTGATCAACCTCTCCGGGCGGGGCGACAAGGACGTGGGGGAGGCGGCGCTTCGCGGCGGGGTGAGCGGATGAACCGTATCGACCGGTGGTTCCTCGAGCACGCCGCCCCGGCGTTCATCGGCTTTACCGTCGCCGGGGACCCCGATCCCGAAACCTCGGTCCGGGTTGCGAACACCCTCGTGGATGGAGGCGTCGACATCCTCGAGCTGGGGATGCCCTTCTCCGACCCGGTGGCGGACGGGCCGGTGATCCAGCGGGCGGACCAGCGGGCCCTTGCCGCGAGCACCACCCCTGATGCGGTCTTCGGCATCGCCCGGGCGATCCGATCCTCCAGCGAAGTGCCCCTCGTGCTGCTCACCTACTTCAACCTCGTCTTGAACCGGGGGATCGAGAGATTCTACCAGGATGCCCGCGACGCGGGCATTGACGGGGTTCTGATCGTTGATATGCCCGTCGAGGAATCGGACGGGGTGCGGGCGGCGGCCCGCGCCTCCGGGATCGCCCCCATTTTCCTGGTGGCCCCGACCACGAGCGCCGCCCGGCAGGATGCCATCATCGCCCGGGCGTCGGGGTTCCTCTACCTGGTCTCGGTCCTCGGGGTGACGGGGGTGCGGGACCGGGTGGCGGAGGAGACGGTGTCCCTGATCCGGCGCGTACGGTCCCGTACTGC
>DSDF01000093.1 GCA_011048835.1 Methanoculleus sp. | reverse complement strand
CCGCCGGCCGGCGGTGCGACGCCTGAATCCCCGCTTCCGACGATCGCGATCGTCGCCAGCGGCATTCTGCTCCTCGCCGCCGGCGGTTGTCTGGTCCGGCGCTGGTGGCGGCACCGGCAGAACCCGGCGCTGTTTACCGACTACGAATGATGCGATGCCGGAAGACGCAGAACACCAATCACTTATTTTCTCTCACCCTGCCTGAAACAGGAGCCGTATTCGCTGTATAACCCGGCTTTACTACAATCCTCACGGAGGACGAACCGCCTCCGGCGTATCCGGTGCCTCACCGGGCCGCACCACTGGCCTCTCGTGGCACCGGGGGTATCCGGAGGGCCGAGGAAGCATTTCAACGGGGCCCTTTTCTCCAAACAACCTTCATCATCCCCGCCATCCTACCGGGTACCACCGGAGGGCCCTCTGCCCATCGGGGCCCGGGAGAGCGGCATGCATCAGCACAGAAACATCGTCCTCATCGGCATGCCCGGTGCCGGCAAGAGCACCGTGGGCGTCATCCTCGCAAAATCCCTCGGCATGCAGTTCATCGATACGGACCTCCTGGTACAGGAGCGGGCCGGGAAGATGCTCCAGGAGATCCTCGACGAAGGCGGGCCGGAAGCGTTTCGGCGGATCGAAGAGGAGACGATCCTCTCCCTTCACCCCCGCAGTGCAGTGATCGCGACGGGCGGCAGCGTGGCGTGCAGCGGGGATGCGATGGCACACCTGAAGGCGGGAGGCGTGGTCGTCTACCTGGCGATCTCCTACGAGGAGATGGAAACGAGGCTCAGGAACATCACGACCCGGGGGATCGTCCTCCTTCCGGGCCAGAGTCTCCGCGGGATGTACGACGAGCGTGTCCCGCTGTACGAGAGGTATGCCGATATCACCATCGCGTGTTCGGGCGAGGATCTCGAATCTGTGGTCCAGCGGTTAATCGACGTGCTGTGAGGGGTCCGGGGACCGGAATCGTTTGAAAAGACGTATCTGTCCTGCTACCAGAGTATGCGACGATACGATGTTCGAATGGATTGTCATTGCGGTACTGTTCATCGCCGTGCTGATGGTATTGTACAAATACACAAAAATGAAAGGCCAGGTCGAGCAACGAGCGAGGGAGATCTTTGATTCGTGGCGCCAGCAGGAGCGGGAAGACATCGATGCATGGAAAGCAGCGGAACTTGAACGGCTCTCGCATGAAAAGGCAACGATCCAGTTCGAACGCTGGAAACAGGCTGAAGAGCAGGATATCCGCACCGATGCCGTCCGGCGCAGTCAATCGGTGACCCGGGGGAGGATCACCGAGTGCCTGATCCCGTTTTTCCCCGATTTTCCCTATAATCCGAAAGATGCACGGTTTTTGGGCACCCCCGTGGATTTCATCGTCTTCGACGGGCTGTCGGATGGCGAGGAGGTCAACGAGGTGGCCTTCATCGAGATAAAAACCGGGAAAGCAGCAAACCTGAGTAAACGAGAACGCGCCGTGCGTGAGTGCATCCGGGAGGGGCGGGTGACGTACTCCACCATCCACCAGTCCTTTGACGAAACCGACAACCAGCTGCGCGGCATGAACATCAAATGAGTACCATCTCCCTCGCTTCCCGTAAGATGCTCGGGCCCCCACGTTCCCGTGTTCTCTGGCAACCACCCCGGATGCACGGCAAACAAAGGGCCGGTTCCATACCGGCGGGGAGCCATGCCCCCTCTCTGCGACGCCCGGATGGCCTCCCTCTCCGCCCTGTGCACAACACGGGAATTGTGCGCATGGCAATGCCCGAACGATCTCTTTTTGCCTATCGGCACTGCACCCTTTCACATAGATGCCTTCCGCTGCACAACCCCTCATCTACATGAATAATGCCGCAACCAGCTGGCCGAAACCGCCGGAAGTCCTGGCAGCGATCACCGCCTCCCTCTCCCTGCCGGTCTTCGGGTCCGGTCGGACCACCGGCAGTCAGGGCGAGGACTATATTAGCCTGGCGCGGGAGAGACTTGCCGGCTTCTTCACGGTGGACCGGCCCGAGCACATTGCGTTCACCCAGAATGCCACCGATTCCCTTAACATCCTCATCCAGGGGTTTCTGGCGGGGAGGGAGAATGGCTGCCATGTCCTCACCACGACCCTCGACCACAACTCCGTGCTCAGGCCTCTGCACGAGTATGAAGCGCAGCACCGCATCCGGCTGGATATTCTGCCCTTTGAAGGTTGTCTGGTGCATCCCGAGGCTGTCGAGGCGGCGATCGGGCCCGAGACCCGGCTCATGGTCATGACGCATGGCAGCAACGTGCTCGGCTCGGTGCAGGACATCCGGGCCATCGGGGAGATCCTGCATGACCACGGGATCTAGTTTGTCGTGGACGGGGCGCAAACCGCCGGGCATATCCCGATCCGTCTCCATGACTTGCCGGTGGATGCGTTTGTCTTCACCGGCCACAAAGCCCTGCTGGGCAGCCCCGGCACCGGTGGATTTTACGTGCAGGAGCCGGAGGCCATTGCACCAGTCCGGTTCGGGGGTACCGGGACGGATTCCTTCTCGCTCCTCCACCCCCGCGAGATGCCGGAGAGGTTCGAGACAGGAACGCACAACTCCCCCGGCCTTGCGGCCCTCGCAGCTGGGGTGAGGTTCGTTGCCGAAACAGGGATCGGCTCGATCAGGAAAAAGGCAGAGAAGCAGGCCTCGTTTCTCATCCGGGAGCTCGCGCAGGAAGACGCCGTCACCGTGTACAACGATTCCCCCGACCTGCCGATCGTTGCCTTCAATATCGAGGGCCTGCAGAACGATGACGTGGGCTTCATGCTGGCGCGGGCCTACGGCATCATCGCCCGCACCGGCCTCCACTGCGCCCCGCTGGTGCACAAAGCCATCGATGGAGGCGAGGGCTGCGTACGCTTGAGCACCTCGTGGTTCACCACGGATGAAGAATGCCGGATCACGGCACACGCCCTTCGGGAGATTGCGAAACATGCGAATCCTTCGGTCAGTTCGTCATAAGGTCTGCGCGGATGGGTCCTTCATGAAGGAGTACCTCCTCGACGCTCCGTTAACAAAGGAATTTTTTGAATATCTCGGGAATTTCGGCAAGCTCGAATCCCTTCCCGCGGTCGGCGAGGGGTTCTACAAGCTCGAGAAGCCCGACTGGTTCTCGATCAAAGGCTTTGTCGGCGATACCACCGTCGAGGTGAGGTTTCGAAAAGAGGTGATGGACCTGACTGCGGATTTTATCTACCTCCTCGTCACCTCGTTTCGCGATGGAACGGCGGAGCTCTCCGTTCCGCAATGAAGAGAACAGGCGATTGGCGAACGGGTCCGCAAGCGCTTGTACGGGACGTGAGGCCCGGGTCCCGCGTGCTTCAGGGCGCGGGGCCGCCAAAAAGGGATGGCAGAGAGTGCTGCCTTACGCGATGTGGATGTACTGCTCGACGAGCCTGGCGATCTCATTGTTGTTCCCGTAGAGTCTCTCGCTCAGGCCTTTATCCTCAAATGCCCTGAGCGATGCAATTCTGTTGTCGATAACACCCGGGGGGAAGATGCCGTTTTGTTCAAAGATCGCACGCTTCTCTGCAAGCACGTCGGCAGACTCCCAGCAGGATGCCGGCAGCTGTTTGAGCTGGGCGCGGCGTTGTTTGCTCTCAGGACTGAAGATATTGGTTTCGACATAGAGGGAATCTGCGAGGTCGAGTGCATCGGGCATGGTGATGCCGTGCAGCGATGCGACGATGAGGCTTGCGATGGTCAGGTAGATGTCTGCCGAACCGTCGGCAACACGGTATTCAAAGGTCTGTTTTGAAGGCCCCTCTTCATCCGCACTTCTGTCGTTGGGATTTGCATGCCGGGTCATGTCCCGTGCGCCAATCCACCCGAGCGGCACACGGACCATGACAGAGCGGTTCCGGTCGCCCCAGCAGATATAGGTCGGGGCTTCCTGGTGAGGGACGAGGCGGAGGTAGGAGGTCGGGATACCGTTGCCGAACGCGGTTATGGCGTCGCCGAGGTCACAAACACCTGCGATCATCTTGCGCGCCATGGGGCTGAGCGCACCCTCTGCCACCATCAGGTTGGTGCCGTTCTTCTCGGCAAGCATGTGGACGTGCATACCGCTTCCTGCATTTCCGACGGTGATCTTTGGTGCAAAGCTGATATTGACACCGTACCTGTACCCGAGCATCCGTATGATCCATTTGGCGACGATCAGCTGTTCTGCGGCTTCCACGGCCGGCGCAGGGAGGAACTCGATCTCGTGCTGTTCATAGTAGGTGTCGCCCTTGGTGAAGCACCCGACCTCGGAATGGCCGTATTTGATCTGTCCACCGGCCTGGGCGATGAGTTTCAATGCCTCGACACGCAGGTCCTCGTACTTCGCAAAGGGCTCTGCGGCGTGGTACCCTTTCTGATCTCGGCCGGGGTAGAGGTCATTTCTCTTCCCGATTACGTAGTATTCAAGTTCTCCCAGGGCCTTGAAGGTCGCCCCTGTCTGGCGGGTGAACTCTGCATCCGCCCGGGAGAGGATGTAGCCCGGAGCGCTCTTGAGGGGCTGGCCATTGTTGTCATAGAAGGAACAGAGGATTTCGAGCGTGGGTACTTCTGCAAAGGGGTTTACGAATGCAGTGCTGTAGCGGGGAATTGCGTAGAGATCACTGCTTCCAGCATCGATAAACGAGAAGAAGTTGCTTCCGTCAACCCGTTCGCCATCGGAAAGGATGGTGTTCAGGTGATCCATGGAAGAAATGATAAAATTCAGGCTTCGCAACCTGCTGTCTTCTGACACATAACGGAAGTTGACGATTTCAATCTTGTTCTCTTCGCAAAAATGGATGATATCTTCTTTGGTAAATTCAGAGGAAGATTTCTTAAGGAATCGTACGAGACGATTCGGGTTCATCAGGAGTTCGGCATTCCTCATGTACCCATGTTGGTGCAGGAGACCTATAAAATTGATCGGACGTGATATGAGCGGTATTCCGGCAAATAAAAACATTTATCAGCGATTTCGGGGAAGAGGTCTTCCCGCACCATGCGGCGCAATACTCCCTGCCGCTGCTCCTGCGAGAGCAATTTCCATTCCTGGCCATCCACCATAAGCCCGTTTGCTCTTCTCCGGTTCCTGAGGTATCTATTTATACAAAAACAGCGTCCGGGACTGCAGAGAGGGACGGGCCGCATCGGAGGGCGCGACCGGATATCGGTATGGCCGGGACCGCAGAAGATCCAGCAGGGTCGCACGAGCGGGAAGAACCGAAGATAGTGCATATTATTCTCATCGCACTCATCTCCATCGCGTTTACGGCTGGATATCTCCTTTTCTACGAGCTGCTGATCCACGCCGTCTGGTTCGACAACGACTACGCGGGGGCCAACCGCTGGCTGATCCCGGCAGGGGTGATGTTCTTTTCACTGCTGGTCGGTCTCTGCCGGAAATACCTGAACGCCCCCACCATGATCGACGGCGGGTTCGTCGAATCGATGAAGGGCAACGGCGAGAAGGTCGATTACCGGACCTTCCCGGCCGCACTGATCTCTTCCCTTCTTTCGCTTCTCTCCGGGGCGAGCGTCGGCCCGGAAGGGGCGATCTCGATCCTTGTCAGCGACATGACATCGTATATCCAGGAGAGGTTCCGTATCGCCCGCGAATCTGCGGATGCATCGCTGGGATTCAACGTCGCCGCCCTCGCGTCGGCATACAACGGCATCATCGGCAGCGTGCTGTTCACCGGGGTTTTTGCATCGGAGTTCCAGGTGGGCGGTGAAAAGAGCGCGCTGAAGTTCCTGGCCTGGAACCTGCTCGCCGGCTGCATCGGCTATCTCTTTTTCCGGCTGCTCGGGCTCCCCCCATTCGCCCAGAGCATCCTCTTACCGCCGATCGGCGAGCTGCATCCTGTATATGTCCTGTATGCGATCGTCCTGGGCATCATCGGGGCACTGCTTGCTGTGTTTACCGGTCTCTCCATGGCGGCGATCGGGAGAATGGTGGATCGGGCGTTCAAGGACCGCGTCATCCTGCCCGCCCTTGCCGCGGGAGCGGTCATCGCACTCGTCGGCTCCTTCGTCCCGGCCCTGCTCTTCTCGGGCCAGGCCCAGATCCATGCGATCATCGCCGATCCGGCCGCTTTCGGGGCGGCTATGCTCCTCGGCATGGCGGTCGCGAAGATCCTCCTGCTCGCGCTGGCATTCCGGAGCGGGTTTGTCGGGGGCCCCATCTTTCCCATCCTCTTCTCCTGCACCCTGACCGGGCTTGCCATCAACCTGGTCTTCCCTGCCGTGCCGGTCGCAATCTGCGTCCTGTGCATCGAGGCCGCTGCCTTCGCGCTCGCGCTGGGAGCGCCCTTGACCGCTATTCTGCTGGTCGTGGTCATCGGTACGGCCGACCCGACGATGACCGTGCTCCTTGCGCTCTCTGCCGTCACGGCGATGGTTCTGGGGGAGGGCATCAACCGGAGGCGGGGGATTGACGGGTGAATGCGGGAGTATCACTCGGCAAGATTCAGGGTCAGGTTCTATCATGTAATTTCAGGAATTACAATGAACAGTGGATCGAAGCCACCAATGGGATCTTTTTTACCGTTGGTTCTGAACAGAATACCATTGATGGCGTACCATCCAAACGTTGAATTCGTATGCAGATGTAGTAGTATGTATGCAATCGACCTCGATCAGGATCCGTAAAAAGACCCGCGATCACCTCCAGCGGCTCAAACAGTACCCCCGGGAATCGTTCGACGATGTCATTTCACGGCTCATCGAGGCGAACGTTGATGAAGAACCCCTCAGCGAAGAGACGCTCGCGGCCATCGAGCAGTCGTTGAAGGAATACCGGAAGGGTATGTACCATACCCATGAAGAGATCCTCGCGGACCTGGGCGTGGCCGAAGAGCCTAAAGAGGCGAGAATATCCGGGAAATCACGGGAACCAGAGAAGGATTCCCGATGAAGTACCAGCTCCGGTATTCATCGGCTGCCCGCCACGCTCTCAACCATCTTCCGCGGGAAGTGGCACTGAAATTTGTCGCCACATTCCAGAATCTCGCCTACGAAGACGACCCGAGGCTTTCTGTGAAGCGGCTCCGGGGTTCGGGAGATCCGCCGTTTTTCTCCCTCCGCATCGGGCAGTACCGGGCAATCATGTCGATTCTGGATGACGTGATGGTTATTCATGTGATCGAGGTGGGGAAGAGGGGGAATGTGTACCGGAAGGTTTGAAGGGGGAGAGGAAGAGGTGCGGGTGCTCGAAAACGTTGAATCGATGTCCGGGCCCCCGGTCGTCCGGAGAGTGGGCGTTGCATTCACGGCGGTACGGTATCTGCCACCAGAATGCGCTCTCCCTCATGCTCGGCGAAGCGTACCATGAGCATGTCCCCCCCATGCACGCCAAAATTGGCATGGGGTGCGTTCAGGAGCGTCCCCCGGAAATACGCGCCATTGCACGACTGGTCTTCCAGGCGGACCCACACCACCTCAGGGATCGTTTCCTGATCGTGTGGGCAAAGGATCGCCGATGCATCATCAAAATATCCGGAGGCCCTGAACCTGTCGAGATCCACTCGTGTTCTCAGGGCGTGGAACGCTTCCGGTTCATAGAACAGGAGCCATCGCTGTTCTTCGAGGAGCGAATGATCGTTCGCTGCTTTATTGGAAAGGAGTGTATACGGCGCGACTTCATCGGAGGGAAGTACGAGACTCTCGCCGTGATTCTCGAAGTCCACCATAATTTCCGGCGGCTTTCCGGGCTCGATCCGGCACAGCGAATGGATACGAAACATGATCCCCTCCGTATGGTCGACGTAAAAAAAGCCGATGCACCCGTCCGCACCCGGGTCCATCGTTCCCTTCCCGGACAGCAGACGGGAGATAGCGGGATTGATTGCTGCAAGGGCCCACCGGTTGACAATCTCCCGGTCGGTATAGTGTGGCATTCTCTCGTTCATGGTACGTGGTACACACTCTGCATGGGCAGTGTGAAAGCGGTTTCGAAATGTTCATGGAGATTGTTTGATTCGCCGGCCCTGTCAATAAGGTGTGTGTCGGGCGAGGAAGGGATCGATGCCGGCCCGAGCCCGGGATATCGGGACGGGGAGCATGAATCTGGCCCCTATCTCGTCGCCAAGTGTTCGGGCAGGAATATATGGATCAGCGGCATCGGGTTCGGCGGTAGCTCTGGCGAAAACATGTGAGTGCTCCTTCCACTCACATGGTATACGATATCGGCGTCGTCAGTAGCAATATTTTTTATCGGACGGTGGAAAATGGTGAATACCTATGGCAACGATTCATCTCGCACGTTGGGGAACACGGTTCTGGGCCTGGTTGATCGATATCATTATCGTTTCGATTGTCGTGAATGTCGCAACCACATTGGGCGGGATGCTGTATCAATTCCCCCCTTTTCACCTCATTCCGGGGGGGCTCTTTCCTTTTGACCTGGGGGCAAACAGTGTAGTGCTCTTCCTGTACTGGACAATTCTCGAAGGGCACTCGGGAACGTCGATAGGAAAGATGGCACTCAACCTGCGGATGACGGGGCGAAGCGGAGAAAAAATCGGGTTCGATGAAGCGGCGGTATCGAGCTTCGGCAAGGCGTTCCTCCTGCCACTCGATTGCTTGATCGGATGGATTGCCATGCCGGACACAAAACTGCGCCTTTTCAATCGGCTCTCCAATACCATCGTGATACAAACAACCTACGAGCCCCCTGCTGGCGTCGAATACGTAAAAGAGAAGGATTAAAAAAGGCATTGATGGAGAGAAGGCAAACGATGTCGATTCCGCCCTCTGCCCCTTCTGCCCGGCCCTGCAGACCCCGGAGGTGGGGTATTTGAAACCGCCGGTGAAGGGAAGCCGGCACCGCAAGCAGGAATTCCTCCGCCAGACCTTCGACAGGCATCATTATAACGGGTGAAGGGGTGTGGCGCAGAATGCGGGGGTCGGGTTCAACAAGACAGTGACCTACGAGGGCAAGGAGTGTGGATGAGTCAACGGAGAAGGCGAAGGGAAGTCCGGAATATCGGAAGCGTATGAAGTTGTTGAAATCCATGGAGAACGAGGGGGAGGGGGATTGCGTTGATTTTGAGTCTACATATTGTCAGGTTTGAAAAACTGGGGGTATTACGATAAAATGGTCATAAACTCCATATATCATTCTGCATTTGAATGGAGAGGTTATTTTTTAAAAGCATGAAAATCGAATAGTAACATTGTCTCATCCGATAAAGGAAAATCTGATAGAATAAATGCATTTTACTGATATTGGGATTTTAAAAAATTTCGAAGGATCATTCAAATACTCACTCACAATCATGGAAATAATGCATCCATACCAGAATTCTAATAAAAATGCACTAGTATTCCGGTGAGGTTTTAATCTTGGATGCCGTCACCCATGCCCTTGTTGCTTCCTCTCTCTTCCTTGCAACAGGGCACCCGGAGCTCGTTCCTTTCGCTATCGTCGGCTCAGTTGTGATAGATATCGATATCCTCCTCATGCGGTTTTCGAAGCGGAACCCGAAGTATTACGTCTTTACCCACGGGGGGTTCACCCACAGCATCTGTGGATCCCTCCTCATCGCTTGCATTGCCTTTGCGACGGTCGCAGGAGTGACCCTCACGGGGGCCGGAGCCGGACTTTTCGGAGCCGGGCTCGGGATCCCGGGGCTCCTTGCCCTCCTCGTGGGTTCGCTCACCCATATATCCTGTGACTTCCTCGCCTATCCCGGCATTCCGCTCCTCTATCCCTTCACCGAACGGAAGTACACCGCAGGGATCTTCGCAGGTCCGAGCCTTTTCCTGCTTGCAGTCAGCTGGACGTATATCGGCACGCTCCTTCTCTCCCTCACGACTCTCGCCGAATACTGGGTATGGGCCGCAATCTTCCTCAGCTATATCGGAATAAAGGCCCTCCTCAAACTCTACGTCGCGGGGACGACTGACGGCGCCACCATCCCCACCTCGAACCCTCTCAAATGGTTCGTGATCCGGGAGGAGCATGGATCGTACTCGATTCAGACCCTGCACCTCCCCAAAGGGTTCACCGAGCCCAGGATCTTTCCGAAGTTCCGGAACGTCGATCCGGAAGAAATCGAACCATACCGGCATCTTCCAGAGGTGAGGAGGCACAGCTACAATTCGTATATTACGACTATGGAGAAGAATGGTGAGACCATCACCTTCTGTGACCCGTTCCGCTCTGAGGACTATATGCGGTACCCCTTCAATCACGTGACAGTCGACGTGATCTCGGGAAAGGAGGTACCGGCGAAACCGGAAGGGGTGGATGGTACTCTTAAAATCTAGAATTTCTGACAAGAAAAACTCTTAAATTTTCGATCAGTTGTCATGGCATTAATCAACTGGAAAGATTTTGCTATTTCCAGGCGAGGATGATTTTATCGGAAATATCCTGCGTTCAGGTAATACTTCTCGGCCTCCCGGCTCTTCCCGGCGATTGCTGAAGCGAAGGTGCAGGAGCTGTTCAGGTTCCTTATCGACCTGGCGGTGATCTCCCTCATCGAGCGGGAGGAGATGGACGGGACGGACTTTGCGAGGACGGAGAACTATAGCCTGAGGCTTAGGCCGACCGGAGCGAGGAAAGTCACTGATGAGGTCAATGCCTGGTTCAACAAGACAGTGACCTACGAGGGCAAGGAGTGTGCCTGGAGTTATATCATTCTCCTGAAAACGAGGGAACTGGCGCACTATCTGACCGGGAAGAAGCGGTCTCTTGACTTCTGTGCGCCTGAGTGGACTATTGAGCGGCCGGATTCTGATGAGGTCAGGCAGAAGATCCTTGCAATCTCCTACAAGGAGTGGAAGGAGATGGGGTTCTCCAAAGGGACACTCCATTATATGAAGAAGAATGCCGAGAGTGGCCAGCCATTCTCCCTCAATAAGCATGTACGGGAGCGTTTGGCTTATTGGGTAAATTAAAAATAACATCAATAATTATCCATTTTTTGGGTTTTAGGCGATATTTGAGCGGCATAAAATTTTGTTCGCTCGGAACAAAATTTTGTACAGTCAGATACAAAATTTTGTCAAGAGAGTTTGAAGGCGTTTGGTGCGATTTTGTTGTTGATTTGTGGAATATTTGGATTTTGTGTAAATCTAAATTTAAATAGATAATTTTATTTATCCCTCATTTTTAGGTAAATTTGTGAGTAACAATGGGATTTCTTAATTTATTCCGGGGAAAAAAGGAAAAATCTGAACTTTTGCTCGAAAAATCCAAAAATCGATTGAAATCCTCAAATAATGCCGTTGAACCTTATTCCGATAGGTTTCAGATTCCTGAGGATGTTAAAAAGTTAATGTGGATAGCCGATGGGAAATATAAAAATTATGAATCGGAAAAAAACACCAAAATTTTTGAAAATGAATTGTTTCGAATAGAAATGTCCTATTTGGGCGTTGAGGAACCAAGTTTGATTTTCAGCAATCTACCAATCAAACCTCCTTCTGAAGAAGATTATAATACGGATATTGGATATTTTCCAAGTTATGAACGATTAAATCCTGGAACAAAATGGATCTATTTGGATTGGCTATGTAATATCTCAAATAAAATTGACACAGGCTATGTATTCATTTTCTATTATGGTCTTGAAAGGCATCTTATCGAGGGTGATTATAGAAATGCCTTCGAAATGATATTTAGATTACGTCAATATCATGACAATAAATCATTTTTATCATATTCTAGGAACGCCTTGATAATGTCCTCAATATTACATCGTGATCCTGAAAATCTTGAAAAAGTTCTATCCGATTTTCACGAGGGGGAAAAATGTGACAATCTTCTATTGGTCGCAAAGAAATTGATGCGCTTAGATTTGACTATAGATGAAATTATTTCTCTTAGCTCTAAAGTTGGGTTTAAGAATACGAGATATATTAAAAATGAGCCTCAATTATTCAGATTTCACCTCTCACAATTGTTAATATCAGAATTCAATAAGGAGAGTTTTCCGTTTCATGAACTTGAATTTAAATTAAAAAATCAAACTACCCTTATTTTTGCAAATTATTCACTAGATAATGAAATTCGCAATCCAAATTTTCCGGTAATAATCGAAAATAAAGAATTTGCTGAGATTATCTCAAAAATGCTTTTAGTTACTCATGAGAATGTTAAAAAGGACTTAGCAGAACAACGAAAAATGAAAAAGACAGAATCAAATTAATTTTTTCCAATATTCAATTGGTTTTCAATTGATACATACATTCAGCAAGTTAAAAGGACTACATTGACGGTTAAGGGGTTGCAAAATCGAGAGATAACTATAACCCTAGGAATATGCGAGGGGAGGGATTCGAACCCGCGAACTCCTGCGAGAATGGATCTTGAGTCCACCGCCTTTGACCAGCTTGGCTACCCTCGCTCGCCTATGATATAGGGCATCGATGGTTATTAGGTTGCTGTCCGCCAGGCGTACCGGATCTTCTTCCTGCGGGAGTTGCGGGTTGGCGTTGGTATTCCCCTGTGTTCTCCTCGGCAGTTTTTCTTCGAAAGGCAGGTAAAAGCGCGATTTTTTTCGTCTCTCCGGTTCCACACAGATCAGGATAGGTTCCCGTGAATATGTCCCGAGAACAGGATCGGGTGTTGCACCCGGAACCCTTCCATGGGGAGAGATTACGATGAGCGACACGGTAAAACTGGGAATCATCATCTGCGACCGCTACCGGACGTGTGCGGGGGGCAAGTGCCTCCGGGCCCTGCGCAACCGGGAGGGGGCGTTTGCACGGTATGCGGGAAAGGAAGTGGAGCTGGTCGGGTTTGCGACCTGCTGCGGGTGCCCCGGCGGCAACATCGAGTACGTGCCGGCGGAGATGGAGAAGAACGGGGCGCAGGTCGTCCATCTCGCCACCGGCATGGTCGTCGGCTACCCGCCCTGCCCCCGCATCCGCACCTTCGAGCGGTTCATCCGGGAGAAATACGGCATGGAGGTGGTGGTCGGCACGCACCCCATCCCGGAGAACTATTACACCACCCACCGGGCTCTCGGCACCTGGGACGCGGACGCCTGGAAGGACCTGATTGCGCCGACGCTGGCGGACGAGAAGACCCGGCTCGCCTACGATTGAGACGCGGCTCCGTGGGAGAGCGGTGCCGTAAACCGCAATAATCCGTTTTTTGGCCCGGTGCAGACCGGGATAAAAAAATCGTTGTTTGGGTGCCCCGGCTCACATGAAGTCGGCGAGGCCCAGCTGCTTTTCGTTGTCCTTGCCGAAGGTGGCCTCGATGGCCATCTCCAGCACCTCGATCCGCTGCCGGGTGTACTCCCGGACGGCGAAGTCCTCGCACATCTGCCGGGACATCTCCAGGTACTTCTTCACCGAGCCCTCGTGGACCGTCTGGATGACGTTGCCCCCGCAGCGGGTGCACTTGCCGGTCATGGGCATCCGCCGGAACTTGGCGTTGCAGCGGGTGCAGCGGAGCTTCTGGCGCGAAAAGGCGTTCAGGTTGCCCATCAGGTCGCGGATGAAGTGGGTATTGAGCACCCGTTCGGCCACGTCGTCCTCGTCCACCGCCCGGATGATCCGGGCCAGATTGAGCTCGGCGTCCAGCTTCTCGATCATGGTGGCCATCAGGGTGTAGGTGGACTCCGCCGGGCCCGCGGAGATATCGCTGGTGTCGTGGGTGAACATGATCCCCTCGTACTGGGCGGGGGTGCCCAGGCGCAGCTCCACGTGGTCGATGACCTTCTCCAGCTCCCGCGGGTGGGCGTACTCGAGCGCCTTGAGATAGAGGTCGAGGGGGTAGGCGGCGCAGGCGTCGACGTTGTGGCTTTCCTTGTCGATCTCGGCGGGGTCAATCCGCTCGGTGAGCACCAGCGGCGCGTCCATCGATCCGCCCCGCGTCTCCGGCAGGAATGCCCGCGAGAAGTTGATCAGCCCGTCGAGGAGCAGCATGACGCAGTCCTCGTCCCCGTCGCACTGGCCCGTGAAGATGCCGTTCGCCACCAGCGAGTGGTCGTCGGCCACCGTCACGCAGTAGACGTGGGTATCCGTCGCCGGCACGATCTCGGCGCGGGTGATGGTGTCGGTGATCATCACCCCGCCCTCGAAGAGGGGGACGCAGTCGTTGACCTTCACCTCCATGGCCTTGATCTTGCGCAGATGGATGAGGTCGCAGACGATCATGGCGTGCTCGGGGGTGACGGTGAGGGTGCGGCCGCGCCGGGTCTCGAAGTGGATCAGCGCCTTCGGCGCCCGGTGCACCGAGACCGAGGTGATCCGTTTGATGTGGATGGTGCCATGGCAGTCGATGCTATGCACCGAGAACGGCCGCGCCGGGTCGGAGTAGTAGGTGCCCGCCCGGTCGATCCCGGGGCGGTTGATGTCGAAGTTCTCCAGCACGAACTCCCGGATGGGCCGTTTTTTCCAGACAGAGCCGTCGTAGACGGCAATCTCGGTGTCGCCGCGGAAGCAGTTGCGCCGTTTGGCGGCGTGGAAGAAGGGGTGGGCGTAGCCGACGTTCGCCTCCGTATACCCGATCAGGCGGGCCAGTACCCCGGCGCTCGTGTGGGGGGCGAGCCCCATCAGCAGGTGGCCGACAAGATCGCCGCGGGTCTTCACCCGGTAGTAGGGCTCCTGCCCGTAGAGCTTTTCCAGCATGTCGTCGATAAACCCGGCCACCTGCACGAGGTGGTCGCCGCAGCCCCGGGAGACCAAGATGTCCTGCGCTTTCAACTCCAGCACCTGCTCCGCACCGGCGAGCGGCTCGCTGCGGATGTCATGGGTGTAGCCGAGCTCCCGCAGGCGCTCGGGGCTCACCTCGATCTCCCGGGGCCGGAAGTGGGTGAGGGGAAGGTCGATCATGTCGTAGCGGATGGTACCGTCCTTGAATACAAAGAGGTTGCGGGCGGCCCGAAGCACGGCCTTCTCCATCGCCTCAATCGTCCGCTCCCGCGACATCAGCCCCTTGACCCCCTTGACCAGTTTGAGCTCCGACTCCCGCATCCCGAGGTGCTGGAGGGCGCGGGCGTATTCCTGCCTGACATCGATGGGGATCACCTGGGCGCAGACCGATCCTGCCCCGCAGGCCGGGCACTCCTCACCGCCCGTCTCCCTGCCGCAGCGGGGGCAGGAAAAGACCGGCACCGTGTGGGCCCCGCACTCGCAGGCATTCCTGAAAGTGATCGCCCCGCAGGCGGCGCAGCGCCGTTTGCCCACTTCGGCCGTGATTACCCCGGTCTTGCCGTTGCCGCCCGCACTGTGGTGACTCGCCTCCTGCACCGAGCGCCGGGATCCCCCGGCGTCGCCCACCGGGAACAGCCCGTGGGGCGGGGGCCGCATCTCACGGGGCTTGGACTTGCCGGGCCGGCCCATGCGGCCCCCTATGCGGGTGCCGGCCTTCGAACGCATGCGGAAGCCCGCGAGGTGGGAAGCCAGCGCCATCGCGTCGGTATCGGGGGCGTCCTGCCACTGCGCCCGGTGCTCGAGGCGGACGTTCAGCCCCAGGCAGGCGAGGAGCACCATGGGATCGGCGATGGCAACCGTCTCGTCCATGACGGTATGGGGGACGAGCAGTTCCTCGAGGATCGCCTTCGCCCCCGCATCGATGGGCAGGAGCAGTCTGCCCTCCTCGAGCCTCCCGTGCGCGGCGACGACGTCGGCGAGGATGCGGACCTGCGCCGGCGTGCAATCGTCCCAGAAGTAGGTGTAACGGGGGTGGAGGTATGCCCCGGCGAGCGCCATCTCGATGGCCTCCATCTCGTTGTCCGGCGTCTTCTCCCCCCCTTCCAGCCGCCACCACTCCTCGCAGTAGGCGCCGGGCATCAGGGGATGGTTGTTCTCCGCGAACTCGCCGTAGGAGACCAGCATCTCCCCCACGTCGAGGATGGCCTCCACCGTTCCGGCGAGCGCAACCGCCTCATCCTTGTCGTCGACCCGGCGGACCTCGCCGCCGACGAGCCGCACCGTCGGCCCCTCGATGGTGTCCACCGGCACGATCCCGGCGGCCTTGCCGGGCCGCTCCACCTTCATCTGGGTGCCCGTCGCGAGAAAGTCGCCGAGGATGTGCATGGTGGCGGGGTTCAGGCCCGCCGCCGCAAACCCGGTGTTGCGCGACCGCCCGTAGCGGAGGCGGAACCCTCCCTTTCGCATGGGGTAGGAAAAGACGGGCCTGCCGCCGATCAGGTCGCGGATGTACTTGTCCTTGGGCTTGAGGGCCGCGCCGGCATCGTCGTCGTCGTCGCCCTTGGCGGCGGCGCCCACGATAAGCTCGTCCAGCCAGTCCCAGCCCTCCATCTTCATCTTGCGGACGTTTTTCTGGATTTTTGGGGCTTTCAGGGCCAGCCCTTCGGCGACCACCAGCGCCATCCCGCCCCGCACCACGTTGGTCTCGACCCGCTCGAGGTTGCGGTAGCCGGAGACCTCCACCGACTCGGTGGGCTCGCCGTCGATGCAGACCGGGCAGTTTTCGACGATCAGCCGCAGCTCCCGTTCCGAGGGGAGGTACTGCAGGCTCATGATGGTGTTGTACTGGCGGATCTCCTCGATATAGCGCTCCACCTCATCGGGGCGGGGGATGAAGCGGTTCAGGCCCAGCGCCCGGCGCACGTAGTCGCCGACCAGCACCGAGAGCGCCTGGGCGGTGCCCCCGGCGCTGCGGATGGGCCCGGCGTAGTAGACCTTCAGGTATTCGGTGCCGTCGTCGTTCTTGCCGATCCCCACTTTGGCGATCCCCTCGGTCGGGGCCGCCACCACCCCTTCCGTCAGGAGCGCCATCGAGGTGCGGATGGCGTGGTCGAGGATCTCCTCCCGCGTGGTCTCGCCGAACTCCTGTGCCACGAATGCGTCACCGATCTTGAGCGCCGCCTCCTCCCGGCTCATCTCCTGCTCGAGCTCCCGCAGCCGCGCGGCCACGCCCCGGTAGCCGAGCAGCGCCTCCACGCGGTCGGCGAGGTCGCTTGCCACCGGGATCTCGACCTCCTGCCGGGGGTCGAGGCCGCGGGCGCGGGCCCGGGCGGCGACCCCGATCGCCTCTGCCAGCCCCTCGTGGAGCGATGCAAAATAGTGCTCCATCTCCGGCGAGACCTTCTGCATGGAGTACTAGTACGTGATCGCCCCATTTATGCCTTGGCGATCCGCCGTGCCCGTGACCGATTCGCAAACAACATGCCCCATGAGTGCCAACCCTTGGGAGACGGTGGATGCCAGACGGATCCACGCACGGGGGAGAGGAAACCGCAATGTATAATGTACGCAGCTTCTGCATCGGCAAGGCGCACGAAGAGGTCATCAGGACCATTCTCAAGTACGGCCGCTACCTGCTCACCGAGGACGGGGAAAAGACGCTGGAGATGCCCGAGCCGCTCAACATCCATATCGGCGACCCGTTCGCCGACTACATGATCAGCCCGCACAACATGTTCGGTGCGGGCGCCATGCAGCAATACGTCCGCGATCTGTTAGAGGGTTCGGACTCGGCGTTCGTCTACACCTACCACGACCGCCTCTTCGATTACCCCCGCAGGGTCGGCGATGCGCTGCAGGGCGATGGCGACGGACAGGGCTACGACCAGATCGCCTATATCGTCGAAAAACTCAAAGAAGAGCCCGCATCGCGCCGTGCCATGGCGATCACGTGGTTCCCCGAAAAGGACATGCTCTCGGCGAGCCCCCCCTGCCTGCAGCGGATGCAGTGCTTCGTGCGGGACAAAAAGCTCAACATGCACGTCGAGTTCCGGTCAAACGACATGCTCTCGGCGCTGGGGGCCAACATGTACGCCCTCGCCCACCTGCAGCAGACGATCGCCGACGACCTCGGCGCAACCGTGGGGTGGTACTCGCACACCTCGGTCTCGGCGCACCTCTACTACGAGCGGGACTACGAGGAGCTGATGCGCTACGTCCACGGCCTCGACCTCATCGGCTGGATGGAAGGCTTCGAGTCCGCGCAGCACCTGAAGCGGTTGAAAAAATAGGTTATTTCTCTTCTTTTCTCTCGAAGTAGCCCTGCAGGGCTTCGGGCCCCAGCTCCCCCATCTTCCAGAGGGTGAGCGCCGCACAGGTGTGCTGGACCCCGCTCGTGCGGTCCAGGCTTTTGAGCAGGGGGTCGACGGCGGGCTCGCCGATCCTGCAGAGGGCGAGCGCGGCAAAGCCCCGCACATCCTCGCGGTTCGATCCCAGCAGATCGATCAGCGGCCCGATGGCGGGCTCGCCGATGCCGCCCAGCGCCGCGGCCAGGTAGCGGCGGGCATCGTCGTCGTTGCTCGTCACGAGCGCTTCGATCAGCGGCCCGATGGCGGGCCGGCCGATCCTGACCAGCGCGCCCCCGATATACCAGCGCACATCGGCATCCTCCTCCCGCTCCATCGCATCGATAAGGGGGGTTATCGCCTCCTCCCCTAGGTCGGCCAGCTGGTGTACGATCGCACGCCGGGAATCAAGCGTGCCCTTGCGCAGGCCGGCGACCAGCCCTGCCACGGTCTCTTCCATCGTCATTGGTGCAATTCCCCCCGCCGGTGCTCCTTTCGCACGGGCCCGTCGGTCTCGAGAGGTTGGCGGATATCATGCTTCATTGTTTCGCCTCCGCGGCGCACAGCTGCTGCAGCGCCTCCCTGCCCGCATCGCCGATCCGGG
>DSDF01000094.1 GCA_011048835.1 Methanoculleus sp. | reverse complement strand
TCTCTAATTTTTAGCGAGTCCTCACTACGATCAGAATAACCCAAGACAGAGCGGTACAACGAGAACAAGCGTCGCTGTGCCGAGACGACCGCAAACTACATGCAATCCCAAAATTACAACGATATATGGAAAGCAATCCAGTTTCTAAGATTTTTGAATCGTTTTCCAGGCAGGGGGCGGGGGATGATGAGCACACGGAAAAGGCATTTTCACTCATCGCAGAACCACCAAAAGGAGGTGGTGAGATCCTTGATGTTGGTTGCGGGACGGGCGTACAGACGATGGCCCTTGCCCGCCTGTGTCCGTCCTGCAGGATAATAGCGACAGATATACACCAGCCTTTCCTCGATGTGGTGGATGAAAAAACTGCAGCCGAAGGTTTTTCCGGGAGAATCAAAACGGTCTGTGCATCTATGGACGATCTTCCCTTTGCAGAGGAGTCTTTCGATATTATATGGGCTGAAGGATGTTCATCCATCGTCGGCATCGAAAATGCCGTCAGGTACTGGAAAAAACTCCTGAAACAGGGCGGATACATGATGATCTCCGATATATTCTGGTTTACGGAGACCCCCTCTGATGAGGCGCGGGAATTCTTCGCCGAATTCCATCCCGCAATGATGATCGAAAATAAAGGATTTGAGATCATCCGGAATGCAGGACTTGAGCTGGTTGGATCCTTCAGGCTCCCTTCACGAGTATGGGAAGAAAGTTTCTACGGTACATTGAGGGAGAAGTTTGGAGGACTCGAAGAGGAATATGCAGATGATGAGGCCGCTCTGATGGTAATTGATGGGTTGAAAAGGCAGACCAAAATCTTTGAGAAATACCCGGATGAGTTTGGGAATACGTAGTATGTAATGAGAAAACCATTGTGAAGAAGAGTAGATTAAAGCACGTCTCATTTTTCACGTTGAATAAACATAGAATACGTAACTATTTTAGTTCGAAGAACGCCAGCAAAAACCCTTACCCCTCCTCTTCCGTCGGGCCACGATCTGCACGGGATCATCCATCTCCCGGACGAGATGCTGGATGCGGGTGAAGCGGTCGATGCCGATGAAGTGCCCGGCCGTCATCCGGCAGAGGAAAACGTGCTTTCGCCGGGGGTTCTCCGCGTGGTTCGGCGGCGATCGCCCGTGCCGCGGCGTATGCGGTCGAGAACGCGGCCTGGAGGTTGTAGCCCCCGGTGTCGCCGTCGATGTCGAGCACCTCGCCGATGAAGAAGAGGCCGGGGATTCGTCTCGAGGCCATCGTCTTCTGGTCGACCTCGTCGAGCGCCACGCCGCCGGCGGTCACCATCGCCTCGTGAAACCCGCCGACAGCCTTCACCCGGAAGGGAAATGCCGTCAGGTGTGCGACGAGATCATTCCTCATCTGCTTCGAGAGATGTGCACAGGTGAGGTCCTGGGGGATCCCGATCCGGTGCAGCAGCTCGTTGGCGAACCGGCCGGGAAGGCGGAAGTCCGAGAGGACGGTCTTCACCTGCCGGGTGCCGTGGGCCGCGACCGTCTCGACCAGGTCGTTCTGGAGCGTTTCCCGGGGTCTGCCGGGGACAAAGGAGACCGTGAGCACGTCGCCTGCCTCGATGGAACGCGAGAGGGGGAGGACGACGGGGCCGGAGAGGCCCGCGTGGGTGAACAGCAGGTCGCCGGAGCCCTCGCGGACCTTTCGGTTCTCCCGGAAAAGCGAGACCGCAACCCCATCGAACGAGATCCCGGCGAGGTGCGGGAACAGATGGTCCTCGACGGCGACGGCCGCGAGGGCCGGGCGGATCGCCGTGACCGGCTGGCCGAGCCCGGCCGCGAGCCGGTAGCCGTCCCCCGAGGAGCCCGTGGCGGGGTACGACGCCCCGCCGGTGGCGATGACAACACGCGGTGCGGTATACCGGGCGGTTCCGGTCGCCACCAGAAAACCACCGTCCCTCTGTTCGATGGAGAGGACGGCTTCATCGCACCGGATTTCCACGCCCCGCTCCCTGCATTCGCGGAGGAGGAGGTCGAGCACGTCGGAGGCCTTCCTCGTCGCGGGAAAGACCTTTTCACCGGCGTCCGCCACCATGGAAAGCCCGCGGCTCTCGAAGAAGGCGATAAGGTCCCGGTTGGTGAACCCGAGGAGCGCCGGGCGCAGGAATGCCCCGTGGTCACCGTAGTGCGAAAAGAACGCGCGGATATCGCCGCCATGGGTGAGGTTGCACTGCCCGGCGCCCGTGACCAGGAGTTTCCTCCCGCAGGCGGCGTTCTTTTCGAGCACCACCACTCTCCGGTTCATACCCGCGTTTCCGGCCGCCTGCAGGGCGCAGAAGAGCCCGGCAGGGCCCCCGCCGATGACGATGACCTCGCAGTCGCCCGGATCGGTCGTCACGCACCCTTCCACAGCAGGGCTCACCCCTCCTCTTCCGTCGGGGCCACGTCCAGCTCGGCCACGATCTGTACGGGATCGTCCATCTCCCGGACGAGGTGCTGGATGCGGGTGAGGCGGTCGATGCCGATGAAGTGCTCGGCCATCACCCGGGCCATGGGGGAGATCTCGATGGTCGCACCCTTCCGGCGGACCAGCTTGCGCTCCCGCAGCAGGGGGAAGATCACCTCCATCTCCCCCACCATGGTGGCGGTCATCAGGTCGAGCTGCTTTTCGTTGCCGCCGCACACCACGGCGTTGGCCACGTACTCCTCCGAGGACTCCTCGTCGCCGTAGACCGGGGCAACCTCCTCCATCTCGCCCCGCAGCAGCATGATGGCCATCTCCTCCTCGGTGTGCCGCATATTCCGGGCGTACGTGCCCCCCGGCTCGGCGAGCACCACCACCGTGCCGAGGTCGTGGAAGTCGGGGCGGCCGGCGCGGCCCATCATCTGCCGGAACTCGCCCACGCTGAGCCACTCGATGCCCATCGCCAGCGAGTCGAAGATCACCTGCGACGCCGGGAAGTCCACGCCCGCTGCCAGCGCCGCCGTGGTGACCACCGTGCCGATCTCGCCCCGGGCGAACTTCCCCTCCACCTCGCGGCGCTCCTGCGAGGATAAGCCCGCGTGGTAGGGCATGGCGTTCCTGCCCAGCGCATCGGCGATCACGTGGCAGCGGGCCCGGGCGTTGGTGAACACGATCGACTGGCCCCGGTAGCCCTTCGCCGACCGGGTGCGGAACTCCTCCGTGGTGAGCCGCTTTATCAGCGGGATCTTCTGCTTGCGCTCGGTGAAGATGAGGTGGCGCTCGAGGGGCACGGGCCGCTCCTCGTAGCGCACCAGGCGGGCGTTGAGCTTTTCGGCGAGCAGCCCGGGCATACCGATAGTGGCGCTCAGGTAGAGGAACTGGGCCTGCGGGGCGAGGTACTTGAGGCGGGCGATGAGCCCGTCGAGGCGGTGGCCCCGCTCGGGGTCCTCGAGCATCTGCACCTCGTCGATGACCACCGTACCGATGTCCCTGACGCTGCGCCCGCAGCGGATGAGGTGGTCGATCCCCTCGTAGGTGGCAACGATGACCGAGGCGTTGATGTCCCGCCGCGCCCGCGTCCTCGTCTCGGGGAGGTTGAGCCGCGAGACGCCGGTGTGCAGGGAGACGGGGAGAAACGTCCCGTAACGGTCGGAAAACCGCTCGTACTTCTGGTTTGCCAGCGCGACCAGCGGCACCAGAAAGAGCATGCGCCCCCGCCGCTCCATGCAGTTCTTGATCCCGGCCATCTCCCCGATGAAGGTCTTGCCGCTCGCCGTTGCGGCGACCGCGAGGAGGTCGCGGCCCTGCAGGAGCCCCGCCTCCACGGCGAGCTGCTGGACCGGCATCAGCGTCTCCACCCCGGCGGCATCCCGGAATTCCAGGGGCAGGGGCAGCTCGTTGATGTGGGCGGTCTCCTGGACCGGGTGGGCCTCGAGACGGTCGAAGAGGGTGCGGGACATGTCGGGACTCTCCGGCTGGATCAGGGCCAGCACCCGGTCCAGGTCGCGGTAGAGGAGCAGGAGCTTTTCGATGTGCGAGGCGGAATGCGCCCCCATCCCCCCCATGTAGCCCACCTCCCGGCGCAGCTCCCGCCGGGCGCACTCCACGCAGATCGTCTCCCGCCCGTACCGCACGGCGGTTTCCGCAGCAAGGGGGGTGATCCGGTCCTCGAGGAGGCACGACCGGCAGATGCGGATGCGGGTGACGGGGATCTGGAGATCGGCGAGGAATGCCTCGAACTCCTCGTCGCGCGCGGTAAGGCTGACCGTCGCCTGGCGGAACTGGGCGACCAGGTCTTTGGTGGGGGTGTTGCGGAACTGCCGCCTGCCGGCCCGCCTGACGCGGTAGTTCTTCGGCCGGTACCCCCGGGCGGTTTTCGCGAGGTCCACCACCCCGACCGCCGCGACGCGCCGGCCGTCGAAGAAAAAGAGACGATATGACCCGCGATACGGGTGTACGATAATGTTCATGATTTGATCAGGTCGTGGATCACGTAGGTGAGCGACACCGTCTCGAGCCGCTTTAAGAGATCGGTGAACTCCTCGTCCACCACCGCCACGGCACAGTCGATGCCGTGGAACGCGGCTTCGATGGCCCCTTCGCGGGCCCCGAAGAACATGTCCGGTACGCGCCCCGCCGCTTCGCAGGCGATATAGGCCTCGAGGCCCACCGCGCCCACCATGGGGGTGGCATCGAGCACGCGTTTCAGCGCGTCGGCGTGCACCTTGCGGGACCCTCCCCGCTGGATGCGGGGCACCTTGCAGACGTGGATGACCCCCTCGGAATGATCGATGATGCCGGACAGCCGCGCCACCCCGACGTCGGTGCCGGCCTGTGCGTCCATGATCGCCTCGCCCTGGGCCGACTGGTCGGACTTGCTCGCGTACAGCCAGCCGTTCTTCATGAACACGCCCACCCGGTCCCCTTTGCGGATGGGTTCGGCGGCGATGGCCGTCCACACCGAGACCTGCTGGATGATGTCCCGGTTCACGTGCCGGGCGTAGGATTCCAGCGCCTCGGCATTGGTGAGCACCCACTCGATGCCCGCGTGGGTGACCACGTACCGCCCCCTGCCATGGGAGCTCACCATGCCGTCCTCCACCAGCTCGCGGATATACTCGGAGACCGCCTGCGGGGTGACCCCGAGCTTGTCGGCGATCTCCTGCTGGCGGACGGCCGGCTGGTGCTCGGCGATCTCTACGAGTATCTGGAACCGTGTCGCTTCCCGTTTACTGCGAAGGATGGTGGAGAGCGGATCATCGGTCCGATCCGTCAAGGATCACCAACCCCTGTCCCCTGACATCGAGCGTCGGGAGCCGCTTTGCGATCCCCTTCACGAATACCGGGCTCACGTTGAGCTTGCGGGCGACGTCGTTGATCGAGGTGTTGCCGTTCTGCACCTCCTGTTCGATCAGGTCGACCACCATCCGCAGGTGTTCCTCGGTGGACACCGAGAGGTGCAGGATATCCCCGAGATCCGCCATGCTGCACTGAAAACTGGCCCTGAACTTGCTGGAGGTTGTTTTAAATTCCTTTAAGGGTTTTTCCCCCGGTTTCGGCATTCTCCACTGTTCCTCCACGAGATTGCCCTTTTTTAAAATAGCAAGACATTCAGCGACACAGTCGCTGTCCACCTCCCTGGTCAGCTCTTCTTCGGTCATCCAAGATGTATTTAAAAGATTGAAGACTTTTTTAAATTCTGCCCGATTAAACGTGACAAGAAGAGGGACCATTTCGACTGGATCATTCACAATTCTGATATGCCCTGTCAAGGTAAAGACCCGACTATATATTGGTGTAGAAGCGAATAAAACTTATCAAGAATTTTCTATGCGCCGGAAAGGTACCATCAGTGTCCGCGGGATCGTCCAGGGTGTCGGGTTCCGCCCCTTCGTGTTCGCCCGGGCGAAAGCCCTCGGCATCACCGGAACGGTCAAAAATCTCGGCAGCGAAGTGGAAATCGTGGCGTTCGGCGACCGTTTCGAGGAATTTCTCGCAGCGGTCGCCCGCGGCCCGCCCCTCGCCCGCATCGACTCTGTGGCGGTGCACGATGCGGCCGGCCCCGCCCCCGCAGCCTTCCGCATCCTTCCCTCCGGCGAGGGTGCATTATCCGGGTTTCTTCCCGCGGACGTTGCCATCTGCGACGAGTGCAGGGCCGATATCCGCACGCCCGGCGGCCGTTACGAGGGCTACTGGGCGACCTCCTGCGTCAACTGCGGCCCCCGCTACAGCATCATCGGCGGGCTGCCCTACGACCGGGAACGGACCACCATGGACGAGTTTCCCCTGTGCGACGCCTGCGCCGGGGAGTATGGCGACCCCGCCTCCCGCCGCCACCACGCCCAGACCATCGCCTGCGCCCGCTGCGGGCCCTCGCTCACCCTGCTCGACGGCGACGGCACCGTCATCGGCAGCGCCGATCCCATCCGGGAAGCGGCACACCTGCTCGATGCCGGGGCGATCATGGCCGTCCGGGGCGTGGGCGGGTTTCACATCGCCTGCATCGAGGATGCGGCCCGGGAGCTGAAATTCCGGCTGAACCGCACCGAGCAGCCGCTCGCGGTGATGACCACCCTTTCGCATGCGGAGGCCATCTGCGAGGTCTCCGAGGAGGAGCGCCGGATACTCGCCGGCCCCGAGCACCCCATCGCCGTGCTCAAAAAACGCGACGCCTTCGCCCACGAGAGGATCTCGAACCTGCACACCCTCGGCTGCATGCTCCCCTACACCGGGCTGCACGAGCTGCTCTTCGAGGCCCTCGCCCACCCCCTGCTGATCATGACCAGCGCCAACGCTCCCGGCTACCCCATGATCACCGACCTCGACCACGCCATGGCCCATCTCCACGGGGTCGTCGACTACGTCCTCACCCACGACCGGGTGATCCTCAACCGTTGCGACGACTCGGTGGTCCGCGACGGCTACCTGATCCGCCTCTCCCGCGGCTTCGCCCCCCGCCGGCAGGCCATCGACCTCGGCGATGCATGCGTCCTTGGCGTGGGGCCGGAACTCAACGCCAACGTCTCCCTTTACCGGGGAGGGTTCCTCATCACCTCGCCGCACGTGGGCAACGTGCGCAACCCCCCCACCCTCGCCTACCTGAAAGAGACCGCGGAGAAGATCGGCCGGCTCGTCGGGGCGGACTACGACATCATCGCCCACGACCTCCACCCCCGCTTCCTCTCCACCCGCTACGCGCAGGCGCTCGCCCGGGAATCGGGCGCTGCGCTCGCGGCCGTCCAGCACCACGAGGCCCATATCGCCGCCGCCACCGAAGAGCCCTGCATCGGCATCGCCATCGACGGGGTGGGCTACGGGCGCGACGGGACGATCTGGGGCGGGGAGATCTTCGCAGGAGCGGTTCCCCGCTTCGACCGGGTGGCCCACCTGGAGCCGGTGCCCATGCCCGGCGGCGACCTGGCCACGCGCTTTCCCGAGCGGATGCTCTACGGCATCCTCCCCGATGCGCAGACGCAGGAGCTCCTGCTCGGGCGGGGGTGGAGCGACGTGGAGGCGGACGTGCTCGCCCGCCAGCTCGCACGGGGGGTCAACGCACCCCTCACCAGCAGCACGGGCAGAGTGCTCGATGCCGCCGCCGCCCTGCTGGGCATCTGCCGCGAGCGCACCTATGACGGGGAACCGGCGATGAAACTGGAGGCGGCCGCGGCGCGGGGCAGGCCCGAGCACTGGGACCCGGTGTTCGAGACCCGGGACGGCGCCGAGGTGCTCTCCACCCGGGCGCTGCTGCGGCGTGCACGGGACGCACTCGGGCGACGCTCCTGCGAGGACGTCGCCGCGTCGGTGCAGCACAACCTCGCCCGCGGCATCGCGGAGATGGCCGTCCGTGCCGCCCATGCCGGCGGGTACCCCCGGGTCGCCCTCTCCGGCGGGGTGGCCTACAATGCTGCCATCCGGGAGACCATCCGGCGGGAGGTGGAGGGATCGGGCCTCGCCGTCGTGATCAACGCCGACCTCCCCCTCGGCGACGGCTGCATCTCCTTCGGCCAGTGCGTCATGGCGGCACGCCTTGCCGACGAATAACGCTATTTTTCCCCGGCGAGGCCCAGGCGGGAGAAGAGCGCCGGCGCCCCTCCGGCGGTCCACAGCCCCAGGAGGGCGCCCTGCAGGTAGGAGAGAACGCATGCTTCGTTCGCGGTCATGGCGATCAGCGGTGCCGTCGCCAGCCAGATGAACAGCACGCCTGCCGCTCCCGCAAGCAGGCGGCGGAGCAGCAGGGGGGCGGCGGCCGGGCCGGGGGAAAGGCCCCGGGTAGAGCACCATGCCGCCCCTGCCGCTACCCCGACAACCAGCCCGCCGGCGAGGAAACTGTTGGAGGGGTCCTGCGGGTCGATCACGATCCCGGTCTGTGCAGAGGCCGCCTCCACCCACGCGGCGGGGACCTGCCAGTCTCCCTGCAGGCCGAGGACGAGCATCGTCGCCGCCGGGATCGCGAGGGAGAGACACAACGCTGCGGCGATCGTTCGGGAAAGCGGCCAGGTGCGGATGGTCGGGCCGAATCTCGCCTCAGCGACGAGGAAGGCCGCCAGGATTGCCAGCCCCGCCACCCACCCGGCGACCACGTCGAGGGGCGCGTGCACCCCGAGATAGATCCTCGATGCCCCGATGAGGAGGAGGAGCAGCCCGCAGGCCAGCCAGATCCGCCGGCGCCGGAGGGAGACGGCGACGAGGCCCCAGAACCCTGCGGCGAGCTGGGCGTGGGCGGAGGGGAGGGCGAACCCGGACTCCGCCGCGAGCGCGGTCACGCCCGGGTCGGTCCAGGAAGGCCGGGGGGTGTGGAATGCCATTTTCAGGGCATCGTTGGCGCCGGCGGATATCCCGAGCAGGAGCGCCGCCCGCAGCCCCAGGCGCGCGTTGCCGCACCAGAAAAGGGCGGCGAGCACAAAGAGATAGGCTTCGGGACTGCCGAGCACCGAGAAAGCCAGCATGGGTGCAAGCAGCCAGGGAAAAGAGACCTGCAGGTAGGGGATTATAGCACACCCCACCGCACGTCCTGCGTCCATGCACCTTCATAGGGGGTGACGATGCGGCGCGGGATGAATGTTACGGGGCGAAAAAAACGCTCTGGACGCGAAGGGAACGGATCAAAAAAAGCGGGGTTAGCCGAAGAGGGCCCCGAGACCGGCCATGCCGCCTTCCTCGTCTTCCTTCTCCTCTTCCTCTTCCTCTTCCTCTGCAGCGGCCTCCTGTGCGGGTGCTGCAGCGGCAGCGGCGGGGGCTGCGGCGACGGGGGCTGCGGCGGCCTTGCTGATGGCCTCCTCGATGTCCACGCCGTCGAGCGCGGCGACGAGCGCCTTGACCCGTGATTCCTCGACCTCGATACCCGCGGCGGTCAGGACTGCCGTGACCGCGTCCTCAGTTACGTCCTTTCCTGCCTTGTGCAGGATCAGTGCTGCGTAGATATACTCCATTTCAATTCACCTCAACTCGTTTCCAGATCTCATATTGTGTAGCATGTTCATCCGAAGAGGGCCCCGAGACCGGCCATGCCGCCCTCTTCGTCCTCTTTTTCCTCTTCCTCTTCTTCTTCCTCCGGCTCTTTCGCCTCTTCCGCTGCGGGGGCTGCGGCGGGGGCCGCGGCCTGGGCGGCCGCGGCGGCGCTGATTGCCGGGTCGAGCTCGAGCCCGTGCTCCGCCGCCGCAAGGGCGAGCGAGAGCATCTGCCGGTATGCCCGGACGACAATCAGGTCCATGACGTCCGCATTGTAGACGCCCGCCTCCACCGCAAGGCTCCGGGCCTCGCCGAACGCCTTGCCGAGGATGGCGCCGATGGTTGTCGGTGTCGGGATGGCGGCATTGACCGAGAGGTTGAATGCCTGCTGTGCGGCCAGCACGATGTTGTTGTAGTAGGCCAGCTCGTCGATTGCCAGCATCGATGGCTCGAACAGCGAGCCGTCGTAGTAGGCGACCTGCAGCGAGAGCCCGACATCGATCGGCCGTATGTCGAGTTTTGCCAGCGCGTCCGCCATCTTCTGGCTGATGACGTCACCTGCCCGGACCACCGTCTTCGATTCGCGGATGGTGACCTTGCCGCCCTCGATGGCCGCGGGGATGCCCGCCTGCTGGAGCTCGCCGACCACCGGGCCGGGCTTGAAGCTCGTCGGGCCCTTGGAGACCACGATGTCCTCGGGCGCGATGTCGCCGGGCTTGGCGACCATCTTGGTCATGGTCTGTTCAAGCCGCTTGTAGAGCTTGAACGGGTTTTCGTCGGTGAAGATGAGGGCGCTCTGCCCGTCGAGATAGGTCGTGACCTGCTGGATGTCCCCGCCCATCTCGTTGAGCGAGTGCTCGATGAGCGTGTTGCGCGTCATCTTCAGCACCGCGGACCCGCGCAGGCCGCGGCGCATATGCTGCAGCTGCGATGCGGGGATCCCGTAGAGGTCGACCAGCCCGAAGACAGCATATTTTCCGGCGAGACGCTTGATCTCGGCGACCTCGTCCTGCTTCCACTGCGGCAGGTGGGATGTGTACAGCGCCATTCCTACATCACCCTCTCTGCCGGGCCCATGGACGTCTTCACGTAGACCGATTTGATATTCATGGCTCCATTCTCAAGCGAACCTTCGACCCGCCTGAGCACGGCATCGATGTTTTCGGCGATCTGCTCGGGGTCCATGCCCGTGGTGCCCACCTTGACGTGGAATGTCTTCTTATCCTTGGTCCTGAACTTGACCGAATTGCGAAGGCGCTCCACCATCGGCCGGATGTCCGTGCCGGGCGGAATGGGCGTGGGCATCTTGCCCCGCGGACCGAGCCGGGGACCGAGCCAGCGGCCGACCAGCGGCATCACTGCGGTCTCGGCGAGGAAGAACCGGTACTCCCCGGCAATTTTACGTGCCTCGCGCGGTTCCCCTCCCAGGCGTTCGATCTCTTCTGCGCCGATGATGAGGTCGACACCAGCCTCTTTTGCCTGCGTGGTGATATCTCCCTTTCCGAGCACGGCGACCTTTTCCGTGACGCCTGTGCCGTGCGGTAGAAGTATCGTCTCATCAATACGGTTTTTTGGCTGCGCCATGTCGATGTTCCGGAGATTGACGGCGATGTCCACGCTCTCCAGGAACTTGCGTTCAGGCGCATTCTCCATGGCCGTTTTCACGGCTTGAAGGATATCAGCCCTTTCTACCATTTGTTACCTCCATAGTTCTGCGACCCTGTGCGGATCTTCTATGGGTTTTCATAGCCTATTCTGCGAAACTGCTGTCGTATTCGCCTGCATCGATGAGGGCAAACAGCTCCTTCGGAGTTTTGCCGTCGACGGTGACGCCCACGCTCACGCATGTCCCGACGACCTCCTTGACGGCGGTCTTCAGGTCATAGCTGAGCATGTCGTCGAACTTCATGCGGGCGATGCGGACAGCAGCCTCAAGCGGAAGGTCTCCCACAACCTGAGCACCGGGCTCTGATGCGCCCTTCTCAAGCCCGCACTCCTTCATGACGAGTGCGGTGGTGGGAGGCACACCCACGGACACCGTGAAGTTCTTCTTGTCGTCGACCTCGATAATCGCCGGCACCTGCATGCCGTTGAATTCCGCGGTCTTTTTGTTGATCTCGTCGACAACAGCCTTCACGTTGATTCCGAGTGGGCCAAGCGCGGGCCCCAGAGGGGGGCCTGCGGTTGCTTTTCCGCCGGGTACCAGTACCTCGACTACTTCTCCCATGTCTGTATCACCATGCCTGCCCCCGGTGGGGGGCTTTCGGCCTGGGTTAGTAGAGGTCGCCCCCGCAGGACTTAAAAGCTATTCACTGCGGGCGAAAAAAGAGAGGATTACTTTTCATCTTCACGCCGGTCGATGACCCGCACGTGATCGCCCCGCACCGTGATGGGAATGGGGACCATGCTCTCGTAGAGCTCCACGGTGATCTCCTCTTTTCCGGTATCCACCCGTTTCACCACCGCTTTTTCGCCCTTGAAGGGGCCGGCGATCAGCTCGACGATCGTCCCCTCGTCGATGCCGCTCACCACCGGCTTGGGCACCAGGAAGTGGGCGACCTCGTCGAGGATGGACGCTCCCCGCACCACGGCGCGCGCATGGGGGACCATCTCCACCAGCTGCTCGATGCGGGCCAGGGAGTCCGGGCTCTCCACGAGCACGTAGCCGCGCAGCTCGTCGGGAGCGATGATGGCCGTCACGCGGATCTCGCCATGGTCCTTGAGGGCCTTGACGATATTGTCCGCGACGGTCCGCTCCTGTTTTGCCGTGGTCTTGATGGCGTAGATTTTATTCTCTAATTCGGTCATCGATCCATCAGTTCGGCAGGATGAACATCAGTTCATAGATCACGAAGCCAATCAGCCCGATCAGGGCGATGCCCACTGCGGCCACAAGGGCGATCTTGGTAAATTCATCCCGGGCGGGGGTCCTCGCCAGTTTCAGGACACGCCAGTATTTATTGAATACCTCTTCTTCGATATTGAGTGCCATGCTCGATCACTTGAGGAAGTCTATTTCGAACTCTCTCATCATCTTTCTTACGCCTGTTTCGTTGCGGCCGTAGATCTGGGCGGAGCGGACCCCCGTCACCACGAGCATGGTGCGCATCTTGCCCTGCATGTCCGGATCGACCTGTGCGCCCCAGATAATCCGGGCAGTCGGATCGATCCGGTCATAGACCTCCTGCACGACCCCTTCGGCCTCGATCATGGTCATGTCGGGGCCGCCGACCACGTTGACCAGCGCCGCCGTGGCGCCGGAGATGTCCACGTCGAGTAGCGGGGAACGCAGCGCCTTCTTGACCGAATCGGCCGCCTTGTCCTCGCTGTCGCTCTCGCCCATGCCGATCATGGCCACGCCGCCCCGCTCCATGACGGTGCGCACGTCGGCAAAGTCGAGGTTGACGAGCCCGGGCATGGTGATCAGCTCGGTGATCCCCTTGACCGCGCGCATGAGCACCTCGTCGGAGACCTTGAACGCCGCGTAGAGGGGCAGGCGGGGCACGACCTCGAGCAGGCGGTCGTTCGGCACGACGATGACCGTGTCGGCGACATCGCGCAGCCGCTCGAGGCCCGCCTCCGCGTTCTCCATGCGGATCGCCCCTTCTGCGGTGAAGGGGAGGGTGACCACCGCAATGGTCAGCGCCCCCTCTTCGCGGGCCGCCTTGGCGATGATGGGAGCGGAACCGGTGCCCGTGCCCCCGCCGAGGCCCGTGGTGATGAACACCATGTCGGCTGCCTCCACGGCCTTCTTGATCTCCTCCTCGGTTTCAAGGGCCGCCTCCTCGCCCACCTGCGGGATGGAGCCCGCACCAAGCCCGCGGGTCCGCTGCCTGCCGATGAGGATGCGGGTGTCTGCCTGGGTGCGGATGAGGTGCTGGGCATCGGTGTTCATGGCGATGAGCCGTGCCCCGTGGATGCCCTCCTCCGACATCCGGGTGATGGTGTTGGACCCGCCGCCGCCACACCCGATGACCGCGATCTGTGTCTGCAGTTCTCTCAGTACCTCTTCCAAATCCTTGTCTTCCTGTGGATTATCGATAATCATGCCTTCAGCGCGATTCAGTGCCTCTTCTACTATGGACTTCATACATACCTCTCCAATCCCGGTACCCTGATCTCCCGCTCGCTCCATTCCGAAACCATTTCGGGGGTGATAATCCTCCCGTCACGTTCTATCGCTTTACCCGAGGCCAGCTCTTTGAAAAGAGGGCCCTGCGGCACCCCCAATGCGCGCGCTTTGGTGGGGTTGAAACGGAGTTTTCGCAGGATCAATCGCTCCCCGTCAACACTATTGTTGGCTTGTCCGGTGACGATGTCTATACTCAACGTTATTAGCTCATCTATTAATGATGATCTATTTTTCCCGTAGGAAATAAAAAATGGGAGGATTTTCCCCGTGCTCGAGGAGAGATGCACCACGGGGAGGGCGTCGAGGCGCTCGAGAACACGGGCCCTGTCAACCTGCAGGGCTTCATCCAGCAGATCCCCGGGAATTTCAAAGGAGACGGGGTCGCCCGGCTCCTCCAGTGCGTGGACGGAGACCCGGCTTCCCGGCGCCTGCGCCTCCGCGAGCCGGCGGATCGCAGTGTAGGTCTCGAGGTCGAGACGGCTGGCCGCGTGGATGTCGCTTTCCGAGAGGACCATCATATCCAGCCCGGCAAGGAGGGCGTCCAGCCGGGAAAGGACCGCGCCGGGCAACGCCTTCCTGTCGATGTAGGCGGCATGGGCGCCGCTCTTCTCCCGCATCTGCGCGATCATGCCGGTATCGAGGGCCACGACCTCGCGGGTCGGGGCGATGTGGCCGAACGCGGCCCCGGTGGCGAGGGCGATGGCCGTCTGGCGCGCCGCGTAGTGGGTCCCCCCGAACCCGATGAGGGTGAGCGACGCCGATGGCTCGGCGTCGAGGATGGCCCCGGCCACCGCCCGGGCCGCCGCCGGATCGCGCCACTGCTCCCCGGTGCTCCCGATCTCCGCAAAGAACGAGGGGGTGGCGAGATCGGTGGGCCCGTGGTGGGTCACCTCGTAGGAGACACGGTAGCCCGCAGGAGCGCGGGCGGCGAGGCCCTGCAGGACGGCGTGCATCCACCCGGGCGCCGCCGCGGCGAGCTCCCCCGCCCTGCCGCCGTAGTCCGCCGTCGCGTAGTTGCCGGTGACGTGGACGGTGAGGGCGGGCTCTGGCCGGATGCTGGTGTGCCGGGAGATGAACACGATCAGGTCGGCGTCCGCCCGCCGGTCGATCTCCTCCTCGTAGATCAGCCGCCCTTCCGTCTCCAGGAACGAGAGCTGCCGGCCGCGGTGCACGACCGGCACGGCGCCCGCGTTGTCCAGCAGGTCGAGCAGGTGGCGGCGGATGGCGACCCCCGCCGGGTCGAGGGCTGAATTGACGATGGCGATGTGCATGGGCAGATCACCCATGATCTTGATCCCCCGCCCCCTTGTACGCTTCGCTCCCCCGCCGCCCGCCCGGCCATTGCATACCCTGTTCATTTTCTGCAATGGTAAACGATATTTCCTTACAGGTGCACCTCTGTTGTACATGGATGAAGAGAAAATCACACAGGCGTTCGAGGAATTTGGCATCACCACCGAGATCCGGTGCGAACAGGCATTTGCAATCTGCGAGAAATACGGCATTCCCAAGCTCGACATCGCCCGCTACTGCAACCGGCACGACCCGCGCATCAAAATCAGGGGCTGCCAGCTGGGCTGCTTCAAATGAAGCTCTTTCTCGAAGTGGTCCCGGTCGGGGACGCGGTGGCCGCCATCCGGCGCATCGCCCCGCCGGTCGTCGCCGAGACCGTGGCCCTCAAGGACGCCTATGGGCGAGTGCTCGCCCGGGATATCATCGCCGGTGAGGACATCCCCGGGTTTACCCGGTCGGTGGTGGACGGCTACGCGGTGATTGCCGCCGATACCACCGGCGCCGGCGAGGCCATGCCCGCCATGCTCGCAAACACGGGCAGGGTGGCGATGGGAGCGCCGGAAGAGCAGGCGATCGCACCGGGGGAGTGCCGCTACGTTCCCACCGGGGGCATCCTGCCGCCGGGGGCCGATGCCATGGTGATGGTGGAGTACACCGAAGCGGTGGGCGACGAGGTGCTCGTCCACCGCCCCGTGGCGCCCGGCGAGAACCTGATCGCCCGGGGCGAGGACTTCGCCGGCGGCGACGTGGTGCTGGAGGCGGGACGGCGCTGCTCGCCGCGCGACCTGGGCGTGCTCGCTGTGCTGGGGGTGGCGGAGGTGCCGGTCGCCGCCCGGCCGCGGGTGGGGATCATCTCCACCGGCAACGAGCTGGTGCCGGTCACCGCGACGCCCGGCCCGGCGCAGGTGCGGGACGCCAACAGTTCGCTTGCCGCCGGGTTCGTGACCGAGCGGGGCGGCGTGCCGGTGCCCTACGGCATCGTCCGCGACGAACGGGCGGCGCTGGAAGAGGCGCTCGCCACCGCCACCGCCGCATGCGACGCGGTGCTCCTGTCCGGGGGCAGCTCGAAGGACGAGCGGGACATATGCGCCGCCACCATCGGCGATGCGGGCGAGGTGCTCATCCACGGCATCGCCATCGCCCCGGGCAAACCGACCATCATCGGGCGGGTGGGACCGGCGCCGGTCATCGGCCTTCCCGGCCACCCGGCCTCCGCCTACGTGGTGCTGATCGCCATTGCGGGGCCCCTGCTGGCCGCCATGACCGGCGAGCGGGAGGTGGTGCGATCGGTTGCCGCCCGGCTCACCCGGAACATCGCCTCGGCACGGGGGCGGGAGGACTACGTGCGGGTGGCCCTCGACGGCGAGGGGGGTGCGGTCCCGCTCTTCGGAAAATCAGGGCTGCTCAACACCCTTGCAGCGAGCAGCGGGCTCGTCCGGGTGCCGGCCAGCCGCGAGGGGCTGGAAGTCGGCGAGGAGGTGGAGGTGCTCCTGTGGTGAAGCGCTACCTCTCCCTCATCACCCTCGACGAGGCGCTGGCGTGCACCCGCCAGGAATTCCCCCGCCCGGTGCGCACCGCCACGGTGCCCCTCGATGAGGCGGCGGGCAGGATCACGGCAGCACCCGTCTTCACCCGGTTCTCGGTCCCCGAGACCCACCTCGCTGCGATGGACGGGATCGCCGTGCACAGCCGGGACACCTTCGGGGCGAGCGAGCAGCGCCCGGTGCGGATCCGGGACGCAGCGCGGGTCAACACCGGCAACGTCGTCCCGCCGGGCTATGACGCCGTGGTGATGATCGAGGACGTGCACCTCGAGGAGGACGGCTCCTGTACCGTGCGGGCGGCGGTGAGCCCCTGGCAGCACATCCGCCCCGTGGGGGAGGATATCGGCGAGTCGGAGATGATCCTTCCCTCGCTGCACCGGATCCGCCCGCACGAGATAGGTGCCCTCGCCGCCTACGGCGTGGCCGAAGTGCCGGTGCTCGACCTCTCGGTCGGGCTCATCCCCACGGGATCCGAGCTCGTGCCGGTGGGCACGCGTCCTGCACCCGGGCAGGTGGTGGAGAGCAATATGCACATGGCCGCGGCCTACCTCGCCGACCTCGGGGCCCGGTGCACCCACTACCCGGTCGTTGCCGACGACCCGGCGGCGATACGGGAGCGGATCCGCAGCGCCATCGAGGAGCACGACCTCGTGATCGTCTCCGCCGGGTCATCCAAGGGCACCCGCGACTACACCGCCGCGGTGATCGGCGAGCTCGGCGAGGTGCTCATCCACGGCGTGGCCATCAAGCCCGCCCGGCCGGTGATCGTCGGAAAGGTGGCAGGCACACCGGTGATCGGCATGCCCGGCTATCCCCTCGCCTGCTTCACCATCCTGCGCGAGATCCTGCGCCCCATGATGGCCGCCTGGGGCTTCGCCCCGCCGGAAAGCGAGCAGGTTGCCGCCCGCCTCACCACCACACTCCAGTCCGATGCCGGCACCGACGAGTTCGTGCTCCTCTCGGTGGGCCGCATCGGGGAGAACTGGGTGGCGGTGCCGCTCTCCCGGGGCGCCGGGGTGCAGATGAGTGCTGTCAGGGCCAACGCGTACGCGAAAATCGGCCGCACCCTCGAGGGGGTGGCCGCCGGCGAGCAGATCACGGCAACCCTGCTGGTGCCCCGCGCCGGCGCACAGGAATCCCTGCTGGTCACCGGGAGCCACGACCCCGCCCTCGACTACCTCGCCGACCAGGTGCGCCCGGCGGGCATCGACATGCACGCCACTCACACGGGGAGCATGGGCGGGGTGCTGGCCCTCAAAAAGCAGGAGTGCCATGCCGCTCCCATGCACCTCCTCGCTGCGAACGGCGACTACAACATCCCCTACCTGGAAAAATACCTGCCCGGCGAGGAGCTGGTCCTCCTCTGCGTTGCCGAACGCCAGCAGGGGATCGTCTCCCGCGAAGAGCTGCGCCTTGACGACCTCCCCGGCACCAGGTTCGTCAACCGCCAGAAGGGATCGGGCACGAGGATGCTCCTCGACCATCTGCTGGCTGCCGAGGGGATCGATCCTTCGTCAATCGAGGGCTACGACCGGGAGCTGACCACCCACCTCTCGGTAGCCCTCGCCGTCAAAACCGGGGAGGCCGATGCCGGGCTCTGCGTGTATTCCGCCGCAAAAGCGCTCGGGCTGTCCTTCGCGCCCGTGGGGACGGGGCGCTACGAGCTGGTCGCCCGGCGGGCGGTGCTCGAGGAGGACGGACGGGTGGCCCGCCTCTTCGACGCCGTCTCCTCGCCTGAATTCATCAGGGTGCTGGAGCGCCTGGGGGGCTACGAGACCGGGGAGACAGGCGTGCGGCGCGTACTGCCATGAGGACCGCCTCTTCGGGGGTCTGGCAGGAAACGACCCCCTCGATCTCCCACGTCCAGTAGCCGAAGACCGGCAGTTCATTTTTCAGCGCAAGGGCGATCTCCGAGAGGGTGCCGTAGCTCCCGCCGACGGCGATCACCGCATCCGCGGATTCCACCAGCACGACGTTGCGGGCGTGGCCGAGATTGCTCCGTATATGGACATCGAGATAGGGGTTGCCGTTCTCCGTTCCGGGGAGGATGCCCACGCATAATCCGCCGTTCCCCTTCGCTCCCCGGCATGCCGCCTCCATCACGCCCCCGCGCCCGCCGCAGCAGAGCACCTCCCTGTTGCCGGCGATGAGGTGCCCGATGGTCTCGGCAGCCGCCGCTTCTTCGGCCGTGCACTCCACCGCCCCGATCACCGCGATCTGCATGTGTCCATGGTGCTCGCCGGCCGGG
>DSDF01000024.1 GCA_011048835.1 Methanoculleus sp. | reverse complement strand
TCTGGAGCCACGAAACCGATGCGACCACCATCGCGCGGGCAGTGTATACGAGCGATTCCGAAGACCGGATCGGCACGCTGTCCGTCGTGTTCAAATATAGCGATCAGGAAGATTACCGCCTGAAACTGACCCTGGATGCAGCCGATGCGCAGAGGTTCGCTGATTGCTGGCAGGACGGGGCTTTCATATGCAGGATGGACTGGTCGGCAGTGGACATCAACGCGGGAATTATCCCCTACGAACGTCCGGATAAGATCCTCGATCCCGACGATGCTGCGCAGACAACCAGGAGCGGCAGTACGCAGATCGTTGTCACCAGAGAGGATGCTTTTTGCAAAGAACTGTATTCTTCTACCATTCTCCTCACTGCTGCGGCCTCGGAGATTGCCCGGAATACCGAGGCCGAGCGGTTTGATCAGGCAGGAGCGCTCGCCAAAGACCTTATCGATATTGCCGATGCGGTCAGGGCCCATCTGGAGAACCTCCGCATCGATGCGGACCTCGAGCCTGCCCGGCAGGAATACCTCCTCGGCGTGGACGAATACCGGAAATCCGCCTCGTGCATCTGGAACGGCTCGCGGCACACGGACAGCGAAGAGTTCGAAACCGCACAGGCCTACCTGAAAACGGGTGAGGCGCACATCAACGCTGCATATGCCATGATCGGTATGGAGCCGCTCGACAGCAGGTCGTATACTAGACCGCCATCCGATCCCTATCCCGGCGCGCTTGCCCAGGGGGAGCGGTTCGTCTATCGTGATGACCAGGGAGCAAACGACATCTCGGTCATCGTGGACCGCTACGAGCTGAAAACCGGGTACACGGTCAGGGAAAACGACATCTCCCGGCGCGTCAATGCAGAATACGGCAATAAATTCCTCTACGTGGTTCTGCATGCAACCCACGTCGGGCACCGGGGCGACGGGACCGAGGAGATCACCACCCCGCCGGCGGATGCGTTCAACCTTATCCTCGGGGGGGAGGAGTACCACCACAGCACCCCGGCCACCTACGTAAAAGAATGGGGACAGCCCTATTCCGCAACAACCATCGGGAGAAAAGAGCGGCACAAGGGGTTCCTGATCTTCGCCATTCCTGAGACGTCAGATCCCCAGACCGCATATCTCAGGCTGAATCTTGGAGACAGGGGACAACCGGTCTGGAAGCTCGGTGCGAACCGCACCTGACCGCGCAGGAGCCCGATCTCCCGAACATGGAGGGAGTTAGTGTTCGGGGTGATGGAGCGCAGTTTTGCGCCACCAGAGGATGTCTCCCTCCTCCACCTTCAGCACCTTCAGGGGGATGACGTCGACGTGGTCGGGGACTGCCGAAATGTCGGCGCCGGTGGGAACGAAGAGAATCGGGCGTGTCACCTTCACCTCCTGTGACGCAAGCGCGACGAGGCGATCCTGGAGATCGCGGACAACGTCCGCAGGGACCCTGGTATCGATGCGCACATCCACCGGATACCGCTGAATAGTGCCGAAACGCCTGCGCCAGACCTGGTAGTCGAAGGTCACCGCACCCCATGACGGATCACGCTCGATCTGCCAGCCCTCCGTTTCAGGGAATTTTTTCTTCAGGTCACGCTCAATGTATGAATGCATGGAATCTTGCGCAAAACCCATCGATCACTCACCTGAACAATCATACTGCTCGTGCACCTTAAGCCTATCTCCACAACACCCCCTGGCGGGTACGGGAGTGCCGCTTTCGCACCACATGACGCACAGGAACCGTGGGGGGGCGTGATAGCAGAGTCAGGATTCTGTGACCCCGACGGTGCGCCTTTTTGTCCAGATGACGTCCCCGCCTTCCACCCGGAGGACATCGAGCGGGAGAACGTCGATGTACTCGGGCACTGCCGAGAGGTTCGCACCCTCTGGCACGACAAGAATAAGGGCTTCGATAGGGAGCAGGAGTTTCTCCATTTTTCCGGCATAGGCGGCAAGAGGCTCGATGTGATCCTCGGTGATGGTCGGGACAAGGGCGACTTCTACGAGGACGCGGTGAGTCCGTCCGAATCGCTTTTTTTGCACGAAATAGTCGGGGACCATTTCGTTGTCACGGGGGCGCCGCTTGATCTCCCACCCCTCGCGTTCCGGAAACATCCTCCTCAGACTTCGCTCCACATAGGAATACAACACATCTTCTGCAAAGCCCATGTTTGTTCAATCCATTCATTCACCGTAAACTGGTTTAAGGCTTGTCACCGGCCGTATTGCACGTCGGCACATCCAACGAACGGCCAGTGCAGCTCCAAACGCCCAGATTTTCTCAATCAGAGGACGGCCTGCACCGCTCCCGGGAGAACATCGCGAAAAAGAAGGATTGATTACGCCCAGGTCGGAATTCGAATCCGAGTCGTCGGCGTGACAGGCCGACATGATAGGCCCCTACACTACCTGGGCACTCGCACATAGGTATCCCGCCTCCCGGATTCGAACCGGGGACATCGCGGTAGCCGCGCGGTCATCTTTGACGATGAACCATACTACAGCCGCGCACTCTACCAGTCTGAGTTAAGGCGGGTAAGTGCACCATTCATATTGGTGGATCAGCGTATTAAAGATTCCGTTTGCTCGCCCCGATGAGAAAACCGGCGCGTCGTAAGCACCCCTTTTTATAGTAAGACATCAATACCTTTTGCTCATGTCTCACATGACTACAGAGGCAGGGAACGTCACTCACGTGGCGGATCGTTTTCTTCATTGAACAGCCCAACGCACCGAACAAGATTACTGTTTTTGATACGACGCTCCGGGACGGGGAACAGACGCCCGGTGTCTCCTTCACCATCGACCAGAAAATCGATATTGCACGGCAACTGAGCGATATCGGCGTCCATGTGATTGAAGCAGGATTCCCCGCATCTTCAGAGTCCGAATTCGAAACGGTAAGCAGGATCTGTGCAGAAAACCTGGATGCAAATATCTGCGGCCTGGCCCGGTCTATTCACGCCGATGTGGACCGCTGTATCGAATGCGGCGTGGATATGGTACATGTTTTCATTCCCACCTCCGAGGTCCAGCGCGTCCATACCATCAAAAAGAGCCAGCAGGAAGTGCTCGACATTACCCGCGGGATCGTGGCGTATGCACGCGAGCGCTGCGACCAGGTGATGTTTTCCGCGATGGATGCAACGAGAACGAGGATGGACGCACTCGTCGACGTCTATTGCGCGGCCGTCGAGGCGGGGGCAACGGTCATTAATGTCCCCGACACCGTGGGCGTCATCACCCCCTCGTCGATGAAGGCGCTGGTCGGGGAGATCGCCGCCGGCGTCGACTGCACGATTGATGTGCACTGCCACAATGATTTCGGGCTGGCGGTGGCCAACACCATCGCCGCCGTGGAGGCGGGAGCATCCCAGGTGCAGGTCACGGTCAACGGTCTCGGCGAGCGCGCGGGGAACGCGGACCTTGCAGAGACCGTCATGGCGCTCGAATCGATTTACGGTATTGATACCGGCATTGCCACCCCGCGCCTTGTGGAAACCTCGCGCAAGGTGGCACGGTATTCGGGCATTTCCATCTCGCCCACCCAGCCGGTCGTGGGGGAAAATGCATTCTCCCATGAAAGTGGCATTCATTCGCACGGCGTCATTGCCAATACCAGCACCTTCGAGCCCGGCATCATGACCCCGGAAATGGTCGGCCACCGCAGACGGCTGAAATTGGGCAAACATGCGGGAAGGCACGCCATCCACCAGATGCTGGAAGATGTCAACATCCACCCCACACCCACCCAGCTCGACGAGATCGTGCAGAAGGTGAAGCATATCTCAGGGAGGGGGAAGAAGGTGACCGACAGCGATCTCTACGAGATCGCCGACACCACCATGGGGGTGAACGGGCGCGAGAAAGCCATCAAGCTCGACGACATCGCCATCATCACCGGCAACCACGTCATTCCCACGGCAAGCGTCAGGGCGCATGTGTTCGGGGACGAACGCATCCTCTCGAGCACGGGGAACGGCCCGGTCGATGCGGCGATGAATGCACTGCTCGGGATGGCGCGTATCCCCGTACAGCTCAAGGAGTTCAACGTGGCCGCCATCTCGGGAGGCACCGATGCACTGGGACACGTCACCATCGCGGTGGAGGACGAACAGGGGCGTATCTTCGATGCGAGCTCGTCGTCCGACGACATCGTCCTCGCATCAGTGGAGGCCATGATCAACGCGCTGAACCTGGTCTGCAGGATCCGCGAGAACCATACAGAAAAATAAAAAAGAGATCAGGTCGCGGTGGGGGGGACTCCCCCTTCCAGCGCACTTTTCACCTGCGCCTGCAGCTGTTCGAATTTGCCCGTAAGCGCGGCTTCCTGTTTTTCAAGTGATTTGATGCGCAGCTCGAGGGTCTCCACTTTCTCTTCGAGCGACGAAAGAACCTTCTGGCGGTCCTGCTGCATGAGCACGGAACCGATATTCACAAACACATCCGCGTCATCGGCGATCTCTTTCAGTTCTTCATGGGCGCGCTTTGCTTCCTTCACTGCCATCTCGAACTGTGCTTTCTGCGTCACCACTGTCTGCAGCTGCTGCTGGATCTGCTGCAGCATGACCAGTTGATTCTGGACTTTCGGGGGGATATTATTCATTTTCAACAACCTCCTGCATCTCTTTTGCGATATTTATCAAACGTAGCCAGGTGTTTAACGCCGCACGGAGCGAAGGGAGATCGGCGGCTTTCACCCGGAGTACGAGGGTTTCGTCCTCTTCTATCCAGAGCTCCGCACTGGATTTCCCCATGACCTCAAGTTCCGGTTTGACCGCGTCATAGATGCGTCCCATATGGGTTCCCGCGAACCTGAAGATGGCTTCGTGCTTCATTGGCTCAGTCTGAGGATGTAGTGTCTCCTCTGTGGACCATCGAATTCCAGCGTAGAAGACGCTCCTTCCGTCTTCAAAACATCTAGATATCGTCCCAGAGATTCATAAATCGTTTGGTTCCCCGTGCGAAGGCCGCGTACGAGATCGCCGCGGCGGGACGCCACCGAGAACGAGGAGAACGAAACAGCGGCGACCACACCCCCCTCCAGGTACACCTCGAACATGAACTTCCGGCCCTGCTTGGAGACAAGGATCACAAGACCGTCCGGATCAAGAATCTCGGAGAGGCCGGCCTTACCCCGGGGATAGTAGTGCCCTTCGAGGGTGAACGCAAGATCCTTTCCGAATGTCCGTAGTTCAGGAGCAGGTTTGCGGGAGGTGGTAACGAAGATCATCGGGCCTTGAGATCTTTGATGCCGGCCCCGCGTTCCTTGAAAAGTATTCGGTGTCCGCAGTAAGGACAGCGGACATTGACGTCGATTTCCACCCGGTGCTTGCACCGCGCGCACTTGTATCCGGCCACGCCCGATCACTCCTTGATCAGCGAACGCTCGATTGTCCGGATGGCGACTTTCAGGTTCGGCGTTTCGGGGACGTATGCGCCGCCGGCGAATTTAAACCCGCATTTACGGCATTCCCAGATCCCTGTTCCCTTGCGGGAGACGGAGAGCGTGTCGCAGCGGGGGCATACCTGCCGGGCGCGGGAGATTTTCTCGATCTGGTTGACCCGCTTGCGGATAAAACGGCCGTATCTTGGTCCAAATCGTCCCGAACTCCCGGTTACACGGCCTTTTGCCTTATGTTTGCCTTTCTTTGCCATCTTCGTATTCCCCAGATATGTCTGTATAGATTATACGTCTCTCGTATTAATGCTAATCGAGGATTTTCACCTCGCCCTCCCCTTTCGTGAGGCGGTTGACGAGATCGTAGAACTCCTCCTGGATGCCCGCGGGGATGGTCAGCACGCAGATCCATGAACCGTCGCTCTGCCACTCCTCGCGCTGCACCGATGTTGCAGCCTGAATCTCTCCATAGGCCCGCGCCGCATAATCGGGAGGGATTTTCACGGCGAACTTTGCCTCCGCGAACTTGATGGGGAGGATGGGCCGGAGCGCCTTGACGGCCTCTTTTACCTGCTCTTCCACGGGCTTGAAGGGATCGATATTCACCTTCGCCTCTTCCATCGCCATCTCCACGCGCTGCGGGGGGTGGGGCAGCTTCGTCTGTGGATTGATGGCGTTGCGGGCGATGAACGTGATGACCCGGCGGCGCTTCTCTTCGGTCATCCTCCGCCGCTGTTCGGCGGTGAGATGGATCTCCCCTTTCCTGATGATATGCCGTGCTATCTCCTCGAAATCCGTCGAATGGAAGACTTTTTTGAGGGATTCCTCGGGAGCCTTCTCCCCCCGGGAGGCGTTCTCAAAGACGAACTCCGCGGCGACAACCTCCTCGAGATCCACATCCTCCCCGTGGCGGATGCGGGCTGCCTCCTCAGGATCGACAAGCACCTCGAAACGCTCCCCGTGGCTTTCGAGCCGCGCCACGACAGCCCTGTCAAGCGGTATCATTGCCCTCGCTCGCTACTCGGCCTCGAAACGGTCCACGTACTGCTTGACTTCGTCCTTGCCCATCTTGCGGAAGAGTTCGTCCTCTTTGACGATGATGCCGATCTCGACGGTGTTCACGTCGAACTTGCCCTCGGTTGCCGCATGGAGCGCTTTCAAGCCCAGCATGATGGCGTCGGAACAGGACATCGACGGGTCGAATTCCTCGTCAAAGGTCTTCATGACCGCCGGGCGGCCCGTGCCGATCCCGGTTGCCTTGTACTCGAGCAGCGTGCCGCTGGGATCGGTTTCGAACAGGCGCGGTTCGCCATCGCTTATCCCGACGATCAGCAGCGCCGTGCCGTAAGGCCGGGCCCCGCCGAACTGCGTATAGACCTGCATATGGTCGCAGAGCTTTTTGGCGAGCGTCTCCACGTCGATCTTTTCATCGTAGGAGACGCGGTTGATCTGGGACTCGACACGCGCCCGGTCCACGAGCGCGCGTGCATCGCCGACAAGGCCAGAGGATGCGACGCCGATATGCTCATCAATCTTGAAAATCTTTTCAATGGAGGATGGCTCGAGGAGGCGGGAACTCACCCGTTTGTCCACGATCAGCACGATGCCCTCATTGCATTTGATACCGACGGCGGTGGTTCCTCTCTTTACCGCCTCTCTTGCGTATTCAACCTGGTAGAGCCGTCCATCGGGGCTGAATACGGTAATTGCACGATCATATCCCATCTGATATTGCGGTTGCATCAATCTACCTCCATCTCATCGCAAGTAAAATACAGTGTTTCCTGATTTTTAATACCTTTTGCATATAAATCAACCTTTTGACGCTGGAACAGGATGCCGGCGTACTCCCTGCCGCCGATGGCAATCCCGTCCACGGGATGCCCCTCAGGGATCGGGCGGATATGTTTCCTCAGCGCATGGATCGTCCCCGAGGTGGCGAGCGGGTGGAGCGCGACACGCTCGCCCTCAGCCTCCGTGATCGTGGAGAGCGCCGTTTCCACGAACACTTCGGCGTTTCTCCGGCACCGGACGATGCAGTGGCCGGGTTCGCAGGAGATCACCGCCATCTGCAGCTCGGAGGCGCGGGCATCCCCCCAGAGCGAGGTGAGCGCTTCAAAGGCCGCGATGTACATCTGCCGCGCCTCGATGCGGCGGTAATGCGGGACGATTCTGGCGAGGATATAGCGCCGTTTCTCCCTGAGCGTCGGCGGCCTCGGCTTCATCTAGATCACCTCGACCGGCCCGGCGGGCTCGAGCAGCGCATCCACGGTGAAAAGCGCGTCCTCCACCTCGTGTGGTTCCATGCCGAATACCGCGCAGAGACGGGTGATTTCCCGCACCGACCGGAGGTCGAGCAGGGACCGCGCACCAGAAGATATGGTGAGCGGAAAGGAAAACTTCCGGTGGAGCCGGAGCACGTCCCGGTAACAGCGAAGGGCTTTCTGCCGGGAGGCCCCCCGCCGGTGGATAAGCGGAAAGAGATCGATGTCGATTGCAACCCCCTTATCCGCCGCATTTTTCGCCGAAACCTGATCGAATGCCCGCTTCGGGGCGGAATCGAGCCCGCGAAGGATATGCACCCCGCGGTACGAGAGCGCTGCACGGTTGAATGCACCATCCCCCGCCCTGACCAGGAGCAGGTCGGCGGTGCGCTGCTCCTTTTTCACACGCGCGACGACCTCCTGCATCGATCCGGCTTCGATGAGCACGCCCCGGCGCACGAGTACGTCGTGGATTTGGGCCCGTTCCCCCGCATCGATGCACACGATCGAATCCAGCCCGAGGTTCCTCGCCTCGAGGCACAACCTCCGGAGGGACGTGTCGCCCCGCGGGTAGGGAAACACACAGGCATCGGTGCACACCATACCTGCACCTTTCAAAAAGAGGTATTTATTTGCCCCGATTCGCGTGGGAGCGAATACTCGGACGGGTCTTTTCAGTACCCTTTCCTTTCCGCCGCATGCCGCGCCCTTTCTGTCCCGCAGAGGTCTTTCCGCGCTCTGCACGACCTCTCTGGGTGGACGCGCCGATCCAGGAGAGCTGGCGGTCGCTTTTTATCGCAGGGTGGTGGCCGTCGACCATGATGACCTCGTACCATTTTCTGCGGCCGTCCTCGCCCACCCAGTAGGAGTTGAGCACCTCCATGTTGGGGAATTTGCGGGACGCCCGCTCTTCGGCAATCCGCTGGATGCTCTTTCCGGGGGTCACGCGTGCCATTCCCATGGCGGCGGTCCTGCGTCCACGGACGTAGCGCGACTTGCGGCGCCCGCCGCGGCGGACAGCGACGCGCGCAACCGCGATACCCTGTTTTGCCTTATAGCCAAGCGTGCGGGCGCGGTCGATCCGGGTGGGCCGCTCGATACGCACGACGCTGCCCTGGCGGCGCCACTCCTGCATGCGGTGCCAGAGAAGCGTCTTGACCTCTGTGTCATCGGGACGCTTCCATGCATCACGCACGTATGCATACATCGATTTAACCATTGTACTATCACCTGCAAGGTTCAGCTCGTCAGAGCCACATTCCTTTCCCGGGACATATCCCGTGGTTCTTTATATTTTGCGCAGCAGTCCTATTAAAGCCCTGCGCCTGCACGGGCATCCTGCCAGGGCGGACTACCCTTTCCGCTTCTCGAGCACCCGGATGCCCTCGATGCAGGTGGTGGGGTACTGCCCCCCGGCATCCTTTTCCGCGGATTTGACCATATCCCAGACGGTCAGCAGGCCCACGCTCACGCCGGTGAGCGCTTCCATCTCGACTCCCGTCTTGCCGTACGAAGTCACGCGGACGCGGGCTTCGATGAAGCCCTCTCCCTCATCAAACTCCGCCTCGACGCCGCCAAGGGCGAGAGGGTGACACATGGGGATCAGGGAGGGGGTCGCTTTCACCGCCTGGATGGCCGCCACCCGCGCGGTTGCCAGCACGTTGCCCTTGAGCACGCTCCCTTCCCTGATCGCCAGAAGCGTCTCGGGCCGGAGGTGGATGCGCCCCTCCGCAACCGCTTCTCTCATCACATCGCTCTTCTCGGAGACATCGACCATATGTGCCCGGTCGTTTTTGATATGCGTGAACTCAACCATTGGCTACCATCTCACCCATAGAGTTCGGCGGGAAGAGTATCAAGGAGATCGCTTGCCAGAAGGCCGTCCCCCCGCGTCTCTGCAGCCGCCATGCCCGCCCGCCCGTTGACGTAGGCGGCGATACACGCGGCCTCGAAGGCCGGCAGGCGGCAGAACAGCGCCGCGGCAACGCCCGTGAGGACGTCCCCGGTCCCACCGGTCGTCATTGCCGCACACCCGGTGGTGTTGAAGCGCACCCGTTCGCCGTCGGATATGATGTCCACCGCGCCCTTGAGAAGGACGGTGCCGGCGGTTGCATGCCCCTGTACCACTCGCCCCCGTGCCGCAGGATCCGCAGGCACCTCGGCGCCGAACATCCTGCGGAACTCCCCGGCATGAGGGGTATAGATCGAATCGCGGGCGCGGGGGAGGGGCTGCGCGAGTGCGTCCGCATCAAAGACCGCCCTCGTCGCGCGGCCCGCGAGCCTGCAGACCACCTCGTGGCTCTTCGTGCCCAGCCCCGGCCCGAAGACCGCCACGTCAGCCCACTTCACCGCCTCGGTCAGGTGGTCGAGGTGCGCCTCGCCGATACGGTCCCCCTCCAGTCGGTCCACGATCAGGTCAGGATAGGGGAGATACGAGGTCGAGGCGATCCGCACCAGATCCGCCCCCGCGCGCAGCGCGGCAAGGCCGGCGAGGTAGGGCGCGCCCTGGTAGGGTCCGCCGCCCACCACGAGCACCTTGCCCCCCGCACCCTTGTGCACCCCCCCCGCTTTGGGCGCGAGCAGCGTGAGGTCTCCCGGGCCCACGGTGCACTCCGCAGCGAGCGGTATCCCGATATCGACCACCTCAGAGCCTTCCACCTTGGGACGGTGGAATGCAACGATGCGGTGCGCACGGATGCCGGGGGTCGGCACGTCGGCGGCGATGATCTGCGCTGCGCTCCCGGTGGCCATGCGGACGCAGGAGGCGATGGGCTCTCTCGGCTCGCCGGACACCCCGATGCCAAGCAGGGCGTCGATAATGACATCCGCCGACGAGAACAGGTCCGCGAGCCGTTCTGCATCTTCCCGGCAGCGGACCCGGTGGATTCTCGCCGGTGATCCGCCAAGTGCCCGCAGTTGCGCCCGTGCATCTTCGGTGGCCATCCCCTCGGCCGGCATGATGACATCGACCCTCTCGCACTGCTGCAGGTACCTGGCGGCAACAAGGCCGTCGCCCCCGTTGTTCCCTTTCCCGCACAGCACCAGCACGCGCCCCGGGTGCACAGCGCATGCCGTCTCCGCAAGGGATTTTCCCGCACTCTCCATCAGCTGCAACGGCAGCACCCCACAATGTGCGGCGTTTCTGTCGATAGCGCGCATCCGCTCCGGGCTGACAGGGCCACGTTCACAAAACTCCTTTACATCCTCATACCACATGCGGCACTCCTCTCCTGCGGGACAGCGCTGCACAGGCCCCCCCGGCGGTCGGTGCGGGGATCGCTGCCGGGCTATCACCTTCCATATTCACCCTTTGGCATGGTTTATTGATATACGATACCATAGTATACGCGATGGGTTTCGATGCCGATATCTGCGCTGTTGCCGGGAAAATACTCGACGCCGACCGGGTTGCGGTGATTTCACACATCGATGCAGACGGGATCACCAGCGAGGCAATTCTCGCCCAGGCGATATCGAGGGCAAGCATTCCCCTTGAAACCGTGTTTGTCCGGCAGCTCGAACCGCTCTCGATGCGGCATGTTCCCGATGACGACTCGCTGAAAGTATTCATCGATCTCGGTGCGGGGCAGCAAAACCTCCTCGAAGAGCACGGGCTCGGCGAGAGGGATGTTGCCATTATCGACCACCACGTCAGGCAGGATACGGAAACGCCCTATCTCCAGCTCAACGCCCTCGATCACGGGCACGAAAAACTGAGTGCCGCCGGTCTCGGCTATCTGGTGGCGAAGGCCATGGATGATGCCAATACCGATCTTGCCAAACTTGCGGTGGTTGGCAACGTGGGCGACATGATGGCCCGGGAGCACTGCGGGCTCGTCGGCCCCGCCCGCAGGATTGTCGATGACGGCGTTGCCTGCGGGGAGATCGAGGCAATCGAGAAAGACCTCAACTGCTACGGGATATCGACGCGCCCTCTCCACGTCTGCCTCTCCTACAACGACGACCCCCACATCCCGGGCCTGAGCAACTCCTCCGACGGTTCATTGAGGTTCTTAAAAAACCTGCGCACGGTGGAGCTGCGCCACCCGGACGGGCGGTGGCGCGTCTGGGAGGAGCTCGAGTTCGAGGAGAAACGCACCATCATGAGCGCCCTCGTGCAGCAGCTGATCGCCCACGACGAACCCGTGGACCGCCTCTTTGGAGAGTCCTACCTCTTTCCCTCCGAACCCGCACAGACACCGCTTCGCAATGCATCGGAGTATGCAACGCTCCTCAATGCCTGCGGGCGGTGGGCCCGGGCGCCGGTCGGGGGGGCGGTATGCCGCGGGGACCGGGGCGTCGGTTACCGGGAGGCCGAATCCATGCTCCGCCATCACCGGAGCATCATCCGCGATCTGGTCTCCTATATCGACGACACCGGGGTCGTGGAGCTCTCCCATCTCCAGCATGTCCACGTGGGCCAGAAATTTCCCGATACCATTGTTGGCATCGGCGCAGGCATCGCCCTCTCCAAACTCAACTGGCAGAAGCCCATTCTCATCATGTGCTACCTGCCCGACGATCCCGAGCTGGTCAAGGCATCGATGAGGACCAACGAACGGATGGTGGCGCGTGGCATCGACCTGCAGCAGGCGCTGCTCGTTGCCTCCGGGGAGGTCGGCGGCGCCGGCGGGGGGCACAAAATAGCGGCGGGAGCATTCATCCCCCGCGAGGCGGAAAAGGAGTTTGCATATCGTGTCAACGAATTACTCAAACAGCAGTGCCCTTAGACGCGTGCGGACCATCGCGGATTACCAGTTCGGGGCGGGGGCGGGCACCGCCCTCTTCCCGGACGGGTGTGAATTCGGCTTCTCGAGGACGGGGAGGATCCGCTACGTGCTCATCGGCGGCAAGCGGCTCGCGACGGTCCGCGCTGGTGATGGGCGGCTCACCCTGAGCTACGAAGGGGCGCTGCGGCTCATGCCGGCGCTGGAGTCACCTGCATACCGCGTGGTGATCGACGAGACCGTTGTCGAATTCGTGGGAAAAGGCAAAAACGCCATGGCAAAACATGTCATCGCAGCGGATGCGGAGATCCGGGCGGGCGACGAAGTGCTGGTGGTGACCGCCGCGGACGATCTGGTGGCAACGGGCAGCGCAGCGCTTTCAGGGGAAGAGATGCTGGCATTTAATTATGGAGTAGCGGTAAACGTACGAAAAGGAAGGGATACGTCATGATGCCCGGAATGAATCCAAAAAAGATGAAACAGATGATGAAACAGCTCGGCATGACCATGGACCAGCTGGAGGATGTCCGGCAGGTGGTTATCTACACGGCGAAGGGCAACTACGTCTTCGATCAGCCCGAAGTCGTCTCCACCACCATGCAGGGAATGACCACCTACCAGATCAGCGGGCAGGCGGAGTTCCAGCCGGCGGAAATCCAGATCCCCGAAGAGGACGTCGCCATGGTCGCCGAACAGACCGGAGCATCGCCAGGGGACGCGCGCACCGCACTCAAAGCATGCAACGGCGATATTGCGGAAGCAATACTCAAGCTGACCGGGGAATGATCGGGGAGAACGATCGCGTCGTCCTCTCCGGCGAGGGGCGCGAGTACTGGGTGCGGGCGGGTGCTGGCCCGTTGAGCACCGATAAGGGGATGATCGATCTCGCCGCACTCGTGGGCTGTTCTCCCGGCGACGAGATCCGCACGCACCTGGGATGCGCGTTTTCCGTGCGCATCCCCCGCGCCACCGATTTTTTCGTGCATGCCCGCAGGAGCGGTGCGCCCATGCTCCCGAAGGACATCGGCATGGTCATCGCCTATACCGGCATGAACCGGCGCGACACGGTGCTTGATGCCGGTACGGGCAGCGGTATCGCCGCCATCTTTTTCGGTGGGATTGCCGGAAGAGTGATCACCTGCGAGCAGCGCGAGGAGTTCGCGCGGCTCGCCGCAGCCAATGTCGCCGACGCCGGACTCACATCCGTCGAAGTGATCTGTGCGGACGTCATGGACGCGAAAGGAGAGTTCGATGTGGTGCACCTTGATCTGCAGATCCGGGCGGAACATGTCCACCGGGCACACAAGCTCCTGCGTCATGGCGGGTATCTCGCCACCTATACGCCGTTTCTCGAACAGACCAACCTCGTCATGGACAGCGCACGGGATCTTTTTTCTGAGGTGCACACCTACGAGCTCATCGAGCGGGAACTGACGAGATCGCAGCGGGGAACGCGCCCCTCCACGCGCGTCTGCCATTCCGGCTACATCACCATCGCACGAAAGGTGCACCGCTGAATTCCGGCAAACGCACCGGGCAGCGGGGGAGGCGAAGACAGATTGTTTTTTTACTGGAGCAGTGGAACAATTCCTTGGAAAGGGGGACTATGTACCATATCATTTCTATTCTGGATTTTTCTCGCGAGCAGATCGACGACCTGCTGGAAAAGGCGAGAAGAATCAACGAGAACAGAAAAATCGAGAGAAGTCTCGAGGGCAAACAGGTAGCACTCCTCTTCTTTGAACCCAGCACCCGCACCCGCATGTCCTTTGCCTCCGCCGTCTCGCGCCTCGGCGGCACCACGATCTGCGTGGACAGCGTTGAGGGGAGTTCGATCATCAAGGGGGAGACGCTCGCCGATACCGTGCGGGTGGTGAGCGGCTACGTGGACGCCATCGTCCTGCGCCACCCCAAAGAGGGTGCGGCCCGCCTCGCGAGCGAGTTTGCATCGGTCCCGGTCATCAACGCCGGGGATGGTGCGGGCCAGCACCCCTCGCAGACCCTGCTCGACCTCTACACCATCCGGCAGTCGATGCCACTCGAGAGGATCAACGTGGGTTTGATTGGCGACCTCCGCTACGGCCGCACGGCCCATTCACTCGCCCAAGCGCTCTCCCACTACCATGTCAATCTCTTCACGATCGCTCCCAACGGGCTCGAACTGCCGGAAACCATCCAGATCGAATTACAGGACATGGGAACGGAGATCTGCGAGTGTGCGGAGGTCAAGGACGTCATCCGCGATCTCGATGTGCTCTATGTCACCCGCCTGCAACGGGAGCGGTTCCCCGACTCGGCCACGTTCGTCAATGTCCAGCAATCCTACCGGGTGACGCCCCAGCTCCTCTCCGGCGTCAGAGACCACATGATCGTGCTCCATCCCCTCCCGAGGGCGGGCGAGATCGACCCTGCCGTGGACAGTCTCCCCCATGCCCGGTACTTCGAACAGGCGCGCAACGGCATCCCGGTGAGGATGGCCATGCTCACGGAGGTGATGCAGTGACCGAAGCGCCGCCCCGCCAGCTGCTCGTGAGCCCCATCAAGGACGGCACGGTCATCGACCACATCACCGCTGGAGAAGCACTGAACGTACTGAAAATCCTGGGAATTACGGGAACCACGAACGAGCGCCTCTCTATTGCCACCAATGTGGTGAGCAGGGACATGCGGCGGAAAGATATCGTAAAGATCGAGGACCGCGAGCTCATGACCGAAGAGGTCGACCGCATCGCCCTCATTGCCCCGCGGGCGACCATCAATATCATCAGGGAATACCGCGTGGTGGAGAAGAAAGGGGTGGAAATACCCTCCATCCTCATCGGCGTGGTGCGGTGCCCCAACCCGGGATGCATCTCCAATACCGAGGAGCCTATCAAGAGCAGGTTTGAGGTGGTCGAGAAGGGGCTCCGCTGCTACTACTGCGACAACCTGATCACACGTGATATCGCCCGCCATATCATCTGATCAGGTGTCCGTGGCGGTCGATCTCGCCGCGGTAGATCCGCGTGCTCGATATCCACCGGCCGTCCTCGGCCAGCACGCAGGACACCTGGTGGATATCCACTTTTTTCTTCCCGCGCTCGGTGCGTTTGCGGTTGATGTCCAGTGCGACGGGGAACGTCTCCTCGCTGACCACCAGCGCATCGAAATCAGCATCGAGGGATGGCCCGTACCGGTCGCTGAGCGGCTCGATAACCCAGTCCGCGGAAAAATTCGAGGATGTGATATAGGCGACCAGCTCCTCCCGCCGCTGCTCGAAGGGAGTGATGGCGTGGCTCTTGTTCACGGCAAATGCATCCGTGGTCAGGCCGACAATTACGGTGCCCGCGTCGCCTGCGAGGGAGAATGAACGCTCGATCAGTTTTTTGTGCCCATCATGAAGGGGATCGAAAGTGCCCCCTACCATAACTTTCATTGGATGGAGAGGTTAAACTCATATACTATTATGAATGCCGGTGAACCTCCTACATCCCCCGCGTTTCTTGCCCCCAATGCCACGATCGAAGGCGACGTGACGCTTCGAGATGACGTCAGCATCTGGTTCGGTGCGGTCGTCAGGGCAGATAAGGACAGGATCCGTGTTGAACGGGGGAGCAACATCCAGGACAATGCGGTGGTGCACACGACCACCGGCTACCCGGTGCACATCGGGAGGTATGTATCGGTCGGGCACGGCGCGATTCTCCACGGCTGCTGCGTTGAGGACTCCGTGCTCGTGGGCATAGGCGCGATCGTCATGAACGGGGCGCAGGTGGGCCATCATTCGGTCATCGGAGCCGGAGCGGTGGTGACCGAACACACACGCATCCCTCCGCATTCGGTGGTGCTGGGGGTGCCGGCGAAGGTGGTGCGGAGTACCACGAAAGAGCAGGAAGACCAGATCATGAAGAACGCATTGAGCTACATCGAACTTGCAGGGAGGTACCGGACGTGAAGGGCGTGGCGGTGATCGGGGCGGGCGTCGCCGGGATTCAGGCAGCACTCGATCTGGCGGACCACGGGGTGCACGTGCACCTCATCGAACGCGAACCCGGCATCGGCGGGCACATGGCACAGCTGGACAAGACCTTTCCCACCAATGACTGCTCGATGTGCATCCTCAGCCCCAAGCTGGTGGACGTCGCCCGGCACCCCCGGATTACCATCCACACGATGAGCGAGGTGGAATGCATCGAAGGCGAGGTGGGGAATTTTACCGTGTATATACGCAAACAACCCCGGTTCGTGGACGAGGAGCTCTGCAACGGGTGCGGCGATTGTGTCGAGGTATGCCCCGTGGAGGTCTACAACCGCTTCGATGCGGGGATAGGCGTCAGAAAAGCGATCTACAAGGCCCACCCGCAGGTGATCCCCGATGTGGTGGTACGGGATGACGTGCACTGCATCGACTGCGGGCTCTGCTATGATGTCTGCGGGAGGGACGCGATCCTGAAGGAAGAACAGGAGAGGGCACTGACGCTCGAGGTGGCCAGCATCGTGGTGAGCACCGGCTTTGCTCTCTTCAATGCCCAGCACAAGCCTCAGCTCAGTTATCTGGCCGTTCCGGACGTGATCACCAGCCTGGAACTGGAGCGCATGATCAATGCCAGCGGCCCGACCGCAGGCACGCTCAGCCGCCTCAGCAACGGAAAAAAACCCCGCAGCGTCGTGTTCATCCAGTGCGTGGGATCGCGTGACACGTCGGTCGACCGCCCCTGGTGCTCCTGCGTCTGCTGCATGTATGCCATCAAAAACGCCATCCTCATCAAGGAGAAGGACCCCTCGACCGACGTCACCATCTGCTATATGGATATCCGCGCCTACGGGAAAGGCTACCAGGAATTCTACGACCGTGCAGAGGCAATGGGCATCCGATTCCTCCGCGGGTTGCCGGGGGAGGTGCGCGAAGGCCACGACACCCTCGATCTCCCGGTGGAAGATACGGAAACCGGAAAAATCCACCTGCTCCACCCCGACCTTGTGGTGCTCTCCGTCGGCATGGAACCGCCGGCGGATCTCAAAGCGCTGGCCGGTGTCCTGGGCATCGACCGCGATGAGATCGGATTCCTGGGAGGGCTTGATCCAAAGCTCGACCCGGTGGCGACCATCAAACCGGGCATCTACATTGCCGGAGCGGTGAACGCTCCCAGAGATATCCCCGACAGCGTCGCCCAGGGAGAGGCTGCCGCCATGCGGGCATTCACCGACGCAGTACGTTCGACGTGAGCACCATGGATCGCGACACCATCGCATGGGATGCGGAGAACGGCACGATCGAGTTTCTCGACCAGACCCTGCTTCCGGGGGAGGTGCGGATCGTCAGGTGCGGGGATGTCGAACGGCTCGCGCAGGCCATCCGCAGGCTGGAGATCCGCGGCGCGCCGGCGCTGGGCGTCGCGGGTGCGTACGGGGTGGCGCTCGCCGTGCACAGGAGCACTGCGCGGGATCTCTCTGCACTGCAGCAGGAGGCCTCCCACGCCGCCGACATCCTCGCCGCGACGCGGCCCACCGCCGTCAATCTGGCATGGGGAACCAGCCGTGTCCTCTCCCGCGTCATGGCATCCGCGTCACCCGACGAGGCGAAAGACGCGGCCATACGCGAGGCCAAGGCGATCGCCACCGAGGACGTGGAACTCTGCAAACGGATCGGGGAGCATGGTGCCGCCCTGCTTCCCGACGCCTGCACCGTGCTCACCCACTGCAACGCGGGGGCGCTCGCGTGCGTGCGATGGGGCACGGCCCTCGGCGTGATCCGGTCGGCGGTCGAAGCGGGAAAGCAGGTCTCGGTGATCGCCTGCGAGACGCGCCCCCTCTTCCAGGGCTCGCGGCTCACCGCGTGGGAGCTTGCGAACGATGGGATCGATGTCCGCGTGATTCCAGATTCCGCGGCAGCCCACCTCATGCACAAAGGGCGAATCGATGCGGTGGTGGTCGGCGCGGACCGGGTGACGAATGATACGGTGTTCAATAAAATCGGCACCTACATGCACGCCGTCTGCGCCCGCCACCATGCCGTCCCCTTCTATGTTGCCGCTCCCTACTCCACCTTCGACGCGGCATCCTCAGAGGGTGACGTGGTTATCGAACTGCGCTCCCGCGACGAGATCGCATGGTGCGGTGATCGACTGCTGCTGCCTGCGGGCGTCGACGCACTCAATTACGCATTCGATGCCACCCCCCTTGATCTGGTAACTGCACTGGTCACCGAGCGGGGCGTGTTTCACCCTCCCGTGAGCACTGAAGGCCTGAATCGGGCACGACGAACTATTTAATCATT
>DSDF01000052.1 GCA_011048835.1 Methanoculleus sp. | reverse complement strand
CGGCGTGAGTACGTCGTACGTGCTCTGCCCGCTCACCACCCTCCAGATCCTCTACAATTTCCTGAAAGATGCGACAAAAGAGATGGATATGAATGGAGACGAGCTCGATCCCGTGGCGGCGCAAGTGTCCATGCTGGTCTACAGCGGCATGGACTCGAGTGCGATCGAGAAAATGCTCTCCATTTCAAACGGCGAACTCGAATCGGTGTTTGACACCCTGCTCGATCTCGGGATCGTGGAGGTCGTCTGCACCCGCCGGGAGGTGCAGCTCACGACGAAGGGGGTCCGATTCGTGACGGATGCGGCAAAGCATCCTTCGAATTGATAGAAATCCTTTTCGCACGATATTTATACTATTTTATCAGAAATTACATCTGGTGTTCAATGGGAAGAATTCTGATTGTCGATGACACGATGTTCATGCGGACACTCGTAAAAAATATTCTTTTTTCAGGGGGTCACGATATCGTCGGGGAAGCCGAAGACGGCGTACAGGCGGTGGAGATGTATCAGAAACTCAAGCCTGATCTCGTGACCATGGACGTGGTGATGCCCCGGATGAACGGCATCGAAGCCCTCAAATCGATCCGGGCCGGGGACCCCAGAGCGCGTGTGATCATGTGTACTGCGGTGGGGCAGGAACAGATGGTCAAACTGGCAATCAAGAACGGTGCAAAGGGGTACATCGTCAAGCCGTTCCAGGCGCCGAAAGTGATCGAAGAAGTCAACAACGTTCTCAACCCCTGATATGATCCGTGTGCTCGTGGTCGATGACTCGGTGTTCATGCGCACGGTTCTCGCCGAACTCCTCGCGAAGGATCCGGATATCGAAGTGGTGGGCACGGCATCCGACGGCCGCGATGCTCTCGTCAAGATAGAGGAGCTTGCCCCCGATGTCGTGACCCTCGATCTCCAGATGCCGAACATGGACGGACTGGCGACCCTTGAGGCGCTCTCCTCGAAAAGCCATGGACCCAAGGTGCTCATGCTCAGCTCCCTTGCCGCGAGTGAAGCGGAGATCACGCAAAAAGCGCTCTCTCTCGGTGCTGACGATTTCATGCTCAAACCGAGAAACCTCAGCATCCTGAAAACGATTGAACCCGAGCTGACGACAAAAATCAAGCATCTTCTTTCCATTCCTCCCACTGTACACAGGAAGGCGGTTGTGAGCGATCCCGCCCGGTGTGCGGTGCTGATAGGGTCGTCGGCCGGCGGTCCGCCGATGCTCGATATGCTTGTGTCCTCGCTGAAACCGGAGCTGCGAGCGTCGTTTGTGATCACACAGCATATGCCGGAAGGGTTCACCGCCGCTCTCGCCCACCGGCTGAACCGGGTCTCCGCCCTCCCGGTCCACGAGACGCAAAACGGCGAAATCCTGAAATGCGGCAGTATCCTCGTTGCCAGAGGGGGGTATCATACGGTCCTGTCGGAAACCCTCACCCCTGACGGGAGGCATGCGGGACGGGTGGTTCATTCCCGCTCCCCTCCCCTGCATGCCGTCCGGCCGGCGGTGGACAAAACCTTTTCCTCAGGCGCAAAGACCTTCGGCGAGAGGACTATATCGGTATTATTGAGCGGTATGGGCCGCGATGGCGGAGAGGGAATGCGGGCTGTGAAGGATGCGGGCGGCACGACGATCGTTGTCCGTGAGGAGGACTGCCTCGTGTACGGCATGGCGCGATCCGCCCTCGAGAATGGAAGCGTGGACATGGTGGTGCCGTTCAAAGACCTGCCGGGCCGGATCATGAAGGCCGTGGCCAGAAGTGGGGGATCAAATGATGAATGACACTCCCTATCGAACCCTGTTTGTTGCCGAATCCCGGGAAAATCACGAAAACCTCGTAAAAAATCTGCTTCTCCTTGAAGAGTGCAGCGACGATGCCGCAATCGATGAGATATTCCGTTCGGCCCACACCCTGAAAGGGATGTCGGCATCGATGGGATTCGGGGAAATGGAGCATCTCTGCCACTCGATGGAGGATGTATTCCAGCTCCTGCGCACGGGGCAGCTCGCCCCGGCCGCCCGCCTCATCGATGTGCTCCTCGGCTGCACCGACCGGATCGAGGAGATGCTCGACGACATCGAGACCGGCGGCGACAGTTCGGCGATTTCATCGGCGAGTCTTGTACGGGAATTGCGCGAGGTTGCGGAGGGACTGGCCGAGGACGGCGATCCCGTACAGGAGCCCTGCGAGGAATACGTGGTGACCGTCACCCTCGATCCGGCGTGCTCCATGCAGGACGTGCGGGCCATGCTCATTCTCCAGAACCTGGAGGAACTGGGAAAAATCCGTTCGGTGGTGCCCGCCGTTGAAGCGATCGAGGAAGGCACCTTCGCGGGAACCTTCACCGTCGCCCTCGGAACCGATGCCGGCAGGGACGCCGTGCGCGGTGCGGTGTCGCATTCCGAAGTCATCGGCGTCGCGTTCCGGGATGACGGCGAACCCGGACCTGCGCCTGAAGCGGACCCGTCACCCGACGACATCTCGCCACGCACCGGGAAGTCCAGGGAAGTGAAAAACCTCCGCGTGGATATCCACCGGCTCGACCAGATGATGAACCTCGTCGAGGATCTGGTGATAAACGGGGGTCGCCTGAAGCAGTTGGCGAAAAAATACCAGATCAAGGAGATGGACGAAGCGCTCGCCATGGTCAGCCGGTCGGTCGCCGACCTGCAGAACCTCACGATGCATATCCGGATGATCCCGCTCAACCAGATCTTCAACCGCTTCCCCCGCGTGGTGCGCGACGTGGCCCACCACGACGGTAAGGAGGTGAATTTCACCATGGAGGGCGGCGAGACCGAGCTCGACCGGAGCGTGATGGACGGCCTGAGCGATCCCCTCCTGCACCTCATCCGCAATGCGGTCAACCACGGCATCGAAACGCCGGACGAGCGAATCGCCGCCGGAAAGCCGGCGAAGGGAAACGTGGTGCTCTCCGCATGGAGGGAGCAGGGCACCGTGGTGATCGAGCTTGCCGACGACGGTGCGGGCATCGACCGGGAGAGGGTGCTCGGAAAGGCGATCGAGAAAGGCCTCGTATCTCCCGATCATGCGGAAACCCTCAAGGATGAAGAGATTGTCAGTTTCCTCTTCGCACCGGGGTTCAGCACGGCGGCGGAGGTCACCGACATCAGCGGCCGCGGCGTGGGTCTCGATGTGGTCAAGAGCACGATCGAATCATTGAACGGGTCCATCCGCGTCGAGACCAGTCCGAAGGACGGAACGCGCTTTCGGCTGATCCTGCCGCCCACGATGGCCATCGTCGAGGTCATGATGGTGCGGATCAACGGCAGGCGCTGCGCCATCCCCATCAGCGCCGTGGTCGAGGTCGCCAGCGCGGACCCGAAGAACGTGCACAGGATAGGGGACAGCGAAGCAATATTGCTGCGCGACGACGTCCTCCAGATCTATACGCTCGAGGACATGTTCGGGCGGTCGGATCTCCTCGACATCGTCGTGGTCGTCCAGTACCAGGGGAGGAAATGCTGCATCCCGGTTGATGCGGTGGAAGGGCAGCAGGAGGTCGTCGTCAAGCCTGTCAGCCACATCATCGGCTCCTGTCGCGGGGTGGGCGGCGTCACCATCCCCGGCGACGGGGATGTGGTCCCGATTCTCGATGTGAATACCATGGTCTAAGGAGTGAATACATGGAATTATCTGCACAACAAATGGATCAACTCAAGGAACTGGGGAATATCGGGGCATCGCATGCCGCAACGTCCCTGTCCCGGATGCTGATGAGCCCGATCGACATGACAGTCCCGGAAGTGATGCTCATCGATATTGCCGATATCGCCACTCATATCAGGGATGAAATCGCCGCCATCGTGATATTCGAGATTCAGGGCGAGATTTCCCCCGGCGGCTACGTAGGCCTGTACATGCCGAGGGACTCTGCGATCCGGCTCACCAACACGATGCTCGGCTCGACCGATATGGACCGGGAATTCAACGAGATGGACGAAAGCGCGCTCCTTGAAGTGGGCAATATCATGATATCGCAGTTTCTCGACGCCACTGCGACCCTGCTCGATATCATCATGATCCCGTCCCCTCCCGATATCGCCATCGACATGGCACATGCGGTGTTCGAAACCATCGTCTCCCAGGTCGCGAGCGACATAAACAATGTCATCCTGTTCAGGACCGATCTCAGGAGCACGGAGCACGAGATCCGGGGAGCAATTATCCTGATGCCCGATTGCACGACGCTCAACGAGATCCTCATGCTGCTTGAACGGTTGATGCAAGGGTGAGGCATCTGAACACAACGAGCAGCGATATACCGGCACCACCTGCGCTCCCGCAGCAGTGCGTCAACGTGGGGATCGGCGCCTCCCATACGGGGTCCTGCCCCATGACCGCGATCGGCCTCGGCTCGTGCATCGCGCTCGTGCTCCACGACACGAGACATGCGGTCGGTGCATGTGCGCATATCATGCTACCCGAGAGCGGCGGAAAAACCGACCGCCCGGGAAAGTACGCGGATACCGCGATTCCCCTGCTCATCGGGGAATTGACCGCACAGGGGGGAGTGAAACGCTATTTTGTTGCGAAAATCGCCGGCGGAGCGAGCATGTTTTCAAATTTCCAGGGAAAACTCAATATCGGGAAGCGCAATATCGAAGCAGTGCGGGCGCACCTCGAGGCGCACGGCATCCCAATTGCGGCTGAAGATGTTGGCGGCACGGTGGGACGAACACTCCACTACAACCCGGCACACGGCGGGAACATTTCCGTGAAGCGAGCGGATGGGTCGTGCAGAGAATTCTAGTCAGCATCCTCGGCATCGTGCTTCTTCTGGCCGCACCCGTATCCTCCTCCATCATCCTCTTCTCGCCGGCATCTGATTCGCTCTCCTCCCTCGGCGTCATGGACATCACCGACGGGCCGGGAACTACGGTTCTCCTTGCGACCGACAACGGAAGGTCAATCTTCAACGGCACGTGGGAGATCGTGCATGTCAACCGGGCGGAGTACCAGCGCGGTCCGCTTGGTGATTTCGTGACCGCCCTTGAATACGACCATCACATGCGCCTCTGGATCGGGTACTCAAACGGCCTGCAGATCCTTGAGGGATCGGTTTATACCACCATCAATGACCAGCAGCTGCTGAAAAACCTGGCAATAAACGATCTCCGGCGAAGAGGCGATGAAATGTGGGTTGCCACGGGCCATGCAGGGCTGCACCGGTATCGCGACGGAACATGGACGTGGTTTCGCCCGCACGGTGCGAGCGGGCTCGGGAGCTACGAAATTCGCAGCATGGCGGTCGATTACGTGACCGGTGCCCTCTATTGCGCTGCAGACGACGGAGCGATGTGGATCTTCGATGATTCCGGCGATACCTTTTCCCGGGTCGGGAGTTGCGATATTGTTCTCTGCGCTCCGACATCGCTCGTGAGCTGTCCCTTCGGCGGGATCGCGTGCTTCAACGCCACGGCGGTGTACCGGGTCGGCCCCGACCGCCGGGTACAGCTGCTCGCTGACGCTGTGGATCTGCCCTGGCACACGGCTTCGATCACCGGCATCGCGTTCATGGACGACGGCACGCTGGTCATCGGCACCGACAGGGGGATCGTGTTCTGGCACGATGGCACGGCAACGCGCGTGCTCACGCAGAAGGACGGGATCGGAGACCAGATGATCAAACGCGTCTATGTGGACAATGCTGGCCGGATATGGTTTTTCAACCGGATCTATGCAGGGATGGTCATCCCCGACGCGGCTGACGACCCCCTCGTCATCGCCGCGCCCACTGCTGCCCCCGCGCCCCTGCCCGCCGGGTCCTGCGACACTACCACGCCACCACTCGATACTCCGCCCGGTGATGGCATGGGTGAAAAATCACCCTCATCTCGTCCGGCGACGATTCTCGATGCGATTCGATCGGCCCTCGAAGCATTCTTCGGCATGGTCGCCGGCGCGGCATGACGAAACCCGTCATTCTTTTTCGCGAACCAGCTCCATTGCGTAGGAATCAATGGACTCGAAAAATGCTTTCTTGGCTTTGCGTGCCTGCTCCTCGTCCCCGGAGAGGATTTCCCGGGCCAGATATTCCAGAGGGACGAGATAATAGGTGAGTGACTTGAACCGCCCCTTCATCTCCTTCAGGTGCGCCATTGCTTCCCTCTTTTCATTTTTCAACACGAAAAAGCCGAAATCAAGGAGATGAACGAGGTGGAGCGGCATATCCTTTTCAAGTGCCAGATCCCGGTACGCGGTATAGGAGGACGCGCTTGCAGAGAGCAGCGAGAGTTTGATCCCGTAATACACCGGTTCGAGCATTGCGGGATACTGCTGCCGCATCTGCCTGACCACCCCCGCCGCACCGACACCGTCCCGGTCCTCGAGCCTGAGGGCAAAATGCTCCTGCAGGAAAAACATATCATTGAAAAACTTCTCCGTGGCAAACTTGATCAATTTCCTGCGCATATCCTCGTTGCGGTCTTTTTTTGCCTTTTCGAGTCCGACCATGGCAAACCAGCGCTCATTGGGAAGCCATTCAAGGGACCGTGCGATCATTGTCCAGAACGCCTCCTTCATCAGCGGGCTGTCCCTGAGATCCAGCTGCCGGAGGCGGTAGATGGGCGGCTTCACCCGGGCAAGATCGAGCAGCTGTTCACGGGCGTAGAGCTCCATCTCGCTGGGAGGACGTTTCCCGTTCACCGTAGCGACCGCCGGTTCCTGCTTCGAGAGTTGATAGTAGCAGTAGGCGATATAAAACCCGATACGCGCGTCGTATTTCCAGAAATTGCTCAGGTAACTGATGGATTCCCGGTATTTTCCGACGCTCATCAGTTTCAGGCCGGCGAGGATATTCAAACTGGCTTTGCCGCCTTTTTTCCGTTTCCACCGGTTGGCATTGTCATTGAGACGCTCGATGAACTCGATGTCCGATGCCTTCGGGCTGGTCTCCAGGATGCGGTAAGCGATATCATCGATATATTCGTCATATGCGGCATCGTCAAGATCGGGAAACGATTGATCCAGTGCGGAGATGACATGGCCGAAAAATACGGGAAGATTGGAATCGATTTTCGATATGTTCTTCTCGATGTACAGCGAGAGGTCCTTTTTCATCACATCGAGTTTTTCATACCGTATGGCATCCGTTAATTTCTCACCATTGACCATGGCCCACCACGCAACCGCACGCTGAATGCTGGCAGGTCTCTGCCGGCACAGGGACGCAAAAACCCGGCATGGCCGTCCCCGGCCCTATCGAATGCGCCCGTTGCGGGAGATCGGAAATACCCGTGTAAGTCGGGATGTTCTCCAAAATCCAGCATATTCTTTTGTCATGTAAAAATTATTAACTATTCTTATTCTTCCACGTGGGTGGCCACGCCGGCACAGGCCGCGGTGGATGGTGCACGGCAGAAAAATCGATGGCCGGAAGATCCCCGGCCGATGCAGGCCGCCGACGGTCGCCCCTTCGCATCACTTGGACACGTCAGCGTAGTAGTACTCGCCGATGGAGCGCTGCTCGCGGTCGAGGAAGGACCCGGGTTTGTTGATGCGCGGCCGTCCGGATTTGTCCCGCCGGAACGTCACCTCGAGCTCGGTGAGGAAGTGGTTCATCCCCTCCTTCATATCGAAGGGGCCGAGCGCCTCGCCCTGTGTCCCCGGATCGCCGTCGAATACCAGCAGGCGTTCGCTGATCATGTCGATCAGGTAAATGTCGTGATCGATCACGAGGACGCCCGCATCCTTTCCCTCTGCAAATTTTCTCAGCATCCGTGCGAGTTTTACCCGCTGTTCGACGTCGAGGTGGGCGCTCGGCTCGTCGAGGATATAGAGGTCAGCGTCCTGGCTCAGGCAGAGAGCGATGGCCACCCGCTGCAGTTCGCCGCCGCTCAGGGTGTCAACACTCGATTGGAGGATGGGGTGCAGGGAGAGCGGTTCGAGAATTTCGTGCTGGTAGAAGGAGCTGTCGAACCGGTTCGTGGCCTGCCGGAGCAGCATCTCCACGGGGTCTGCGGACACCGGTTTGATATACTGCGGTTTGTAGGATACCTTGAGGGCTTTTTCCATGGTCCCCTCGTCCGGCTCCTCCGCACCGGCAAGCAGTTTTGCAAACGTACTCTTGCCGATGCCGTTGGCGCCGACCACGCCGAGCACCTCCCCGCACCTGATATCCCCTCCCCCCACGGTGAGGGAGAATGCCCCGAAGGATTTTTTCATCGCGGGGAATGCAAAGAGCATCTCGCGGGTAACGCCTCGTGCATGGGAGCGCTCCTCGAACACCACCTCGTACTCGCGGAACCTGACGTTCTCCTCGTGGAGAAAGCCTTCGAGGTACTGGTTGATACCGACGCGGACGCCTTTGGGGCGCGTGAGAATACCGAACACCGCCGGTTTTCCGTAGCCGACATGCACCATGTCCGCGAGCATGTCGAGGATGGCGAGATCGTGCTCGACGATAATGACGGGGCGGTCTTTTGCAAGTTCCCGGATGAGCTTCGCGGCGGTCATCCTCTGGTAGATATCGAGGTACGGGGTGATTTCGTCGAGGAAATAGAAATCCGCGTCCCGTGCAAGACAGGCGGCGATGGCCACGCGCTGCAGCTCGCCCCCGCTCAGTGCGCTGATGGGGCGCTCCACGAGGGATCGGAGCCCGAGTTCGTCGATATTGACATCGAGTTCCCCCCGTTCATCGGTCGAAGCGAGCAGCTCCCCGACCGTGCCCGAAAACACCTTCGGGATATAGTCGATGTACTGCGGTTTGAGCGCGGTCTTCACCTTCCCCTCCGAGACCATCTGGAGATAGTCGAAGAGCTCGGTCCCCGTGTAGGCCCGGAGAATCCCCTGCCACGAAGGCTCCTCGTCGAACCTCCCCTGGTTGGGGATCATCTGGCCGCCCAGGATCTTCACCGCCGTACTCTTTCCGATGCCATTCGCTCCCAGAATACCGATAACCTTCCCTTCAAGGGGAATTGCCATGCCGTAGAGGGCAAACCCGTTCTGCCCGTAGCGGTGGGTCGGGTGCTCGAGTTCTTCGGGCAGGGTGACGATATCGATGGCTTCAAACGGGCATTTTTTCACGCATATCCCGCACCCGACGCAGAGCTCCTCCGAGATGGCGGCCTTGCCGTCCTCACCGATAACCACCGTCTCGTCTCCTGTCCGCACCCTCGGGCAGTAGAGAATGCACTCGGTGCCGCATTTTTTGGGGTGGCACCTATCCTTATGAACAACCGCGATGCGCATGGGATATCACTGCGGAAAAATGGTGCTGGTGAGGAGCAGCGTCCACGAGATGAACCACAGGGAAAAGGTCATGAACGCCTGGTAAAACCAGTCCTTCCCTCCGAGGGCGGTATAATCGATTTTGGCGATCATAAAAATATGCCGCTGAAAGACAATCCCTGCAAGGAGGATGAGCCCTCCGATGATTGCATTGGGTTGTGAGCCGGTGGCGGGATCCACCTGCCCGGCAAAGATGAACGATGCGATTCCTGCCAGAATTCCCATCATGCAGGCGATGGCCGTCCGGATGATCCGTTCGTTGTGCGCTGCCCTCTTGTCAACCTGCGCAGGCGTGCCGGCGCTCTCCACAACCGCCTCGTTTGGGTTCTCGTCACTCATCTGGACACCAGTGCAGTATTTTTTAGTGCTCAGACCATATGTAAGTTGGTATATCAATGGCGACACTGCAGGGAATGAGCGGGATCGATGTCCGGTGCATGGTCGTTGAGCTGCGCTCGCACCTTCCGCTCTGGGTAGGGAAAATCTACCAGTACGATCAGAAAATTCTGGGGTTCCGGTTGAACGGGGAGGAGAAGGCCAGGTACCAGTTTGTGATCGAGGCGGGCCGGCATGCGCACCTGACCGGGGAACTCCCTGCCGCACCCCCGAACCCGTCGGGATTCTCGATGCTGCTGAGAAAATATCTCCTTGGCGGAAAGATCCTCGATATCAGGCAGCACGGGCTCGAGAGAATCGTCGAATTCGTCGTGGGGAAACGCGATACCACCTACCACCTCGTGGTCGAACTCTTCGATGCCGGAAACGTCGTGCTCTGCGACGAGGAGCACCGGATCATCAAGCCGCTCTGGCACCACCGGTTCCGCACCCGAGAGGTGGTGCCGGGGGCGGTGTACGCCTTTTTTGGCCCTTCGCTCGCAGATAGGACGGAGGAGGAGATCGCCTCCTTGCTGAAGGAGTCGGACCGCGATCTCGTCAGGACCCTCGCCACAGCCCTCTTTCTCGGGGGGTCGTACGCGGAGGAGATGTGCAGGATCGGCGGACTCAACAAGGACATGCCTGCAGCTGCAGCGGACCCGGGAAAGGTGCACGCGGCCTACCGGCGGCTGCTTGCGCTCGCGGACGGGGGGGGACGGGCGATCGTCGACGCCTCCGGGTGCTGGATTGTGCCGGAGGACGCCCGCGCCGAGGGGCGGGAATTCCCGGGCTTTCACGAGGCGCTGGACGCCTTCTATCCACGCGTCGAGAGCCGTGCCGACAGGGAGGCGGCCCCCCGGCTCACCCGTGAGGAGCGGATACGCAGGCAGCAGCAGGATGCGGTTGCGAAGTTCGAGAAACGAATCGAGCGCCTCGAGATAGCCGTCGAAGCGATCTATGAGAACTACGCGCTGGTCAGCGACATTATCCGCACCCTCGACCAGGCCAGCAGGGAGCGGTCGTGGCAGCAGATCGAAACGATTCTCAGGCACAGCGACAATTCGGTTGCAAAGGCTATCCGGGCAATCCACCCGGCGGAAGCGGCGGTGGAGGTCGATCTCGGGATGACGGTGAAGATTTTCGTCCACGATTCCCTTGAGGCGAATATAGGGCGCTACTACGACCAGATAAAAAAATTCAGGCAGAAGCGGGAAGGCGCCCTCGCCGCCATGGAGCAGTCGTTCGAGGCAAAACCCGCAAAAAAGAAGGAGTGTGTCTTTCTCAAGCCCCGCTGGTACCACCGCTTCCGCTGGTGCTACACTCGCGACGGCGTGCTGCTGCTCGGGGGGCGCGATGCCTCCCAGAACGAGGATCTCGTCAGGCGATACATGGAAGGGGGCGACACCTTTCTCCACGCCGATGTCCACGGGGCGGGCGTCGTCCTGGTCAAGGGGGAGACCGGACATATGGACGAAGCGGCGCAATTCGCGGCTTCCTACTCGAACGCGTGGAAAGCGGGGCATTTTTCCGCCGATGTATATGCCGCACGCCCGGAGCAGGTGAGCAAGACACCCGAGCCTGGCGAATACGTGAGCAGGGGCTCGTTCATCGTCCGGGGAGAACGGAGGTATTTCCGCAATGTGCCGCTGGGCGTGGCGATCGGCATCCAGGTCGAGCCCTCTGTTGCCGTGATCGGCGGTCCCGTGACCGCAGTGGCGAACAGGGCAAAGGTATGGGTCGTGCTCGCCCCGGGACAGTACAGCCCGAACGATATGGCCAAAAAGGTGCTCCGCGCGCTGCGGCAGGGCCTTGCGGAGGAGGAGGTCCGGGGCCTCAAGCGCGTGCTGAATACGGAGCAGGTCGCAGCATTTGTGCCGCCGGGCGGATCGGATCTCGTGGAGCTCCATGAAGGCTGAATTCGGTGAACTGAAGAAAAATTCGGGGGAAATACGGCTCTTTCCCGAATCGCTCGATGATCTCTGGCACCTGAAACACCTCGTCCGGTCGGGCGATCGTGTGGTTGCGACCACCTTCCGGAGCATGGATGCGGCCACGGATAAACTGCGCCCGGAAAAATCCGAAAAAAAGCCCGTGCGGCTCGGGATACGGGTAGAGAAGGTCGAGTTCCACCACCACGCCGGCCGGCTCCGCATCAGCGGCGTGATCGAGCACGGGGTCGACGAGGGATTCCACCATACCCTCAACGTGGAGACCGGATACGAGATCGCCGTGATCAAAGACTGGAAAAGCACCGATCTCGAGCGCATCGACCGGGCGGTGAAGGCCTCGTCCGCCGGGGTGACCCACGTGGTCAGCATCGAGGAAGGCGAGGCCCAGATATTCCGCATACGACAGTTCGGGCCCGAACCGGTGAAGACCATCACCGTCGGCAGCGCCAAGCGCGAGGGGATGGACGGGCGGGGGATGCTGTTTGCCGAGGTCGCCTCCTCCCTTGCGGGCATCAGCGGCCCGGTGGTCATTGCCGGACCCGGATTCGTGAAAGACGATTTCGCGGCGCATCTGCGTTCCCACGACCCGGAACTGGCCTCGCGGTGCGTCATTGCGGAAACGAGGAGGGTGGGGCGCGGTGCGGTGCAGGAGGTCATCGGGCAGGGCGTGCTGGACCGGATCACCGAGGACGTGCAGCTCGCCCGTGAAGTGCGGCTGATGGACGAGCTGCTCAGGCGCATCGGCACCGGCGGCGCCGCCGCCTACGGGGCAAAAGAGGTGCGGACCGCGATCGATTTCGGGGCGGTCGAGGAGGTGCTGGTCTGCGACGAGATGATGCTCGATGCCGCCGTGGAAGCCCTTCTCGAGCAGGCAGAATCGGTGCGGGCGACGGTCGTCGTTGTTTCCACCGCATTCGAGCCCGGCGAACAGCTCATGGCCCTCGGGGGCATTGCGGCGCTGTTGCGGTTTCCGGTCAGGTAATCCTGTCTTCCGCCCCACCCCGGCAGGCCGGCCCCGGGTTGAGGCAGTGGCGTGATGTCGCAACGAAACGCCGCGCATCCGCCCGTGGAGCGGTATAAAAAAAGGGAAAAAATTATTCTTCCGGTTCTTCGGTTTCCGCCGGTTCGGGTGCCTCTCCGGGCTCCTCGGTGGCTTCCACGAACGGTTCGGGTGCCTCTTCGGCCTTTGCCGGGCGCGTGAACACCTCTTTGAGGATAACCTCATCCACCCCGTCGAGGTATTCGAAGATCTGGTGGACGGCCATTCCCCTGCCCATCAGCCACCGGCGGTCGTAGGTGATCCCGGGGGGGAGCAGGACGGTGAGCGTGCCATCGGCGATTTCGACCTCCATGTCGCGGCCAGAAAAGAGGTTGATGAGGGCTTTCGCCCGTTCCACCGTATCCTCGACGGCATTCTCGATCGTGAACGTATACTGGAGCGTCTTTCCCGCCAGCGGGTGGTTGAAGTCGACCACGGCGCGCTTGCCGACCACATTGACCACCACTCCCTCGCGCCCCTCGGAACTGACGCGCGTGCCCACGGTGGGTTTTTCAGGGAAATCCTTTACCGGAGCAGAGCGCACGAGGGTATCGTCGCGCGGGCCGTACGCCTTTTCGGGGGGGATCTCGATCTCGCCCTCGAAGCCTACCTCTTTTCCGATGAGCGCCTCGTCGAGCCCGGCGATCACGTGCATACTGCCTGCACGGACGACAATGGGTCCGTAGGGTTTCTGAGGACTGTAGATGCCGTTTTCTTTGGCCTTCTCCTCATCCGTCGTATCGAAGACCTCATCATCCACCAATCCCGTATAGGATATTTTAACAAAGTCACCTTCCTGAACTGTCATGTATACACCTGAACTATAATAGTTCGGGAACCACCTACAAAATAATTTTGACGCTTATGTATGAAATTGAAGCAAAGGTACGGATTGATGACCTCGCCGCGGTCCGAAAACGCCTGGCAGAGCACAACGCGATCCCCGCCTGCGAAGAATCGCAGATTGACGTCTACTACAACGCACCGCACCGGGATTTTGCCGCTACGGATGAGGCGCTGCGCGTCCGCTATGCCGGGGATGGTCCGGAGATCACCTACAAGGGGCCCAGACTCGCCTCATCGGGGATGAAGGCCCGCAGGGAGATCACGGTGGGGGTTGATTCGGGGGAGCGCTTCGAGGAGGTGCTGGCCTTTCTCGGATTTTCGCGTGTTGCGGCGGTCGTCAAGCGCCGCGAGGAATACCACTGGCAGGGGGCAACCATCGCCCTCGATTCAGTTGAAGGGCTCGGTAACTTCGTGGAGATCGAGGTGATGACCGAAGGCGACCGGGACGCTGCGCAGGCCCATATTCATGAACTGGAAAGAATGCTGGAGGTGCAGGGCACCCACATCACCGATTCGTACCTGGAGCTGATTATGGCGAAACGGTGATCAGATCGATGGTGAACTCTTTCGCGGCATCCCCGAAATGGATGATAGCGCAGTCACCTTCGGATGCCATCCCCGGGTTGACCACCGTCACCCCGCCGCATTCCTGGATCCCCTTTTCTTCGTGAATGTGCCCGCAGCAGACCAGGTCGAAGTCCTCCATGTGCGCTCGCAAACTGCTGCTTCCCACATGCATATCGCCGATGCAGTCGAGCGTCTCCAGCGGCGGAGCGTGTGCAACGAGCACGTTGTGCACGTTGTGCTTCATCCTCTTCTTGGCTTTGACGAGAAGTTCGTCGATCTCCTCTTCGCTGAGTTCGAACGGCGTGCCAAAGGGCGTGGGGTTGGATGCACCGATTCCCGTGAACGTAATGGCTCCTATATCGATCGACGACCCGTGCAGGCCGACCGCGTCGGAACGTTCGATGACATCCAGAATATCCCTTGGATCGCAGTTCCCGGGAACGACAAAGCACGGCATATCGAATTTAGCGAGGAGGTCTTTTACTCCCTCCGCAGGGCCGCAGTCGGTCAGGTCCCCTGCGATGAGTACCATGTCCGGATTCAGTTCGAGAAATCTGTCAATATGCTCGTAATTGCCGTGCAAATCCGAGAGAAGGAGCACATTAATCATGGGTATACATCTCAATTCTTCTTAAAAAACCTTGCCTCGGGGGCGATCCACGACCCGGTCGCCTTTCCCTTCAGGGCGAGCCTGCCGAGGGTTTTCTGTGTTTCGGGAAGTATCGGTCCCGGCTGCTGCCCCGCAAGAGGGGTGCCGGGGAGCGGCGTGAAGTGGTGTGCGTGCACCTGCCCGTGCCGTACCACCCACTCGACGAGTTCGAGTGTCGCTCGCTGGTCTTCCTCCGTCTCGCACGGGAATCCCACGATTACGTCAACCACGGGGATCAGATCGAATTCACGGCAGAGCTCCACCGCACGGATGACGTCCGCCACCGAATGCCCCCGCCGGATCGCTGCAAGCACGCCATCGCTTCCGGACTGTGCGCCGAAATGGACCTTGCTGTTCGCGCAGTACCGGCAGACGAGATCGAGCGATTCGGGGGTGACGAACTCGGGGCGCACCTCGCTTGGAAACGTGGCGAGGTAGATGGAGTTGTCCAGCGCCCTGAGAAGGCGTTCGAGCTTATCGAAGCGGGGGTGGATGCCGTCCGACCCGTAGGCGAATGCATTCGGGCTGATGAACCGGGCATCCCGGTAGCAGGAGGCGGCGCGGGCGACGGCGTCGATCGATCGGTGCCGCATCGACCTGCCGAATATCCTCGGTGTCTGGCAGTAGGTGCACCCGTACGGGCATCCCCTGCTGATCTCGATGTATCCGCGCACTTTCGAAAAGGGGGCAAATGCATCGAGCCGGACGCAGGAATCGGCAGGACGGACGGTGCTGGCGGTCGCCACGCCGGGCGGGGGGGCGGTGGTGCCGTCCCGCAACCGCTCGAGGAGGAGGGGGAAGGTTCGTTCCCCCTCCCCGATGACGGCATAATCGGCGTAGGTGCACACCTCGCGGGGGCATGCCGTTGCATGCGGCCCCCCTACCACCGTGATGCAGTCGGCATCCCGTATCTCGTCGCGGAAATGCGGCTCGATGATCGAATTCAGGCTGTAGCAGGTGATGTCTGCGGCCGGCCGGTCGACCGCTTCGAGGTGAATGCCGTAGAGTTCGCATGCGGCATAGAGGGCGGCAAACGAATTGTTTGTGCCTTTTATGGTTCTCCAGTTGACCTGCATGGGAATGGTGGGCAGCAATGGCGGGGGCCTGGTCCGGGTGCGCCGGGGGTCACGCCCCCATCCTGAGCGACCCGTCGGTGCCGTCGACCGTGGCGATCGTGCCGCTCTTCAGCTCGGCGAACGGGATTTCCGGGCGATCGATCATCGGGATGCCGGCGATGATCGCCCCCACGGCGACGATGGGCTCGGCCTCGTGGTTGATGATGGCGGCGGGCGCTCTCCCGTTCCGCTGCAGGGCGTACATAACATAGGAGCCAACCGTCGATCCCTTCCCGAAGGGAAAGGCGAGGACCGTAGCCGCGATCGATCTGCCCTCGAGCGGGTGCCCCTGCTCGATGACCACGCCGGATGCGGGGTCCACGCCGGAGAGGAACGATAGTGCCTTATCGGTCACCAGCAGCGGTCCTGTCCCCGTCCCCTTCGCAATCGGCCGGGCCCGGATTATCACTTCCATACCACATAAATGGTGTGAGAATGAAGTATATATTGCCATGGACGAGACCATCTTCACCACGTCGGGCGGCGATACCGATCTTTCCAGCCTGCAGGTGCAGGACCTGAAGGCAAAACTGCTCGATTTGAAAATGAAAAATGATCTCCTGCACAAGGAGAACAACCAGCTGAAGCGGGAAAACAACCAGCTGAAGCGTCCTCCGCTCTTCGTTGCCGTGGTGCTCGATATCCTTGACAGCGGCGAGGTGTATCTCCGGCAGCAGGGAAACAACCAGGAATACATCTCCCAGGCGATCGACGAACTTCGCGACGAACTGAAACCGGGCGTGAAGGTCGCGGTCAACAATACCCTCTCCATCGTCAGGACCATCGGCAATACATTCGACACCCGCGTGCGGGTGATGGAGCTCGATGAATCACCGGAGGTCACGTTCGAACAGATTGGAGGGTTGAAGCAGGAGATTGAAGAGGTCCGTGAAGCCGTGGAATACCCCCTCACCCGGCCCGAGATTTTCAAGCGGATCGGCGTGGAACCGCCGAAGGGAATCCTGCTCCACGGCCCGCCGGGCACCGGCAAGACGCTCATCGCCAAAGCGGTCGCTCACCAGGCAAACGCCGTGTTCATCCGCATGTCGGGAAGCGAGCTCGTGCACAAATTCATCGGGGAGGGTGCGCAGATGGTGCGCGAACTCTTCACCCTCGCGCGGGAGCGTGCCCCGTCCATCGTCTTCATCGATGAAATCGATGCGATCGGCAGCATGCGGACACAGGACGGGACATCGGGAAGTGCGGAGGTGCAGCGCACCCTGATGCAGCTCCTCGCGGAGATGGACGGCTTTAACAACCGCGGCAACGTGCGGGTCATGGCCGCCACCAACCGCGTCGACATGCTCGACCCTGCCCTGCTCAGGCCCAGCAGGTTCGACCGTCTCCTCGAAATCCCCCTGCCAGACGAGGATTCCCGAAAGCAGATCCTGAAAATCCATTCGGCGAGGATGACCCTTGACTCGGTGGACTTCGACGAACTCGTCCGGCTCACGGAACAGGCCACCGGTGCGGAACTGCAGGCAGTCTGCCGGGAGGCCGGGATGATCGCGGTGCGGCGGGAAGCCGACCGGGTGGCGATGACGGATTTCGTGGCCGCGGTGAAAAAGGTAAAAAACAAATCCTGTGCCGAGGATAGAATGTTCCTGTAACATGTTACTCCTCCTCGTCCAGCGAGAGGCAACAGACCTCTATGCAACTTTTTTCTCCTCGGAAACGAGCAGAACCATTCTCAGGTTTTACCGGCCGAAAAAGCTTGCCTACGGCGTGTCCATCACCTGCGTATCGCTGGGAAGCCTGCTCTCACTTGCCTCGGAACTGCGCTGGTACCTGCGCCGGTACGTGCAGGAAGCCATCGTCGAGATCGCCCCCGGCGAGTTCTGCACGCTTGCCCTCGCCGAAGAGATCTACCAGCGGTTGGAGGCGCACGAGGAGGCCCGGGACTACAGAAAGCGCATCTACATTCGGGAAGGATCGGTCGCCCGGGTGGCGTGGCCGGAATGCGATGATGACGCTGACGGATCGGAGGGGGCGGATACGGTCCTTGACGTCTGGTGCAGCGAATCCGAATTTTGCCAGGATTAAAAAAATTAGGCGAACATGGCACCGAACGTGGTGCCAAGATGGTTCCTGTTGAAATCGAGCCCGACCTTTTCGATGGCCCGGAGGAAATCGTCCTGCGTGACGACTTCCCGGTCCGCGCGGATGGCGTACATGCCCGCCTCGGTGCAGATCGCCTTGAGGTCGGATCCGTTTTTCCCCTCGGTAAGCCGGGAAATCTCGTCGAGGCTGACGCTTTCATCGAGGTTCATGCTCGCGGTGTGGATCCTGAGTATCGAGAGGCGGCCCTCGAAATCGGGCAGCGGGATCTCGATGATGCGGTCGAACCTGCCGGGCCTGAGCAGGGCGCGGTCGAGGATATCGATGCGGTTGGTGGCGCCGATGATCTTGACCTCTCCCCTGCTTTCGAACCCGTCCATCTCCGCGAGGAGCTGCATCAGGGTGCGCTGCACCTCGCGGTCACCCGAGGTGGTGCTCTCGGAGCGATGGGCGCCGATGGCGTCGATTTCATCGATGAAGATGATGGACGGAGACTGCTTTTTGGCAAGCTCGAAGAGCTCGCGCACGAGCCGGGCGCCCTCCCCGATATACTTCTGCACGAGCTCAGAGCCCACCACGCGGAGGAAGTAGGCGTTCGTCTCATGGGCAACCGCCTTGGCGAGCAGGGTCTTGCCGGTACCCGGAGGCCCGTAGAGCAGCACTCCCTTGGGCGGCTCGATCCCGACCGTCTTGAAGAGGTCGGGCTTCTTCAGGGGCAGCTCGACGGCTTCCTGTATTTCGGTGATCTGCTGGCCGAGACCGCCGATATCCCCGTAGGTCTCACGCGGGGCCTCCATGACCTCCATCCCGTAGACCGCGGCATCGTAGGACTGGGGCAGCACTTCCACGATGGCAAGGGACTGCTGGTTGAGGGAGCAGCGGATCCCCGGTTTGAGGGATTCCGGTTCGATAAAATTCGACGTTCGAACCAGGAAACGGGGGCCCGCGCTGCTGCGGATGATTACCCGGTTCGAGTCGATGACGTCGGTGATGGTGCCGATGATGAGAGGAGGGCTGCGCAGCTGTTCGATTTCGCTTTTCAGCTTTCGAATTTCTCGTTCATATCGTATTTTCTGGGTTTCGATGTACCTCTTTTCAGATTCGAGCTGGCGCACCTGCTCGCGCAGCTCCATATTGCGGCTCTCGAGATTGGAGATCCTCTCGAGCAAATATTTGGCTATGTCCTCCTCGTTGTGAGAATCCGGAGTGTGCTTGGGGTTTTCTCCCATCTGTCTCCTCAAATAGATATATAGGTGTAAATGACTATAAAGATGTTTGCAGATTGACATGCAATGTGAATTATGCGGGGCTAAAATTCGAGGAGCCCCAAAAATTGTCCGTATTGAAGGTGCAGAACTGCGGGTATGCAGCCAGTGCGCACGGCTGGGGACCGAGGTGCACCGCCCGCCGGCGCGCCCCGGTGCGCACCGAAAGACGCCGGGCGCCCCCGCCGCTCCCCAGCGACGACGGCCGCGCGATGTTTTTGACCTGATGGAAGGGGAAATTGTCGATGATTATTCCGACCGGATACGCACCTCACGCATGCAGAAAGGGTGGACCCAGAAAGACCTCGCCATGCGGATCAAGGAAAAGGAACTCCTTGTAAAAAAGTTCGAGAAGGGCGACCTGATCCCGGAGGATGTTGTTCGGAAGAAATTGGAGCAGGTGCTCGGCGTCAGTCTTCTCGACACCGCATCTGACGATCTCGCCGCGGATACGGGCGGCACGCTCACCACGACATTCGGCGACCTTATCAAGATCAAAAAGGGTGACAGGTAGCAGGCCTCCCCTGTATATTCCGCATCGACAGCGGTCTGGTTCGGACCGGAGATGCGGCCAGATCCTTCTCTCTCGTATTCAAGCACGCCTGCGCCCTCGTGCCGATGCCGG
>DSDF01000057.1 GCA_011048835.1 Methanoculleus sp. | reverse complement strand
CCCACGATCTCTGCGTTCTGGGATTCGACCACCGCACCTGACCCGCCGGCGTTCCTGACATCGAAGCCTTCGAAATGCACGCCGTCGGCGGTGATGGTTACAATATCTGCAGAAGATCCGAGCCCCGTGCCGTCGAGCACCGGCCAGCCGCTCCCCCGCAGGGTGAGCTGCTTGTCGATCAGGATCTCTTCATCGTACGTTTCGCTGGTGACGATGATCGTGTCGCCGGCCGCGGCGGCATCGATTGCTGCCTGGATGCTCTCGTCGGGACTGACGGTGAATTCCGCTGCCTGCACGCCGGGCAGCAGGACCAGAAGAAAAAGACTGCACACTATGTATTGCCATACTCTCAAGCCAAACCAATCCTCCCACACCCGAAGTGCCGGGAGGGTTGATCCGCACGGTTCCCGGCACCGGTGAATACAGGGAAAATTGTTGCGATTATATTAAAACTGCACCATTCGGGCCGAATATAAAAATGAAGGGATATTATTTTCATAATTATTAATATATGGGCATACTTCCCTCGTACATGAAAAATACCTCCCAATCGTCCCGTCTTCGCGCGGCATTGCGCCACACGAGGGCCGCCGAAGAGGAGCTCGGGTGCGGATCGCCGGACCCCGTACGGCCGGGCCATGCAGGCGGCCGGAAGGGGGGTGCGGTGGTGCACGCCGCTTGCGTAGCCTTCCGGGCCGGGAAACGCAGATGTGGGCACACTGCCGTGGAAACGGGGCGCCGGGTGCACTCGCGGAGCGTTCCTGCGGATTGGCTGCACACAATATGCGGGCTGCCCGGATCCGCCCGCACGCCCCATGGCTCCGAAACATAGATGCTACCACAGCGGTATGTGGTCATATGCTCAGGGAGCTGGTCACCTTCCTCCTCCTGATCGCCCTTGCCGCGGTCATATGGTTCGCCTCGACACTGTACGACTCGCCCTACCTCCCCGGCCTCTTTCTCACCACCCTCGCAATAGCGCTCGTCTACCTGGTCTTCCGGCTGGTGGCCGACGGGGTGGCGAGCCGGGCCATCAAGGACGCAAAAACCAGGTACACGTTCAGGAAGGCCGTCTCCATCCTCTTCTTTCTCGCCCTGGCCGCGGTGGTCATCCGCATCTGGGTGGATGATCCCCAGGTGCTCCTCCTCTCGTACGGGCTCCTTGCCGCCGGGCTGGCCATCGCCCTGCAGGACGTGTTCAAGAATTTCGTGGGCGGTATCCTCATCATCGCCACCGGCCTCTACGGGGTGGGGGACCGCATCGAGGCGGAAGGCGTGATCGGCGACGTGATGGACATCGGGATGATGGGCACCACGCTTCTGGAGATCCAGGGGTGGGTCGCCGGCGACCAGCCCACCGGCCGGATCACGGTCATCCCCAACGGCTTCGCCCTCTCCGGCACGGTGCACAACTACACCAAGGACAACACCTTCATCTGGGACGAGATCGCCGTCCCCGTCACCTACGACAGCGACTGGAAAGAGGCGGCCGCCCTGTTTCTGGGGGTGGTCCGCGGGGAGGTGGCGGCGATGGCCGAACGGGCGGACCGGCAGATTGCGGTCAACGGCGAGAAGTACTACCTCCCGAAAAAGATGACCGAACCGGCCGTCTTCCTCACCCTCACCGACAACTGGATCACCTTCGATATCCGCTACGTGGCCGCCGTGCGGGAGCGGCGCGTGATCCACGACCGTTTGACCCGCCTGATCCTTGCGGCGGTCGAACAAAGCGACCGTGTCCGCATCGCCAGCGAGACGATCATCGTGACCGGCACGCACGATGTCAGGAGTGTTGATCCGCACGCGTCCTGACAGAACGGGCCGGGCCCCCCCGCCGGATCATCATGCGGAAGCCGCCGCATCCCCGGCCCGCCACTTGCCGGGAGGGATGCGTATCTCGAATTGCGCCCCCTGCCCCTCCCGGCCGGTCTCCCGGATGGTGATGCCGGTGAGATCGAGGATCTCTTTGACCAGGAACAGGCCGTAGCCAGAATTCCGGCCGAACGACTGGTGAAAGACCGCCTCTTTTGCGTCATCACCGATCCCGATCCCGTCATCCTCGACGACCAGCACCCCCCATCCCCCGTCGTCGCAAAACGAGACCGCAATTTCGGACACCCGCTCTCCATGCTCGACGCTGTTGTCAAAGAGGTTGAAAAACACTTTTTCCAGCATCGGATCGGCGAACACCGCCACCTCTCCGGTATCAACGGTGAACTGCATCCCGTGCAGGTGGGCGTGATCGGAGGCCCGTTCTATGACTTTCCGCATGTTCTGCCACGCCGGAGGCTTTTCACCCATGTGGAAGAAATCTTCCGTGAAATCGATGTGGCGGTGGATCGTCTTCGCCGCATTGCCCAGGTAGGCGAAGTATTTTTTCAGTTTCGCGTTTTCCGGGAGGTCATCCTGTATCAGCGAGATAATGCCGTACATCCCCGTGATCTGGTTGAGAATGTCGTGGCGTGTGATCCGGCCGAGAAGGGTCAGTTTCCTGTTCGCCTCCCGCAAAGAGTGTTCAATCTCCTTGCGGTGGGTGATATCGATCCCCAAAAAGGCCATGCGTGCAACCCTGCCCTGCGGGTCGAATATGGGATAGATGTGGTTGGCAATATTTCGGCATCCCCGCACATCCTCAAACAGCGTCGGCTCCCCGGTGGCGACCACCGCCACGAACTGCTCCTTTCTGGAGTCGGCAACGTCGGGTGGAAAGACCTCCTCGATATGTTTTCCGATGAGATCACCGACCGGTATGCCCATCCGCTGGCCTATGACCTCGTTTGCCGCAAGGATGGTGCCGTCCCTTTCGACGAGGAGCGCCGATTCGGGGATGGCGTCCACGAATGCCCGCAGCGTCGCTTCACTCCTCTTCAGATCATCCTCCGCCTCGCTGCGCTCCGAGTCATCGTACAGGTAGCCCCAGATCTCTTCGAGTCCCCCCTCCCCGTCGAAGCGTCCCACCGCGTTCTGCACCACGGAGATGCGCATGCCGTCCCTGCGCCGTCGCACCCCGCGATAATTCTCCAGTTTTCTTTCCGCGGTCAGGGCCTACAGAAAGTGGCGGTGATCGCCGGCATCGGGGAAGGTATCGGCGATGCTGGTCCCCTGCGCGTCCTTTACCGATTGGAACCCGAATATCCGGGCGAACGATGGATTGCAGTCCAGTATTGTGCCGTCCGGTGCGGATACGAAATCGCCGGTGAGATCTTGTTCGAAGAACAGGCGGGACTTCTCCTCGCTGGCGCGCAGCGCCGTCTCCATCTTCTTGCGTTCGGCGATGTCGTGGAAGACTACCTGGACGCCGGGCTTTCCCTGGAAGGTGATCGGCCCGCCGGTGACCTCGACATCGACGCTCGAACCGTCGAGGCGGATGAATTTCTCCTCGAGATTCGCGACGGTACACCCCTCGCCGCCGGCCATGATCTGGTGTACCCGCTGCCTGACAAGGTCGCGGCGGTCCGGGTGGACGAACTCGAGCAGCGGTCGTCCGATGAGCTCCTGTTCGTCCTCTGCCCCGATGATCCCTGCCGCCATCCGGTTGCAAAAGAGGATCGTCCCCTCGCTGTGGATGACGATCCCGTAGGGCGAGTACCGGACGAGCTGGCAGTACTGTTCCCGGCTCTCTTTTAAGTCCTCCTCCACCTGCTTCTGTGCGGTGATATCGTGGGAGGCGCACTGCACCCCGATGATTGCACCCTGTTCATCGCGGAGGGGCTCGACGGTCAGGTCGTACTAGGAGACGGCCCCGTCGGCTGTTATCCGGACGATCTCCCGCGTCCCCGTCCCGGTCTCCAGCACCCGCCGCTTTATCGCAGTGAGCGCCGCCGCCTCATCCGGTAAAAAAAGGTCGAAATCGGTCTTTCCCGCCGTATTCTCGTGGATAAACGCGGGGTGGGGATTGACGACCCAGGTGTAGTTCAGGTCGCGGTCCTGGTGGAAAAAGACGGTCGGGGAATGCTGGAGGGCGAGCCGGAAGTTCTCCTCGCTCGTGCGCAGCGCCTCCCTCGCCCGCCGCCGGTCGACCGCATGCCGGATCATGGATGTCAGTTCGGCATAGAGCGTTCTCGGCTCCGTGCTCTTCTGCAGGTAGAAGTCGGCGCCGTTGTTGAGCGCCTCGATGACCACCTCTTCGCGGCCGCGCCCGGTGAGGATGATGAAGGGCAGGTCGGCGTCGGTTTCGCGCACCCTCTTGAGCAGCGTGATGCCGTCCATGCCGGGCATATCGTAATCGGAGACGATAACATCGAAATCCCGGCAGGCCAGCAATTCCAGCGCCGCCGCGGATGACTCGCAGGTTTCGCAGGATAGCTCCCGGTCTTTCTCGAGGAAGGGCTTTGAGGCTTTCAGGAAGAGCGGCTCGTCATCGATGAGGAGAGTGCGGATCATGGTGGCTCCCGGCATAGGTTTCGTGGCTTCATTATAGGCGGGGAGAGCATAAAAACCTCGCATATAATGCCATGGCGATAGAACGGGGGCTCTTGCAGAATGCGTCCTGCGGTGTTCGGCTCGCTCCTGTCCCGGGGCTGGTAAACGCGCCCTCTTCCCCTTTCAGCGGGAATGCGGCGCGGGGGGCGCGCGGTGAGGGGCAACCCCGCAGCTCCTGACCGGCAGCGTATAGTCGTCGAACCAGACCGCCTGCGGATTTCGGTGGTAGACCATGAACCGGCCGATATCCTCGCGCTGCGCCGCCTGGTGATACGTGAAGTAGATATGCCGGTCGTCCAGCCCCACCACGGCGATCTTGCCGGTGGCGTGCGACATGGCAAAGGTGGAGCGTTTTGCAAGCCCCGAGCAGTGCTGCTTTGCCTGCTCGAAGATGCGGTACCCTTCCTCGAGCGGCACCGTGAAATGCCGGTTGCCGAGGGTGGGGCGGCACTGGAAGAGATAATAGGGCGCGTTTCCCATCCAGGAGAGCCTGCGGAAGAGCTCGGCCAGCACCTCCGGGTCGTCGTTGATCCCCCGCAGGAGCGGGGTCTGGTTGGCCAGCACCGCCCCCGCACGGTGCAGGAGATCGAGCGCTTCTGATGCCGCCCCGGTCAGCTCCCGGGGATGGTTGAACTGGGTCATGACGTAGATCCTCCCCTCCGCGGTGCTGTAGCGGCGCACCATGTCGAGCAGCGTGGGGTCGTCGAGGATGCGGTAGGGATTATAGGCCGGGACCTTGGTGCCGATGCGCACGATTTTCACGGACTCGATCTCCCGCACCTGCCGGATCAGGTCCTCGAGCCGGGGCGTGGAGAGGAAGAGGGGATCGCCCCCCGACAAAAGGACGTTGGTGATTTCCGGGTGCCGGGCGATGTAGGCCAGATCGCCCGTGATGTCCCGGACCACCTCCTCGTCGCCCTGCATGAACAGCCGTTTGCGGAAGCAGTAGCGGCAGTAGCCGGCACAGAGGTCGCTCACCAGCAGCAGTGCGGTCTGGTCGTACTTGTGCTCCAGCCCGGGCAGCACGGTGTAGGCGCTCTCCTCCGAGGCGTCGAGGCTGCCCCACGCTTCCAGCTCCGCCGGGTCGGGGATGGCGATCCTGCGGAGGGGATCGGCCGGGTCGTTCCAGTCGATCAGGGAGAGATAGTAGTCGCTTGCGCGGAACGGGAACCGGCGGGTGACGTCGGCGAGGCGCTGGCGCTCCTGTGCAGGGAGCTGCGCGACCTTCCGGATATCGGTGATGTATTTCGGCCCGGTCATCTCCTCTCCGCGATGCATCCCCGCTGTCGGTCGAGGTCGTGATCGGCGCTCCGGGAGGCGGGGCATGCGGATCCCCTCATCGCGAGGATGGCAATGGTACCCCGCAGACCCCGAAAAGAATGGCAGGGATGGTCTTTTCGCTAGACGGCACGGCCCGGGATTCCCGCCGTGGCTGGTTCTTCCTCGAAGATCTCGAACCCTTCGCCGCCGGGACCCATGAACCGTTCGAAAAAGCACTCGCTGCAGACATGGCGCAGGGTGGCCTTGCTCATCACGGCGACGAGCCGTTTGCCCCGCGTGTGACAGATATCGCATTCACCGTCGGTCATACACATCCAACCTCACTGTCGTGCTGGTGTATACTGCGATAGGACAAACTCAGATTTATATATTATTCACAAAATATTAATTACAGGAGGGTGTGGGGGTTTTTTCGTTCTCTTTTATGGCCGCCCGCCACTTTCCTGCGGGGACCTCGATCTCGAACCGGGCGCCTATTCCCTCCTCGCCGGTCTCGGAGATCGTCATGCCGGTGATCTCCAGAATCTCCCGGGTAAGGAACAGCCCCAGGCCGGTGTTTTTGCCGACATTCCGCTCGAAGATCCGGTGTTTCTCGCTCCCGGGAATGCCGGTGCCGTCGTCTTCGACGACCAGGATGCCGCGCCCGACGTCGGTGCTCCAGTGGACGACTATCCTTGATACCTCTCCGCCGTGGCGCACCGCATTTTCCAGCAGGTTGAAAAACACCTTCTCCAGCATGGGATCGGCAAGAATTTCCGGCATTTCCTTGTCCACTGTCAGTATCGTGCGGTCAAGACACACGCTTTCCGCCGCCCGTTTCAGCACGTATTCGATACCCTGCCACTCGGGGTCGCGCTCGCCCATATGCTGGTAGTCGCCGGTAAAGGTGATCTGGCGCCGTATCGTGTCGGCGGTGGCGATCAGGTGCTGGTACATACTCTGCGCCTCCGCGTCCGCGGGGATGTGCTCTTCGAGCAGGGCGAGAAACGCCTTCTGGGCGGAGACCTGGTTGAGGATGTCGTGGCGGGTGATGCTGGAGAGCAGGTTGAGTTTTTTACTGGCGTTTTTGAGGGCGACGCGCTGGAGCTGCACTTCGTTGATGTCCTGGTGAATTCCCATCAGCCTGGTGGCATTCCCCGCCTCATCCCATTCGACCGCGTTACCCCGCGTGTTGATCCATTTCCACGACCCGTCCTCGGCCAGCATCCGGTAGGTGGCATCGATGAACGGGCTGTTCCCGGAAATGTGCTCGTGATACACCTCCACCAGCCGAGCCCGGTCATCGGGGTGGATGAGTGCCGTAAAAGACGCCAATGTCGTCTCAGTCTCGCCGGTGCCGTACCCGAGCATATCCGGCAGGAGGTTGCGGCACACCCCCCGTTCCTCGGGTAGAATATATTCCCACAGGTACAGGTGAGCCGCGGTGATGGCAAGATTGAGCCGGTGTTCGCTGCTGCGCAGCTCCTGTTCGACGCGTTTCATCCTGGTGACATCGACGAGGGTAATGAGGCTGCCGATACTACTCCCCGCCTCATCTTCGATCCGGTTCGTGCTGTACAGCAGATCGAACTTCCTGCCGTCATGGTGCGTGAAAGCGACCTCTTTTTTCTGGATAATCCCCTCATATGCGCTCACGATCGTTGATGCGGGGCCCGTCCAGTCCGGGGGCATCCTATCGACACTGCCTGCGAGGAAGGGGAATACCATGTCCACCGGCTGCATCAGCGGATTGCACCCGGCGAGATCGTGGGCCATCAGGCTTGCCCGGATGACCCTTCCCTCACGGTCGCAGACGACAATAGCTGCCGAGGCATGGTCGAGAATGGAGTGGGCCAGTTTTTCGGAGGCCATGATCTTCTCGGTCCTTTTTTGCTCGGACAGATCGGTGGCAATCACGCATATCCCGGGCAACCCTTCGACCGCCGCAGGACTGAAGGAGAGGAGGGCGGGCATGGCAGTCCCGTCGCAGGAGGCGAGCCGCACCTCACCCCTTCTTTGGGACTGGTCCGGGCAGGCCATCAGCGCGTCGATGGTTTTCCGGTCTTCCGGGGCAACATACTGGAGCAGGGAGGTGCCCACGACCGTCTCGGGTGCGGCGTTCACCATCGCCGCAAACCGGCTGTTGCAGTAGAGGATCGTGCCGTCCTCCGCCGCTGTCACCGCCCCCTCGTTCATGGTCTCCACGAGCACCCGGTAGGGGTGTTCGGCGCCCTGCAGGGTGAATATCCGGTCGCCCTCGGTGGTGGCCACCAGCAGGGCGTCCACCTCGCCGCGCCGGATTGCCCGCAGGGTCTCCTCGACCTCCTCGAGCCGTTCCCGGAGCGCCCTGTTTTCGGCGGCGAGATTGCACGCGGATATGGCTTCATCCCTCATCATGCGACTCCCTTCGCCGTGTTCTCCGATGGGTGATGCCGAGGCCGATGAGCATGCGCTCGACGTCGGAGAGGTCGCCGACCAGTTTCCGTCTTGGGGCCGGGTTCTTTTTGATCAGCGTCGGTGCGGCGATGATCCCCTCTTCTTCCGCCACCGACGGATCCTGGTAGAGGTCGACCACCTCGAGCTCATAGTAGCCCTTGAGGTTATCCTCACACAGCTTCCTGATATTCTCGATCGCCCTGACCGACCGGGGGGTGATGCCGGTCACGCAGAGGCGGAGCACATAGTAGCGCTGCCCCTGCTCCGCCGCGGCCTTCTCGAAGGCCTCCGCGGGTTCTTCAGGTTTCTTTGCCGGCATGTACGCATTCCTCCTTGCATCACTCGATGGGGCGCAGATCCAGCCCCACGAGCACGCGTTCGGTATTGGAGAGGTCGCCGATTATTTTTTTATCGGCGTGGGGAGTTTGCGGATCAGCGTGGGGATCGCCACGATCTGGTCGCCTGCCGCCAGCTGCGGGTTCTCCTGGAGGTCGATCACCTCGATGGAATACTGCCCCTTCAGGTGCGTCTCGCAGATCTCCCGCAGGTTGGCAAAGGCGGCGAGCGATCGGGGTGTCTGCCCGGCGACGTAGAGCCGGAGTTCGTAGCGCTCCGGTGGCGGGGGGGTGGAGTAGTCGGGCATGCCCTCACCTCTTGTCCATGCTGCGATCGTCGTCGGGGGCGTTCTGCTGCGCCCGTTCCTGTTCGATGGCGGCCTGCAGCTCGTCCAGCTCGCTCTCGTATTCGGCAGTGAGAGCTGCGATGGTTGTCTCCAGTGCTTCGCGCCTGCGTCGGACCGCCCTCGCTCCGGCGTCGAGATCCGGCGTGTGGCGCATCTCTGCGGCGTTTGCCTTCGCCTCCCGGGTGAGCCGGTTCAGGCCGGTCAGCACGCCCCCGGCACCGGCATGGACCTCGGTGAGGTGGATGCCGTCATCGCGGAGGACGAATTCGCGCACCCGGGTGGAGTGCGCCATGCCCCGTGATTTCAGCAGGCTCAGGACGCGGGTGCGCTCGCCCTGCTCCTCCACGAAGCCGAGCAGCAGCCAGGTGTCCATGAGCGAGGAGACGCGGACCTCGGTGTTCTGCATGGCTCCCCCGCCCTGCGTCAGATCGGTGAACAGGGCGGTGATCTGGTTGCTCTTGAGAAAGTCGATCAGCCGGGTGAGCATGGAGCGCACCTGCAGGTCGCTGCCCACGCTGATCAGGTTGGAGAGAGGGTCGATGACCACCACGTCCGGCCGAAATGCATTGACCTGTTTGTGTGTCATGGCGAGGTGCATCTCCAGGCCGTGGACGGTGGGGCGCGAGGCGTGGATTTGAAGGAGGCCACTTTTTATCCACGGTCCCAGGTCGATGCCGATGGAGCGCATATTGCGGACCAGCTGGCCCTCGGATTCCTCAAAGGCGAAATAGAGGCAGCGTTCACCCCGGGCGCAGGCGAAGTTCGCAAAACTCGCCGCCACGCTGGTCTTGCCTGTCCCGGCGATGCCGGAGACCAGAATGGAGCTCCCCCGGTAGTAGCCGCCGCCCAGCATGGCATCGAGGTCCTCAATACCGCTCGATACCCGCTCGGACGATACCTCGTGGTCCAGCCCCAGCGAGGTGACCGGGATGACCGAAAACCGTCGGCATCGATCAGGAACGGGTACTCGTCCATGCCGTGGGCGCTGCCCCGGTACTTGACGATGCGGAGCCTGCGGGTGGCGATCTGGTTGACCACCCGGTTGTCGAGGGCGATTACGCAGTCAGCCACGTACTCCTCGAGACCGTAGCGGGAGAAGGTCGTCTCCCCGGCCTCGCCGGTGATGATGGCGGTGACCCCCCTGTCCTTGAGCCACGAAAACAGCCGGCGCAGCTCCGCCCTGAGCACCGCGTGGTCCATGAACCCGGAGAAGAGCACCTCCACGGTGTCGAGCGCCACCCGTTTCGCCCCGATGGCGTCGATGGCAAAGCCCAGGCGGATGAACAGCCCCTCCAGGTCGTATTCGCCGGTCTCCTCGATCTCGGCCGGATCGATATGGATATGGTCGATCACCATCTTTTTCTGGTCGATCAGGCCGTGTACGTCAAACCCGAGGGATGCCACGTTTTTCGCGAGGTCCGCGGCCGTCTCCTCGAATGCCACGAAGACGCCCGGCTCATCGTACTCGGTGGCCCGCCGGGTTCTCGACCTTGATGTAGCAGTTGATCCCCCGGCAGCGCTTGACGTAGCCCCCCATCTGCTGGTAGGGATCGCGGGAGAAGGTATGCTCGAGGTTCTCTTCCATCATCGCCCGCAGCTCGGCCCCGGTCAGCTCGACCACGGAGACCGGGGGATTGACCGGGATGATGTTCCAGAGGTCGTTTCTGGTGACCGGGCCGGGGGCTACGGGCGCCCCGTAGCGCCAGCCGTTCGAGAAGGCCATCTGCGCGCCGGATGCATCGAGCAGCGCCTGGAGGAGCAGGTGGTCCATGGTGGATTCGAGGACGGCGGAGCGGTGCAGCGGCGTGGCGGTCTCTCCCACCACCGCGTCGAGGTACTCCCGGTGGGGTTCCATGGCGGACGCCACCAGCGCGTCGACCGCCGGGTCGGGGGCAATGCGCTCATCGACGGTGATCAATTCGTGGCGGAACCCCGAAACCCTCCCGTTTTCCACGGCAAGGTCGAGCCTCCCCACGAACGACCCGTGGCAGCCGGACTGTATGATCAGGGTGTCGCGCACCACCGCCGGGCGATAGAGCCGGTTGTGGGTGTGGGCAGAGAGCAGCACGTCGATGCCGTCGACCTCGGCGGCCAGCTGCACCTCCTGGGGAAAGCCGAGGTGGGAGATCACCACCACCAGGTCCACCCGCTCCTCCTCCCGCAGCCGCGCGATGGTGCCGGGGAGCTCCTCCCGTCCCAGCGTCAGGGAGATCCCCTCGGAAAAGGACGGCGGCATCGTCTTGTCCACGATGGTGGCAGCGATGCCGATGATCCCGACCGAGAGCCCGCCTGCCTCCCGGATCGTAGACGGGTCGAAGATCAAATCGCCGGTCGCCTTGTCGTAGCAGTTCAGGGCGAGGACCGGATAGTCCAGCGCGCCGGCGATCTCTTTGAAGCGTGCCGGGCCGTAGGCGAACTCCCAGTGTGCGGTCATCGCGTCGAAGTGCAGGGCGTTGAGCACCGGCACCATCGCCTCCCCCCTGCTCTGCACCGCCGGGTAGGTCCCGTGAATGGTGTCCCCGCAGTCGAGCACTAGGACCTCGCCGGCCCGCTCCTCCCGCACCTCTGCGACGAGACCGGCGATCCGGGCATAGCCCCCCGCCTGCCGGAACACCGCCCGGGACCCCTTCCAGAAGAGCTCCTGGTGGGGTTCCAGGTAGCCGTGGGTGTCGTTGACCTGCAGGATGGTCAGCTGCTGTGCCATGCATCTCCCCCTGCGCCGGTGCTACCGGCCCGCCTCCCGTCGCTTTTCGATGAGGAGCCGCGCCGAGCTCCGCACGACCGGCTCTGTGTCATCGACCGCCTCCTCTATCATCGCATCGGCCCGCTCATGCTTCATGTTGGCGAGCACGAAGACGGTGGCCAGGCGCACCCGCCAGTCCTTGTCGTGGAGGGGGTTGGCGAGGTGCTCGATGAACCTGCCGGCGCCCACCCTGCCCAGCGCCGCGACCGCCTGCCGCCGCACCTCCGGCATGTCATCGTAGATCAGGTGGACCAGCGGTTCCGCGGCCCGCAGATCCCCAAGCCGTCCGAGGGCCTGGGCCGCCCGCCTGCGCACCCCCCAATCCCCGTCGCGCAGAGCCCCGATCAGGGGCTCCACGGCCACGGGGTCACCGATGCGCCCCAGCGCCCACGCCGCCCGCAGGCGCACGACCGCCCTTTTGTCCCACAGGCCCTCGATCAGCGCCTCCACCGCCGGTGTTCCTATGTCCGCCAGGGCGTAGGCGGCGCTCCACCGCACCTCTTTATCCGGGTTGCCCAGCTCCCTGGCGAGATCCTCGACTGCCTCCTGCTTCCCGGCCATCTGCAGGCTCCCTGTCTGCTCCGTCATACAAGCGAGGGAGTGGGGACGGGAAGCAATAATACCTCCGGTCAGCCGGGAGGCGGCACCAACGTATTTATAGCATCGCACCGTAGCGGAATCGCTGATCGAGAGGCGCGAGGCGTCGAGAAGGGGGCTGATGACGACCGAACCGGTGGGACCGGAGGACCGTATGCCTGAGCGGGCGCTGCTGCCCCTCTATGCCATCACCTTCATCGGCACCCTCGGCTACGGCATCATCCTCACCTTCCTGGTCTACCTTGTGACCGGATACGGCGGCAACGCCCTGATCTACGGCGTGCTGGGGGCCACCTACCCCGCGTTCCAGCTGGTGGGCGCGCCCATCCTGGGACGGTGGTCTGATTCCTTCGGGCGGCGGAAAATCCTGCTCCTCAGCCAGATCGGCACCATGATCGCCTGGCTGGTCTTTCTCGTCGCCCTCTTTCTCCCGGCAATCCCCCTCGTGTCGATCGATTCCCCGCTGCTGGGTGTTTTCACCCTCACCCTGCCCCTTGTCGTCATCTTCCTCGGCCGGGCTCTCGACGGCGCCACCGGCGGCAACGTCTCGGTGGCGAACGCCTACCTCGCCGACGTCACCCCCGAAGCGCTGCGCAACAAACGCTACGGGAGGATGTCCATCGCCTCCAACATGGGCTACATCCTCGGCCCGGCGCTCGCCGGCGTCCTGGGAGGGACCGCCTATGGTACCGTCCTCCCCGTGCTGGCGGCCTTCCTGATCTCGGTGGCCGGCACCCTCATCATTGTTGCACTGCTGCCTGAGTCGCGGCCCTGCACCATCGAGGAGTACCGGGAACTCACCAGCGTGCGCAAGGTGCTCGGCCAGGAGCATGTGGAATGCTACCTGCTGGATCGGACAGAAGAGATCAGCTTCCGGGGGATCTTCGGGCTCCGCTTCGTGCCCTTCATGCTCATGCTCTATTTCCTGATATTCCTGGCGTTCAACATCTACTATACCGCCTTTCCCGCGTACGCGGCAGTGGGGCTTGCATGGACGCCGGGCGAGCTGGGCATCTACCTGTCGGCCATCAGCGCCATGATGGCATTCGTGCAGGGCCCGGTGCTCTCCGCGCTCTCCGACCGCTACGCGGAGTACGCCCTGATCATCGCCGGCAGCCTGGTGCTCGGCCTCCAGTTCCTCCTGCTCGTGCCCGGCTCCCTGCTGCTCATCTATGCGGCCACGCTCTTTTTCGCATTCGGCAACGGGGTGATGTGGCCGTCGGTCCTCTCCCTCCTCTCCAAATTTGCCGGCACGGCCTTTCAGGGCACGGTGCAGGGGGCCGCCATGAGTGCGGCGAGCCTGGCGAGCATCGTCGGGCTGATCGCCGGCGGGTTCCTCTACACCCTGCTCGGGCCGGGTTCGTTTCTCATCGCCGGTGCGATTGTCTTTGCCGTCTTCGTCCTCTCCTTCCGGCTGGTCGGGGCGCAGAAGGAGCGGGAGCGAGTGCCTGCGGCGGCCGCACCGGCATCGCAGGGGGAATGACCGGAACTCCGGCCGGGGAAAAGAGGGATCGGGGGATTGTCCCCCGGGCGTTACTTTTTGTTGGTCCAGATATCGTGGACATTGCAGTAGATCATCGACTTGACGTTCGGGTTGTCGACGGGGAACTCCGCCTCGGGGGGCTCGCCCGGCCGCAGGGCGTGAATGTACAGGTTCCGCCCGTCTTTGACAGAGATCCACTGGATGTAGTGCTCCTTGATCATCGGGTGCGGGTTTGCGCCCACCCTGACCTTGATCCCGTTCGCGGTTTTCTCGATCACCGGGACGTGCTTTTCGGTGAGCCCCTCCTCCTGCATCTTCTCCTCCAGCAGCCGCATGGGCTTTCCAGCGGGGCTCATCACCGGGCCCTCGCCCGAGTGGGTCACCATCACCACGGTCCCGCAGTCATCGCATTTGTAAAATTCCAGCACTTTCGTCATTCTGCTTCCTCCGTATACTGCGGGAAGAGGAAGGCATGGCGTATATAGGTTGCGCTCGCCCCGGCCGGAGATAGGTTTTTGTAGGATTCGCGAGTATGCACCGGCAGGTGGATATGATGCGAGTGGTAGAGATCGACAACCTGAGCCGGGCAGGCGATATCGAAGGCCTGCTTGCAGCGCTCTGCGATGAGGACGAGCACACCCGCGAGGTCGCTGCCGACGCTCTCGGGGCATTTGCCGACGAACGCGTGGAAAAAGCGCTCCGCGAGGTCGAGTTCGAGGATCCCGTCCAGACCGTGCGGGATCACGCCGCCCGGTCGCGCGGCCGGGTGGTCGAGCGGTTGAAGGTGGAAAAAGGCACCATGGTCTAGGGGACGGGAGGACCGGCCGTCCGCCACCCGCCTTCGGGCACGGCGATCTCAAAGCAGGCCCCCTTCCCCTCCTCGCCCGTCTCCCGGATGCTCATGCCGGTGATGGCGAGGATCTCCCGTGTCAGAAACAGCCCGTAGCCGGTGATCCTCCCCACGCCCCGTTCAAAGATGGCCTCTTTTTGGGCTGCAGGGATCCCGATCCCGTCGTCCTTCACGACGATGACGCAGCCGTTCCCCTCCCTTCGGCAGGAGACGTCGATCGCCGTGACGGTGCCATGGACCACGGCATTGTCCAGCAGGTTGTAGAAGGCCTTCTCCAGCATCGGATCTGCAACTACCTCAAGGTCGCCGGTGGACACCGTCAGGACGGCCCCGCCCAGCATGACGCTCTCCGCCGCCCGCGTCATCACGCAGGCCACCTGCTGCCACCGGGGATCCTGTTCGCCCATATGCTGGTAGTCGCCGGTGAACGTGATCTGGCGGTCGATGGTGTCGGCGATCATGTGCAGATTGGAAAACATCTTCTGCGTGTCGGCGTCCTCGTATTGCCGCTCCTCGATGAGGTGGAGGAAGGCCTTCAGCGCCGTGACCTGGTTGAGGATATCATGGCGGGTGATGCTGGAGAGCAGGTTGAGTTTCCGGTTTACCTCCTTGAGGGCTTCCTGGAAGGTCTGCAGGGTAGTGATGTCCTGGTCAACCCCGGTCAGCCTGCGAGGCCTCCCCTCCGCATCACGCGCCACCACCTTTCCCCGGGTGAGGATCCAGATATAGCGCCCATCTTTCGTCTTCATGCGGTAACTGGCCTCGGCATAGCGGGTGGTTCCCCGGAGGTGATCCCGGAAAACCTCCAGTACAGCCTGGCGGTCGTCGGGGTGCACCTGCTCCTCCCAGGGTGCGATCGGGTCCCCGGGACCATAGCCGAGCAGCGATCCCCAGTAGGCATCGGTGACGACCTCGCCCGTCACCATGTCCCTGTCCCAGATCCCCAGATTCGCCCCTTCGATGGCGAGGTTGAGACGCTCCCTGCTCTCTTGCTCCGCCTCCTCCGCCCATGTCCGCTCGATCAGGTTCCCGATCCGCACGGCGATGATCTCAAGCAAATGGCGCTCCTCGGTGAGAAAAGGCCCTTCCTCTGCGTCCGGCTTTGCGCTCCGGTAACAGACCTCCACCCTTCCCACCGGCCGGCCGCGCGCGTCGATCTCCTTCTCCTGCTTCCACCTTGTCTCCACGAAGTGAGGGGTTGCGCACTCGATGTCGCCGGCACGGATGCGTGCGCAGGCGCTGTGGGGATATTTCCAGCCGGAGGGGATCTGCGCCGCAATGCCCCGCAGAGTCTCCTCGAGCGGTGCCCTGCGCTCGATGACGCGGGCGATGTCGTAGAGGCAGTGCAGTTCTTTCATGCGCTCATCGAGGAGATCTTTCTGGAGTTGCAATGCCGCCTCGGCTGCTTTTCGCTCGGTGATGTCGTGCAGCAGCCAGCGCAGATGGACGGTCTTTCTGTCCGTTTCCCGGACGGCGGACACCGAAACCAGCACGGGGAGGGGGGCGCAGTCCCGTGGCTGCAGCGCCAGCTCCCACTCGCGTATCTCCCTCTCGTCGCCCGAGGAGAGCCGGGTCACGCGGGAGTGGAATGCTTTCTTGCATCCATCGGTGACGAAGAGCACCAGCGGTTTGCCCGCCAGGACGTTTTCGCCTGCATTGATCATCGATGCTGCGGCGGTGTTCACCTCGACGATCACCCCGTTCGCATCGGTGACCACATAGCCGTCGGGGGCGCCCTCGAAGAGGTCCAGGTAGCTCTGCCGCTCGGATTCCACCTGCTGGCGGGCTTCTTCCATCTCTTCGTTGGCTGCCAGCAGCTCCTCGTGCGTGACCTCCAGTTCCTCCAATGAGACCTCGAGCTCGTGGAGCAGGATGTCCAGCCGCGCCGCATCGGAGAGCCGGGTATCGGTTGCAATGGCCTCCAACCGCCGGCGGAGAGCACTGATTTCTCTCTCGAATTTCTGCTGATTCTCTCTGCATTCCAGAACCATTATCACCCCTCAACAGTGTGTGCCCGGGGAAGGCGCGAACCGGTGGCATGGTCGGTGGACGGTCACGTCATCTCCTCGATGGCGAGCAGGATAAACTCCTCCTCGTTGTTAGCCGGGATGAGCCGGCGTGCGTTCAGCAGCATTTTCCGAGTTCCGATGCCGGGGAACTCGTGGACGACCTCGAAATTCCTGAAGGTGGACTTCCCCGGGAGGATCTCTTCGAGAAGCCTGCGCAGCTCAGGGATATCCCATTGCCGGTTGCCGAGGTCGTAGATGCGCTGCCCCACCGTCTCTTCGGGCGGTGTCCGGAAGGTTGCGTAGAATGACCGGTTGGCGAAGATGACCTCCAGGTCGCGGTTGAGAATGATCAGGGGCTCGCGCACCGTGTCCACGATCCGCCGGTCGATCCCCAGCACCTCCTCCATGAGCAGGACCACCCCCTTGCGGGACCCCTGCTCGTCGACCAGCGGGGTGGCGACCACCTGGCAGCGGAACGTCCGCCCTCGCCGGTTCACCGCATCGAGCAGCCGCTCGTCGTAGTCCGCTTTGCCCTTCAGCAGCTCGCTGATCGGCGCCTTCAACTGGTCCACCGGGAGGCCGATGTCGAGGGAGAGGAGCGATTTGCCGATCACCTCGTCGGCCCGCAGTCCCCACAGGTCGCTGGCCTCGTCGCTCCAGATCAGCACATTGTAGTCCCGGTCGGCCACCACCACCCCCGAATGGAGGCTGGCGAGGATTGCGCCGAGGAACTCGTTGGACCTGTTCAGCTCCCCGGTGCGCTGGCGAAGTTCGTCGTTGATCGTCTCCAGCTCCTCGTTGGTGGACTGGAGCTCCTCGTTCATGGTCTCCATCTCCTCGTTGGTGGACTGGAGTTCCTCGTTGGTGGTCTCCAGCTCCTCCACGGTGGACTGGAGTTCTTCGTTGGTGGTCTCCAGCTCCTCGTTGGCAGAGTTGAGTTCCTCGTAACTCGCTTCCAGCCTGGCGTTGGATTCGAGGAATTCAGCCTCCAGCTCCTTGTAGCTGGTCATATCCTGGAAGGTGACGCTCACCCCCACCATATCGCCGCTGTTGATGGTGAGGGGCACGATCTTCACCGCCAGGAACTGCGTGCTGCCGTCGGGAAGGATCCGTTGCACGTCGGGAACGTATGCCGGTGTTTTCCTTGCCATCACCTGCTCGATGGGGGAGCGCAGCTCCACCGGCTTGTAGGAGATCTCAAGGTCCCTGAACGGGCTGCCGAGATCCTTTTCATGGAGATCGAAGAGGGATTGTGCCCTGGTGTTGGCCAGCACCAGCGTCCCTTCGACATCCATGACGATCTGGGCGGTCTGGGCGGCGTTGAATGCGACCTCCTGGAGCGTGGCGATGTCGGGTTCCCTGGCCGCCTCCCTCATGGCGGGGATTTCGACAGGCGGCCCCCGTCTTCTCATGGCGGGCACCCGGGTGAAGACCCGGTGTTTGAGTGTCTCCGGTTTGAAGAGCCTTGCGTGGGTCAGGAGCATCTCGGCCTTCCCCAGAAAGAGGAAGCCGCTGTCCTTGAGGGCGAAGTGGAAGCGCTCCAGGATTTTCGCCTGCGTCTCGGCGATGAAATACATCAGGGTGTTGCGGCAGACGATCAGGTCGAGGCGGGAGATGGGGGCGTCCTGCACGAGGTCGTGGCGCCCGAAGATAACCGACCGGCGGAGATCGGAGAGAAAGACGGAGCGGTCCCCCTCCCTGACAAAGTACTTCTCCCGCAATTCGATCGGAACGGGCTCCATACGCTTTTCGGGATAGCTGGCATGGCGGGCGATCTCCAGCGCCTCTTCGTCGACATCGGTGGCGTAGATCTTGACCCGTCTTTTGAAGGCCTCCATCCCCATGGACTCGGCCATGATGATGGCGATGGTGTACGCCTCCTCGCCGCTGGCGCACCCGGCGCTCCAGATGCGGATGGGTTCGTCCTCCTCGAGGCTGTTGACGATGCGGGGGACAATTTCCCCGGCAAGATAGTCCCATGCTGGTTTGTCCCGGAAAAAGGCGGTGACGTTGATGAGGATCGTGTTGAAGAGGGCTGCGAACTCCTCCGGGTGCACCTCCAGGTAGTCCTGGTACTCGTCGAATTCCTTGATCTTCACCTCGTGCATACGTTTTTGCACGCGGCGCCGGAGGCTCGACCGCTTGTAGCCGGTGAAATCCAACCCACGGTGGAGCTTTACGTAGTCCAGCAGCCGTTCGAACGGTTCGTCATCCGAAACGGGATCCATCAGACCTCTCCTTTCATCACCAGTGTCACCAGTGCGGAGGCGATCTCATCGAGCCCGAGGATGAAATCCACGGATCCTGTCTGGATGGCGGCCTGGGGCATGCCGAAAAATTCGGAGGTGGATTCATCCTGGGCGATCACCGTGCCCCCCCTGTTCTTGACGGCCTGCACCCCCATGCTCCCGTCGCTGCCGGTGCCGGTGAGCACCACGGCGATGCTCCGGTCCCGGTAGCTGCCGGCCACCGATTCAAAGAGCAGGTCGGCCGAAGGGCGGACGAAGTGCACCAGCTCGGACTGGGTGAGGGAGATGGTCCGGTCCGAATTGACCAGCATGTGGTAGTCGGGGGGAGCGATATAGACCGTTCCCGCGTGCAGGGGTTCCCCTGCTTCAGCCTGTTTGACCGCAAGACGCGTGCGGCGGGCCAGGATCTCGGACATCAGACTGCGGTGGCGGGGGTCGAGGTGCTGGACGACGACCACTGCGGCCGGAAATTCGGGGGGGAGCAGGGCGAGGATCTCCCCCAGTGCGGTGAGCCCGCCTGCGGATGCCGCAAGTGCGATGATATCAAATGCTGGTGTAACTCCCATATTCTCTCCGATGCATATCTCCAACAATTCCACAGGACAGTGCGGTTGAATCCGGCAAGTACCGTGAGGGATTGTGGGGTGTACCTCCATGCCCGCTCTCGGTTCGCGCTGTTATCGAATGCATACTTCCCGCTGCCGGAACAGAGACCTTCGTTCCCCGCGTTCCCGGGTGGATGCGTCCATCATTCCGTGATGTATACTGGTTCAGTTTTTCCCCCGGGGCGTATTTAAACGTTTTGGAGGCTCCCATGATCCCTCTAAAAATGCGATTTCGCCTGGTTCTACGAGGTAATTTCACGAATCAACCAGCGCAGTCCGATGAGATTGTTGCCGGCATCGCATACCGCCCCTACATCGAGGCTGATCGGGAACGGGGAGTCATCCCGCGGCTGCAGGGTTATTCTCCTGTCCCGCAGTTCCTTCGCGCTCCCGCAGTTCACCGTGCCGATGAGGGTATGCAACGTCACTCGTTCATCTTTGGCGATGAAAATCACCAGCGGCTTTCCCACCAGATTTTTTCCGTTTACATTCATCTTTCGGGCCCCTTCGTGATTGATCTCTTGAATGACGCCGTTTGCATCGGTGAGGATGTACCCGTAAGGTGCATATTCGAACAGGTCGACGTAGCGCTGGTGCTCGGCATGCAGCTCCTCCCGTGCCGCCATGAGCTCTTCGTTCTGTGACCGTACTTCCTCCTCCGCCACTTTCAATTCCTCGACCGTCGTCTGCAGTTCGAGAAGGGTCTCCCGCAGATCATCCTCGGCTCGCTTACGCTCCACCGCACGCCGGACTTTATGTGCAAGCTCGGCATATTGCGATGACGGGTCAGGCCCTCTCTGCACGTAAAAATCGGCGCCGTGGTTGAGCGCCTCGATCACGACCGCTTCCCGTCCCCGCCCGGAAAAGAGGATGAACGGGAGCGTGCCGTACTGCCGGCGCACCTCTTGTAACAATGCGATGCCGTCCATCTCCGGCATATCGTAGTCGGAGACGATGGCATCGTAGGGTGACGCAGCCAGCATAGAAAGCGCTTCACGGGCAGAATTGGCGGTATCGCACTCGATATCGGCATTGTCTCTTTCGAGGAATGTTTTCGTCGGGATGAGGAGGATGGGTTCATCGTCGACAAGCAGCAGGCGGATCATG